>CAYXWM010000001.1:0-156243 GCA_964468805.1 uncultured Defluviitaleaceae bacterium
GGCGGTGCAAAAGGCAAACGTTTTGCTTTACCCAACTCTCAAATATTGATACATCAACCTCTGGGCGGTGCAAGAGGTCAGGCTTCCGACATTCAAATTCATGCAGAACAAATCATAAAAACCAAACAAAAATTAAACGCAATGCTGGCTCAAAACACCGGCAAACCACTGGAAGTAGTAGAACGTGACACCGACAGAGATTACTATATGTCCGCAGAAGACGCAGTACAATACGGCTTAATTGACTCCATAATTACAAAACGATAATAAACAAGGGCGGAGAGAACCGGCGGTTCTCACTGCCCTTTGTATTAAGAAACATTGGTTGAATTTTTTTTACCTTGGGTTTGAGTTATATACTAATTCCATATAAGATGAAGGACAAAAATAATCGTTTTTTCCTTGAACCGTTGGAAAAAATCAATTATTTTTGTCCTCTGTTTAAAATGGAATCAGTATTTAACATACAAATAATACTGTTAACTTTTTTCAACCAATGTTTTATGCAATGTGTTTATAGATTAATTTTTAAGAGGAAAAAAATCGTCGGAATTTTATTGGTAAATTATTGATAACTGCTTGAATACCGGTTTATTCTGTAATAGAATATAAACCATAAAAATAAAATGAATAGACCCTTATTGCTTTACGATTGTTTCATTGAATTAGGGTAGGACAGATAAAGATACCGAATCGGTTTTATGTTTACGCATAGCCTGTTTTATGAATAAGCTTAAAATATGGAGGAAACCTACCGTGTTTACTTTGACCGGGTTTCTAATCGGTATCAGATAATAAGGAGGCAAATAATGGCAACAAAATTTGATGACAGAAAGACTCTTCGTTGTTCTTTCTGCAACAAAACCCAAGATAGCGTAAGAAAACTTATTTCAGGACCTAACAGTTATATTTGCAATGAATGTATAGACTTGTGTTACGAATTATTGGAGATAGATGGAGTAGAAATTAAAGACGTATCCGCAGAAGGCTTTAAAGTGCCCAAGCCTGCAGAAATCCGTGCCTTTTTGGACGATTACGTAATCGGTCAAGACAGTGCAAAAAAGGCGCTTTCCGTGGCTGTTTACAACCACTACAAACGTGTTATTTTCAAAGATGCTCCGGACGATATAGATTTGCAAAAATCCAATATTTTGGTTGTAGGTCCTACCGGTGTGGGTAAGACCCTTCTTGCACAAACTCTGGCAAAAATGCTTGACGTACCCTTTGCCATTGCAGATGCAACCACACTAACCGAAGCCGGCTATGTAGGCGAAGACGTAGAAAATATCTTGCTTAAACTCATACAAGCCGCCGATTTTGACATTGAACGGGCTCAACGTGGCATTATTTACGTAGACGAAATCGATAAAATTGCACGAAAAACCGATAATCCATCCATTACCCGTGATGTAAGCGGCGAAGGCGTTCAACAGGCACTGCTTAAAATTTTGGAAGGCACCGTAGCTTCCGTACCTCCGCAAGGCGGCAGAAAGCATCCTCACCAAGATTTCATCCAAATAGACACTACTAATATTCTGTTTATCTGCGGCGGAAACTTCGGCGGTATAGAAAAAATTATCGAACAACGCCAAAACAAAAAAATCATTGGTTTTGGTGCGGATAATAAAAGCAAACAAGAACGTCTCAGCGATGATATACTTAAAGACCTCTTACCCCAAGATTTACTTAAATACGGCTTAATTCCGGAATTGGTAGGAAGATTGCCGGTAGTGGTAACCATGAATTCTTTGGATGAAAACGCCTTACTTTCCATCCTCACAAAACCCAAAAATGCCCTTACCAAGCAATACAGATACCTTTTCGAAATTGACAATGTTCGTTTGGAATTTAACGACGAAGCTCTGTCCGCAATTGCAAAATTGGCTATAGAGCGTGAAACCGGTGCCAGGGGTCTTCGTGCTATAGTAGAAGGTTTCATGATGGATATTATGTACGACATACCTTCAAACGAAACCATTGAAAAGGTAATAATTACAAAAGATACAGTCTTAAACAACGCAGCACCCGAGATAATCTACAACGAAAATCGCCAACCCATACCTCGCAAACAACCCAAACGTAAAACCAGAAACGTAACTGCCAGTTAATAGACATAATTAAAAACAACAAGGGATAGCTTAGTGGCTATCCCTTTGTTTGTATTATGGCAAGAATAAGTATTTAATAAATTTGAAGCTTAGTTTATTTACATAAATACGGGTTAAGTTTATTTTTTAGGAGGACAAGGAACGATATATCCCCGCAAATCGTTCCTTGTAAGTATAAAGAAGTTTGTAACTATATTATTTCTGACTATTCTTGCCTAATCTTACTGATCGGTATCATCCGGTACATCGCCGCCGTCATCTTCTTGTTGAAATTGTGCAAGTTTTTCGTATTCATCCATAGCAGCTATTGCTTTATCTATTTCTACAATCAGCTTATCCGCTTCTGCCGGCTTCATTTTGGGAAGTTCTTCTGATATTTGCTTGCCCATTTCTGCTATTTGCATACCCAATTCAGAGGATTGTTGAGCTATTTCGGGTGCAGCTTCAAATAAACCTGTATCCTTAATTTTTAATGTTATTTCTTGGTAACGTTTGCCCAGTGTTTCGTATTTGCTTCCGATTTTGTCCAATTGTTCCTTAGACGGCCCGGATCCGCAGGCTGTAGCAGAAACTGCCAACAGAATTAAACTGCAAATCAAAGTAATTAACCTGGTTATTTTTTTCATGCTCATTTCCTTTCAAACTTATTTGGTAGAGTTTAATTAACGAATTACAATGGAGACATATAGTATGTTTGCAGTGGATTAAGTTTTTACCCCCTTCTTCGTGTTACTGTAATTTTATTATAATGCAGCAATTATGTATTTCAAGTTACCTGTGCTATTCGATTAATAATCGTGCTATTCAATAGCAGTCCTTAATGGGATTATCAGAATTATGTTAAATGTATGGCTTGTCCGTAAATTATGTAAAAATAATTCATCTGATTCAGAAATATAAGTCTGTTTTGCAATTAATCATCATGAAACCGGATTTGGAGAGATTATTTATGAAAGTTGTGGTTTGTGACGACAATAGAGATGATGTTGAGTTGCTTTCAAAGTATTTGATGCAATACTCCGAGGAATTTAACCAACAATTTAATATAATACAGTTCGATTCCGGTGAAACCCTGCTTGAAAACTTTAAAGAAGAACAATACCAAATATATTTTTTGGATATCTATATGAGCGGAATGAGCGGAGTGGAAGTAGCCTCGAAAATTCGCAGTTGGGATGATGATTGCAAGATTATTTTCACTACTTACAGTAATGAGCATATGACAGATGGGTTTGACGTTCATGCAACACATTATCTGGTTAAGCCGGTCAGCTATGAAGGCGTATGTGAATGCATGAAAAGATGTAAGCGTCTATTTAACGAGGAGGTACGTTTTCTTGAGGTAGCTGTACAGGGGCAAATCCTTCGACTTCCCTTAAAGGGTATTAATTACATAGAGGCGGTTCGTAACGGTATTATTATTTCCTATACAACCGATAAAATCAAATGCTACGATACCTTATCCAACATCAGAAAAAAGCTGGACGACAGTATTTTTTTGACTTGTCACAGAGGTTTTATTGTAAATATGAGAAGAGTTAAGGCTCTGGCTAAAGACGGTTTTTTAATGTACGACGATAAATTTGTGCCCATAAGACAAAAAGGAAGAAACGAAATAAAGACTGCATTTAAGAATTTTATTTTTAACAGTATTAGGCACGAAGTGTAGTATGTTTTTATAACCGTTTTTTCATCAAGCTAACAGTCATAGGAATATATCCAAAATAAAAGGGGATAGCTGTAAAGCTGTCCTTTTTTGTTTAAACTTTTTGTCATTTCTCTACCGGAACCGCTATACTGTAAAATAATTTCGGTAATTTGTAAAATTTTATAAAAAAACAACTGCTCATTATATTATTTCCGGTAAAATTATAGAATTTTCTTTTTTGTACTTGTTTAAAAATAATTTGTGGTATAATATAACACAATTCTTTCAAGGTTGTTCAAAACTTCACAAATATGTAATGATTGCTTCTGTTAACTACTGATAGAAGATCGGTATACATAAGAGATGTTTGTTACATAGAAATCTCATAAGAAACTAACCTAAATCAGAAATTATATGTTGCAAAATCTTATCCCGGAAGCATTATTATTAAAAAAGGAAATAACAGTACAGGTATTGGTTTGAATACTATAAAGACAGCTTGCGAAAAATAAAACCGGTCAGAAAAAACGTAGGATCTTAAAAATCTCTTTGCTTTTCTTTTCTGTATTGCCGGAAAAAGTTCCGGTTACGGTATCTACATAACCTGTAAATACTAAGAATTATCACCGGTCACTTAATTTAATCACGAAATATTAACTTTTTCTATATTCAACGTTAAGACAAACTATTAACATCACGGAGGGCTTTAATGGATTGCATAATAAGAAAAATCAAAGCACCGGAAGCACATCTTTTGAATAATTTTGTTTACGAAGCAATTTTTCAAAAAGAAGGGCAAGAACCCTTGCCCAGAGAGATTATTAACGAACCGGATTTGCAAAATTACGTCAAAGACTTTACCAAACCCGATGATTTTTGCCTTGTTGCGGAAATCCGAGGTAAGGTCGTGGGAGCTGTTTGGACGAGGATTTTAGACGGAGATATTAAGGGTTTCGGTAACATAGACAGCGAAACTCCCGAGTTTGCCATCTCTGTTTACAAAGAATACAGAGGCAATGGTATAGGAACAGCCTTAATGAAAAATATGTTGCAGCTGCTTAAAGAAAAAAAATACAAACGAGCATCCTTGTCCGTTCAAAAAGAAAATTACGCCGCAAAAATGTATCTTGACTTGGGTTTCGAAATTTTAGAGGAACGAGAAGACGATTACCTAATGATTTTCGATTTAAAAAAACCCTAATAAAAATGCCTTAGCTTATCCCAAATGAAAACCGGGTTTGAATTTTGGAGATAAGCTTTTATTATATATACTGATTACATTTTAAACAGAGGACAAAAATAATTGATCTTTTCCAACAGTTCAAGGAAAAAACGATTATTTTTGACCTTCATCTTATATGGAATTAGTATAATTAATTACAAAAGGAATAGTAACAAAAGCTGTTCTTCGATAACGGTTAGCTCTTGCGTTTTTATGAAAAAAAACACCGGCCGCTCACCACTATGAATATACGCTTTTGTTACTACTTAACCGGCAATTAAGTATATATTTCACAATTGGTCGGTTTCCTTGACAATGGCTTTGTATTCTTGTAAAATTTATAGCGGCATAAGGATTCTTAATTAATAATAAGAGAATTTACCGTAAAATTTCTTAGGTAAGAAACTTAATTCAAAATCCTCGGGGTTTTATTTGGGGTTTCTCTAAGCTATTTTAACGGTTATTATACTAATATTTTTTCTCAAGTTTTTCGTTGTCTGTTTTATTCAGATTATACAAATCGGAGGAGAATATGCCAAATTATACTGCTGCGGATATAGTTAATCTTGTGAAAGAAAATGATGTAAAATTCATAAGGCTGCAATTTACCGATATTTTCGGTATGCTTAAAAATGTTGCAATTACCGATTCTCAATTGCTCAAGGCCTTGGACAACAAGATTATGTTTGACGGCTCGTCCATAGAGGGCTTTGTTCGTATCGAAGAAAGCGATATGTACCTTTATCCGGATGTTTCTACCTTTAATATTCTGCCTTGGGGACCAAATAAGGCAAAAGTTGCCCGTATGATTTGCGACGTTTATTTACCGGACGGCAAACCTTTTACCGGTGACCCCAGATATGTTTTACGCAGAGTTTTAAATGAAGCAAAAGAATTGGGCTATGAATTTCATGTAGGTCCGGAATGTGAATTCTTTTTGTTTAATACCAAACCCAACGGTGCCCCTACAACCGTTACTCATGACGCCGCAGGATATTTTGACTTGGCTCCGTTAGACAACGGAGAATACGTGAGAAGAGATATATGCCTTAACCTTGAAGAAATGGGCTTCGAGATAGAAGCAGCCCATCATGAAGTTGCCAAAGGGCAACACGAAATAGATTTTAAATATGCCGAGGCTTTACCCACCGCTGACAGAATTATGACTTTTAAATTGGTGGTTAAAACTATAGCAAGGCAACATAATATGCACGCTACCTTTATGCCCAAGCCAATTTTCGGAACGGCAGGTTCCGGTATGCATATTAATATGTCCCTTACCAAGGACGGTAAAAATGCTTTTTACGATGAAAGCGACCGACTGGGACTAAGCAAAATAGCCTATAACTTCATAGCCGGTCTTTTAACCCATATGAAGGAAATGACATCCGTAACAAATCCCTTGGTTAACTCCTACAAACGTCTTGTTCCCGGCTTTGAGGCACCCTGTTACATAGCCTGGTCTTCACAAAACCGCAGTCCGCTGATTCGGATTCCCGCCACCAGAGGGGCAGGAACCAGGGTAGAATTACGTTGCCCTGATCCGTCGGCAAATCCCTACCTTGCCATAGCCGTTTGCCTGGCGGCAGGTCTGGACGGTATTAAGAGAGATCTTAAAGTGCCTGATTCCGTTGATACCAATGTATATCATCTTACCGAAGAACAACGGCAAGAAATGGGTATAGACAGTCTCCCGGCTACCTTATTGGAAGCCATAGAATTAACCAAAAATTCGGAATTCGTGAAAAATGCCTTGGGCGAGCATATACATACTCGATACGTGGAAGCCAAGGAGGCTGAATATAAAGAGTATGCACAAAGAACCACACAATGGGAACTGCAAAAATATTTAATAAATTATTGATAGATATTTAAGCTCCAAACTTCTTTATAATTGAGTTTGGAAAGAAATTTTTTATTCACATGAAAGAGGCGGTATTTTGAAATTTACTAAAATGCACGGAGCGGGTAACGACTATATCTACGTAAACTGCTTTGAAGAAAAAATAACCGATCCGGGAAAACTTGCCGTAAAATACAGCGACAGACACTTCGGTATAGGTTCCGACGGCTTGGTCTTGATTTGCCCTTCTCAAGTTGCGGACTTTAAAATGGAAATGTTCAACTCCGACGGAAGCCAAGCGGAAATGTGCGGAAACGCCATTCGCTGCGTAGGTAAGTATGTATATGACAGAAAGCTTACCGATAAAAAGGTTGTAACCGTTGAAACCCTTGCCGGTATTAAAACCTTGGAATTTTCCGTTACAGACGGAGCGGTCAGTTCCGTTAAAGTAAATATGGGCTCTCCCATTTTTGTTCCGCAGCAAATTCCGGCTGTATGTCCCAAACCGGAATTTACAAACGAAACCATGACCGTAGACGGTAAGGAATACAAGGTAACCTGCGTTTCCATGGGCAATCCTCATGCTGTTATTTTTATGGATGATGTTCAGGATTTGCATAATCTTAACCTTGAGCAAATAGGACCGAAATTCGAAACCCACGAATTATTCCCCAGAAAAATAAATACTGAATTTGCAGTATTAACCCCTGAAGGCTTGCATATGCGTGTTTGGGAAAGAGGAGCCGGCGAAACTCTTGCCTGTGGAACCGGAGCTTGTGCAACTTTAGTTGCGGCTGTTAAATCCGGAGTAACAGACAAAAGAGAAATGCGTCTTATCCTCAAAGGCGGCGAATTATTAATCAATTGGAACGAAAATGACAACAATGTATATATGACAGGCTCGGCGGAATTTGTTTTTGACGGCGAAACCCTGTAATACATTTCTATATTTTTAAATGGAACCGGTATAAATCACAGAAAAAATATTAAGGAGTATTGAAATGGCTAGAGTAAACGACAATTTCTTGAAATTACCAGGCAACTATCTCTTTGCGGAAATAGGCAAAAGAGTTGAAACATATGTAACCCAAAATCCCGACAAACAAGTAATCAGATTGGGTATAGGCGACGTTACCAGACCGCTTCCGCAACCTATAGTGGATGCTATGCATAAAGCGGCGGACGAAATGGGCTCATTAAGCGGATTCCAAGGCTACGGCCCCTATGAAGGATTTGAGTTTTTAAGAAACAAAATTGTGGAATTTGATTATAAATCAAGAGGCGTTAATATTTCCGCTGACGAAGTTTTCGTAAGCGACGGTGCCAAAAGCGATACCTCCAGCATTATAGATATTTTCCATACAGACAATGTAGTTGCGGTATGTGACCCGGTATACCCGGTTTATGTTGATTCCAACGTAATCAGCGGTCGCTCCGGCAATCTAGGTTCTGACGGAAAATGGAGCAACATTGTTTATATGAACTGTACAGCGGATAACGGCTTCCTGCCTGCTATTCCCACAGAAAAAGCGGACTTGATTTACCTTTGCTTCCCCAACAATCCCACAGGTATGACAGCAACAAAAGAATATTTGGAACAATGGGTTGAATATGCTTTAAAAAACAATTCCGTTTTGCTTTACGACTCTGCTTATGAGGCATTTATCCAAGACGATTCCATTCCTCATTCGATTTACGAAATAGACGGAGCAAGACAATGTGCCATAGAATTTAGGTCTTTCTCCAAAACAGCCGGCTTTACCGGTACTCGCTGTGCCTATACAATAATCCCCAAAGATTTGAAGATTGAAAACGAAAGTGCAAATGCCCTTTGGTTGCGTCGTCAATCCACAAAATTCAACGGCGTAGCATACGTTATCCAAAAAGCCGCAGAAGCGGTATACTCCGAAGCAGGACAAAAAGCTATCAAAGAAAACATTGCTTACTACATGAACAATGCCAAAGTTATCAGAAGCGGCTTGGCTGATGCCGGATATACAGTATTCGGCGGAGAAAACGCTCCTTACATTTGGACACAAACACCCAACGGTATGGATTCTTGGGCATTCTTTGACAAAATCTTAAAAGAAGCCTCTGTTGTTACCACTCCCGGCGTAGGTTTCGGACCTTGCGGACAAGGTTACATTCGCTTAACCGCTTTTGGTGATGCGGAAAAAACCATTGAAGCCGTGAACAGAATAAAAAATATGTAATTAACTCAAATTAAAAGCTCTGATATGGACTATTCCTGTCAGAGCTTTTTGTTTTGCCGCAGAGAGCCAAGGCAAAACTATTTGACTGTAACGGCATATCAGTATGTAACCGGTTTTTTATCAATAATAGTTTCAATTTAAAACTATTCTTTGCAAATTATCATCAAATACATAAATTTATATTTTCATAATACAGAGCTTTAAGTTAATATTATATTTTTTTGCAATAATATTAAGCAGGGTATCGTAAAATTAAATGAAAATAAATATAGGTTTACAGAATTCCAATAAATAGTATTATTTTTTTTTATACTATGATATAATTTATCAAATCATATTATAATGAGCAGAATCATTTTAATCGGTTAACAAAGATTCCTTCAGTGACCGGCAAAAAAGCTCGTCCCTACAAAACAGCATAATTTCAGTGTTTTTGTAGGGGCGTGTTTTGTACGCCGCCAATATTTAATATTGTTGACTTTAGAAATGTGCATACTCATTTTGTTTTCTTTACTTAAATGCCGGATACACTTTAAACGTTTACGGAAAACAGCTTTTGTTATATCCGGTTGCATTTAAGTATCCACGGAATGATATTTTTATGGAGATGATTTCTTGAGTAGCGATAATACTCAACCACGAAAAAGTGCCTTTGAAAAATTATTCAGTTTGAAACCTACCAGAATTATAGTATGCAGTTTTTTGTTTGTCATACTTGTAGGCACGGTTTTATTGGCACTGCCTTTTGCCTCCAAGGATAATCTGAGCGTAGGGTTGTTGGATGCGTTTTTTACCGCCACCTCTGCGGTCTGCGTTACAGGCTTGACTGTAGTCAACACGGCTCTGCACTGGAGTTCCTTCGGAAAACTGGTTATTTTGGTTTTAATACAAATCGGCGGCTTGGGCTTAATGACTATTTTTACCACTATAATTATTTTTACTGGAAGAACTATTACCCTAAGAGAAAGGTTGGTTATACAACAATCCTTTAATCAGGACGACTTAACCGGTATGGTACGCTTGGCTCGTAACGTTTGCATAGTTACCTTTCTTTGTGAAGCCGTTGCGGCATTGATTTTGGGGTTTTGGTTTTTTTTCAGACATGAACAGCCGTTTTTTATCGGGTTATGGTCGGGAATATTCCATGCGGTATCGGGATTTTGCAATGCGGGCTTTGATATTATAGGCAACAGTATGGAAAATTATCTTACGGACCCGGTGGTAAACACGGTAATAATGCTTGTAATTATTTTTGGGGGTCTTGGATTTACCGTTTGGCTGGATTTTATTAAAACAATAAAAACCGTAAAAGGCGAAGGGCGGTTAAGATTCAAAACAATTTTTGATAGGCTGAGTTTACATACGAAAATTGTTTTGGAACTGACTCTGGGTCTGATAGTAGTAGGGGCTGTTTTGTTTTTTATAATAGAATACAATAATCCCAATACCATCGGCGGACTGAATATTTTCAACAAGGGCATGGCTTCGGCTTTCCAATCCGTAACCACTCGTACAGCAGGCTTTAACACATTAAATCAGGCGAATATGGAACCGGCTTCTCAATTTATTACTATAGTTCTTATGTTTATAGGCGGTTCGCCCGGTGGTACGGCCGGCGGCGTAAAGACCGTAACATTCTCAATAATATTACTTGCGATTATTTCCGTAGTCAAAGGCAGAAACCAAATAGAAGTCCACAACAAGCATATTTCTTCCTATCTGTTGCAAAAGGCGCTTGCGGTGGTAATGATTAACCTTACGCTGATTATTGTCGCCACGGTTATTCTTTCAATAACTGAAAAATCCATACCCGGTTTCGGTTTTTTGGATTATCTGTTCGAGGTTTCTTCCGCGGTTGGTACTGTGGGTCTTACCACGGGAATCACTCCGCAACTATCGGTGTTGGGTAAATTTATTATTTGCATATGTATGTTTTTCGGCAGGCTGGGTCCCATTACAGTCGCCGTAGCCCTTACCATGCGTCAAATCACCGGTGATAACTCAATACATTATCCCGAAGGCAGAGTGCTGGTAGGATAAAAAAAGCTGTCGATTTTTTCGACAGCTTTTTGCTATTTGCAGGTTATTTAATATTACCCAAAGACAGACCGTATTTTTCCAGCCAGTAGTTAACTTGAATTATATATGCCATAAGTTGTGGTGCAGCCATTAACTGCCCAAACCAGGGCTTGCCGTATTCGGCGGGTGCATCCAAGAATTGTATGACCTTTGACTTATCAATTAACGGATAAACCGGCGAGTTGGGATTATTCACTATTTCCGATAATCTTTGCTTTAACAGGTTTTCGTAATTGGGATTGTAAGTTTTGGGGAATGGGCTTTTTTTACGGTTAATCAGCTCATCCGGCAACAAATCTTTGCAGGATTCCCTTAACAGATTCTTAACCACACCATCCTTGCACTTCATAGCATAGGGAACGTTCCACATATATTCCATAAGCCTGTGATCCGCAAAGGGCACCCTACCGTCAACACCGATGCCCATTCTGTCCATCCTGTCCAGAAGTGTCTGCATAAACCAACGTATATTGACATAATTGATTTCCCTAAGGCGTGCATCAAAGGGATCCTCACCGTCAAGTCGAGGTACCTCTTTCAAAGTATCTTCATAATGACCCTTAACGAATTCTTCAAGTTGCAGTTTATTTTTAAAGTCTTCGTTCAAAAGCATGGTTCGTGTTTCAATATTGCCGGACCAAGGGAAAATATCCTTTTCAATCAATTCCTTTTTATGGAACCAAGGATAACCCCAGAAAACCTCATCGGCACATTCGCCGGTCATAGCTACCCTATGCTCCTTATTTACCAAAGAACAAAAATACATAAGAGATGCATCAATATCAGCCATACCGGGCATATCCCTGGCGTCTACCGCCTCATACAGCAAATCCGCCAGTTCGGCTTCGTTACATTCCAAGAATGTATGATTTAAGTCGTATTCTTTTAGCATTATTTCCACAAAAGGTCTGTCTCGATGAGGTTGGAACGAATTTGATTGGAAGTACACGTCATTATCCTTAAAATCAAAGGAATAAGTAGAAAGTTTTTTGCCTTTTTCCGCCAAGTATTTGGAGGTAAGGGCTGTTACAATGCTTGAATCAACCCCTCCGGACAAAAAGCTGCAAATCTCCACGTCTGCCACGGTTTGACGTTTAACGGCATCTCGAATCAGGAAGGAGATTTTGTCCAGAGTTTCTTCGTAGCTGTCCTTATGTTCTTCACATTGGAATTGCCAATATTGCTCCTCCCGGAAGCCGTCTTTGGAAAACACTCCGAAATGTCCCGGTTTTATTTCGAAAATATTCTTGAAAACACCACTGCTGTTGTTTTTAGCCGGACCTAAGCCAAATACTTCTCTCATGCTTTTTAAATCAATAATCGGCTCAACACCCGGAAATTGAAATAAAGCCTTTATTTCAGAGCCGAAAACAAGGGTATTGTCAAAAATCCCGTAGAACAGCGGCTTAACACCTACTCTGTCCCTGACCAAGAGCAGTTTTTCGTTCTTGCCGTCCCAAATGGCAAAGGAAAAATTACCGTTAAGCTCGTTTACAAAATCAATGCCGTATTCCAAGTAACCGTTGAGAATTATTTCCCCGTCACTTGAACCCTCAAATGCAAAGCCGTTTAACCGTTGTTTTAACTCCGGGGAGTTAAACAATCCACCGTTGGTTATTATGGCATATTCATTGCCGTTTACGGTTTTCGTCAAGGGCTGTATCCCTCCGTTTAAACCCTTAACCAACAGGCGATTCTGTGCCAAGCCCACGTTTTTGTTCAGATACACTCCGTCGGTATCCTTGCCTCGGTGGGCAATTGAACTTCTCATTTTTACCAAAATGTCAATCCGGCGTTTGCTTTCAGCTTCGTAGTTTTGATTGAAATTACAAAATCCTGATATTCCGCACATAGCCTTACCTCTTTTCAAATTATGCTGAATAATGTTGAAATAGTGGTTTAATTTAAGTTGAACAAAAATAAATCGAATTTTACGTTTCAACTGAAATTACGATTTATTATTACTTCTTAAATTAAATCGCTATAACCGGTTCAGTGGAAATCACACCTTTACTAACCGCGTTATGATAATATATTCTTTAAATTTTTATCTTGCCACAGAAAAAGGCATCCCCAAAATCGGAAATGCCCGTACAATTTAATTTTGAGGATAAGTAAACTAACGTGAATTAGGCGTAATCGAACAATGTGTACAGCAAATAAACCCCGTAGGAATTATCACGTTAATTAAAACCTAGGGCTATGTTATGGAACCTGTTCCCACGATTTCTACCTTAACTTCAACATCGGATTTCATATCTGCAAAAGCCTTATCCCAATCGTTTTCATATTTTTTGAAAAGGTCATATTTTTTCTTGCGTAGTAAATCCTTTAATTCCAAGCCGTCAGCATTGTAAAACTTAAAAACATCCCAAGTTTCGTTTATTTCTTTTTTTATGACATCTTCATAGGCTTTTTGGAGTTCTGTAAGTCGCTCTCGGTCCAGTTTTTCAGGACCCAATTTAAACTCGGGTATATTTCCCGTAACCGAAATGCTTGTTTTTGTAATTAAGAAGTCTTCCGTATTGTCAAAACTAATTTTGCCATGTACCTTTTCAATTTTTAAGGGAATAAAATCGCCCTTATTGCTACAGGAGATTTCACCGCCTTCGCCTCTGCCTCTAAACCATAAATATCCGCGAGTTTGCACATCGTTTAACTTGCCTACAAGCTTATAATCCTTTACTATGGCGGCACCTTTTAGAATAATTTCTCCATTTTCAAGGCTTATTTCGGGAATGATAACAGTATCGGAGGCACGTAAGCTTCTGATCAGGCTTTCCAAGTCTTTTCGGAAAGTAACGGATACGTCAAATTGCTTATTTTTATAAAAATTGCTTACAAAGAAACCCACCATAGGCTCGGAATGCACCTTAGCTTCAACTATTTCTCCCGACTCTCCGTTAGCCGCCATAATAATTACTTTTCGGCTTATTTGTCTGTTTCTTTCCAAGACGTCCACTGTCTCTCTAAACAGTTTTTCGTCCTTTAATACGCCTTCTCCCAAAATAACTAACTTGGTTTGCCCAAAATACAGCTTTTTGCTTGAATAGGAATCCGTTGTGCTCATAGCTCCGGAGACCGTCTCGCTTATTGATTTCTTGATATAGCGGCTCTTTCCCTCGCCGCCTCCTTTTTCCGCCATAGCTGCCATGTTTGGCAAAGACATGGTAACGGAAAATCGTTTGACGGCTTCATTGCCGATTTTGGTGCTTAAAGTTTCTTCTTTATCGGAAGATTCTTTTTTGTCTTCGCCGGATTCGGTATTTTTGTCCTTATCCTCGGATTTTTCTTTGTTTTCTTTATCTGTGCTTTCATCTTCCGTTTCAGTTTTGCTTTTGGTTCTGTAGTTCATGGGTTCCATGGCGTTATCTTGCAGATTTATTCCGGAATCGTTTTCTTCCCGGTTTTTATTTATATGGTTTGCTTCAATATTATTTTTATTGTTATCGGATTTTTCATATGCATCTATCCCTACGGTGACTACGAATCCCCGTTCTTCCAACTCAACCTTATCCCAACAGGCACTTAAAAGCATAACGCTTAAAAGCACCGATAATACACTAAACCTTCTCATTTTAATCACCTGCAGTCAATTATATTTAAAACTGTACTTTTTTGTACGAAAAATATCAAAACCACTTTTATAACTTTCTTATTTTTGCTACCGTAATAAGCAGTAAGGGTATAATTATAAAATAGGCAAGACCGAAGGTGATAAAGCTAAAATCCAAAATAAAACTTACTTGGGGTATGTCCTTGGGGATAAATGAAACCAAAAAAACAATTAATATTACCGCAAAAATATAGACGGTGTGAGTGCCTTTTTTTACCAAGTCTTTTAAAATTACCGAGGAAAAGAACAGACCGGCGTTTACTATGGCAAAGACTGAAATAATCCAAAAGCTCATAATATAGGCTTCCTGGCGTTCTATAAAAGAACCCGGCATATCAATGGTATCCATGATTTCTATTACCGGATAAGTCTGCCTAATAACGTCAAAGGGACCGAATTTACCTATGGTTATAACCGTTATAAACACCATTAACAGTCCTATAGCAACTACGGCTTGGATAGTGGCTCTGCGAACACGATTGGGTCTTTGCATATAAGGAAAAACCAGAAGTATAAATTCCAATCCGGTAAATGCTATACCGGAATAAAATCCGCCCTTTATCAAGTTTTCCGGCTTTGTTACCAGTACCGGAAAAATATTGGATAACTGAACGTCTATGGCGCCCAGCAAAAAAATAATAATCAGTGGAATGAAAATAATAAATATAAGTATTTCGGCTATACGTCCCCGGGCTTCGTAACCCTTAGCCGCCGCATATCCGCTGACAAACAGCATAGCAATACAAATAACCCAAAAGGGCGTGTTGCTTAACATGGTCTGCTTTATTATTTCTCCGAAAAAACGCAATTCCATGGAAATATTTATTATTATTTTAACCAAAAGGCCCAACACAACTATCCAAGACAAAGGCTTGCCCAGTATTTTTCCCGTATATGAAACAAAACCCTCTTTTGGAAACATGGAGCCTATGGTTGCAATTAAATAAGCATAAACCACGGCAAGTAAAGTAGCTATGATAATTACTATCCATCCGTCTTGCTGTGCAAACTCCGCTACCCTACGGGGTAAGACTATAACACCGGTTCCGAATATATCCAAAATCAGCAGAACCTGTAGCTGTCTTACCGAGATTTTATCGTTTAAGAAAAGCATTCAATCACTCCTTCTTATGCTTGTTTCCGCTTTGTTTCACACGCAAACGGGTGGTATTGTCCGGATTGGAAAAAATAGGCCTTTTTTTCATCATAAACAAAGGCATTCTGAAAATGCTGTCCTTAAGGTCGGTGTAACCGTTGGTTTCGGAGGATGAAAAGGGAAAAACATAAGGTATACCAAAGCTTTTCAAAGTCACCAAATGTATAAGTATTAACAATACTGCAATCCAGAAACCAAAGAAGCCCAAGCAGGATGATAAGAATATAATTAAATATTTTAAGATTCTGAAGGCATTAACCAAACTAATGTGAGGAATAACAAAACCGCATATTCCCGTAATGGCTACCACAATTACAACTATGGGGCTGACCAAACCGGCTTCAACTGCGGCTTGACCGATAATAATACCTCCTACTATACCGACGGTACTGCCTATGGGCGACGGCAGTCGTATACCTGCCTCTCTCAATAACTCAAAAGCTATTTCCATCAATATAATTTCAAATACGGCAGGAAAAGGCACAGTTTGCCTTGCACCTGCCATTTTAAATACAAGTTGGGACGGTATCATAGACGGATGATAGACCGCCATAGCCAAGTATAGCCCCGGTAAGGTCAGAGCCGCAAAACCGGCAATAAACCTAAGAGCCCTAATTAACGAAGAAATTTCCCAGCGTTGATTATAATCATCCGGGCTTTGATAAAAGGTATTTAAAGTGGCAGGAATAATCAATACAAAGGGCGAATTATCCACAACTATAACTATTCGTCCCTCCAAAAGGGCTGCCGCCGCTTTATCCGGTCTTTCGGTTACTTGAGCCTGAGGAAAAGGCGAACGCCAGTCCTCCTCTATAAGTTGTTCTACATATCCGCTGTCTATAATGCCGTCAATATCGATATTATTTAAGCGTTTAATGGATTCTTCAAGTATTTTCGGTCTGACCAGACCGTCCATGTAAATTACGGCAATGTCGGTTCTTGTTCTTCTGCCTATTTGCATTTGTTTTAGTTTTAAAGCGGTATCCCTGATTCTGCGTCTGATGAGCATGGTATTTATACGGAAAACTTCCGAAAACGCTTCCTTGGCACCCTGAACCACTACTTCCGTGTCCGCTGTGGGTACACCACGATTGGGCCAACCCTTGGTTGAAAGAACGACTGCCTTGGCGTAGCCGTCCACAAACATAAGGGTATCACCGCTGAGAATGCCTTTAACGGCATCGTCCATGTCTTCCGTATCTTTTAAATCTGCTGTGGGAAGACCGCCGTTTTTTATTGCCTCGTATATATTTTCTTTGATATCCGCATAAGTAGGAGGAACCTCTCTTATACTGATCATTAAGCTTTTTATTATATGTTCCGATAAATAATCCTTATCCACCAACATATCAAGATAAAAAAAATATATATCCTTCTTAAAACCCTCACCTATGCTGATTTTGCGTTTTACTACGTCTCCGCAATCTTTAAACCTTACGTCCAATTCGCTTATATTAACGTCAAGTATACTGCTGATATTCATGTCTTCACCGTCATTTCTTAAATGAAAATTTCGTAAAACCTTGATAACTATAACCAAAAAATAAACCCTATGAAACTAAAAGGTTCTTTTGAACGCTCTATATAAACCTAATTTTGTAAATCTAAAGCCTAATAAACTTATACTATTATTTTGATTTATTTCTAGATTTATGCATAGGTCAAACCGGTTCGCCCAAAGTTTCAAACATACCTAAATAAATTTCAACAGTATGTACGTAAATTCAGCCTATATTAAATCCTCAGTGGATTTTACATAAAAAAACAACCTCTCTGCAAAAGAAAGGTTGTCTCAAAAAAATTCCCTACCCCGAGGTAGGGAGTTTCAGTATATTATACATTATTGGGCAGAACCAAATGTCTGGGTAAACCGTCAGCCATTATGGGTTGCAATTCTCCTTGAATTAATGGGTAAACATAGTCGATAAAGTCTTTGGTAACGTTAGTTCCGCATTTTGAAATCCAGTCTGCGGGGATAATACGTTCTGCGTTGGCTATTTCGTTTACGTCGTGAGTGCCGGTTGTTATATCGTAGGGGTCGTTGGATAAACGTTTAAAGATAATCATTTTTGCTGTTTCGCCGTCAAATGCAGCTCTTACAGCTTGAGCACCGGCAATAAACGCTTCGTTAACGTCGGTTAAGGAAACAAGGTGAGATGCACAGCGTTGCAAAGTGCTGAATTCTATACTGCGTGTTTTGCTTCCCAAACGATGGGAAACCAACTCGGAAAGTACACAAGCTGTACCGCCCAAAGCTTTGTGACCGAAAGAGTCTTGAGAAACGCTGTCTTTGCCCATTTCGCAAATATATTTACCGCTATCGGTTTTAATACCTTCGGAAACTGCAATAACCAGGGATTTTTTCTCTTTTTGACGTTCTTTAATTTGTTCGATAAATTTTTCCGGGTCAAAGCTGAGTTCCGGAAGGAAGATCATATCAGGACCGTCACATTCTTCGGTTTTTGCCAAAGCCGCCGCCGCTGTTAACCAGCCGGCGTTTCTTCCCATAATTTCTACTATGGTAACGTTGTTTACATCATAAACTCTGCCGTCTCTGATAATTTCCTTCATAACAGCGGCGATGTATTTGGATGCTGAACCGAAACCGGGAGTATGGTCTGTCATGGCCAAATCGTTATCTATAGTTTTGGGTACACCCATAAAGTTAATTTTTTGATTTGTAGCCTTGGCGTAATGGGACAACTTTTTAATGGTATCCATGGAATCGTTGCCGCCGATGTAGAAGAAATGTTCAATTTCCAATTTGTTAAGCTTTTTAAATATTTCAACAAATATTTCTTCATTTTTTTCGGGATCCGGCAGTTTGAATCTGCAAGAACCCAGATAAGATGAAGGCGTGCGTTTAAGCAACTCTATGTCAAGACCGCTTGTTATATGTTGAGACATATCAACAAATCTGTCATCTAAAAATCCTTGTATACCGTTTCTCATTCCGTACACGGTTTTGGCATTTCTGTCTTTTGCGGTTTTAAAAACACCTGCCAAACTGGAATTGATTACTGCTGTAGGTCCGCCGGATTGCCCCACGATTATATTGCCTGTTAACATTGGATTACACTCCTCGTATGTATTATGTAAAATACCGGGTATTCTGTTTTGTTAACAGTATAGCAAAATAATAATAAAATTCAAGTGAAATCCTAAAAATAATTGAATAATACAAAAAATTCTTGAGGATTTTCCGGTTTGATTAATTTATATTCAGGGAAAATTTAAAAAAACTACAAAGTATTTTACTTGAATATATTGGTAACTTAATTTATAATTAGAAATAATCATGCAAGTTACAAATACCGAAGTATCAATATATAGATTTACTTTCGGTTATAATAAACTTTAACTAACAAGTACGAATATCACTAACGTGAAAAAACAGGATGGTGCATATGAAATATTTGGAAGCATACAATCAATGGCTTAACGACCCTTTGCTTGACCCGGAAACTCGCTCGGAATTGGCACAATTGTCAGGCAATGATGCGGAAATACAGGATCGTTTCTTTACCGACCTGGAATTCGGTACCGGCGGATTAAGAGGAATACTGGGTGCCGGCACAAACAGAATGAATATTTATACCGTTCGCAAAGCCACCCAAGGTCTGGCAAATTATATACTCATGCAAGACGCAAAGGCAAAAAGCATGGGCGTTGCCATAGCTTACGACTCAAGACGCCTCTCCAAGGAATTTGCCATGGAAACCGCCTTGGTGTTAAACGGCAACGGCATAAAAACCTATCTTTTCAAAGAATTAAGACCTACTCCCATGTTATCCTTTGCAGTAAGATATTTGGGCTGTGTTTCAGGGGTTGTAATTACCGCCAGCCATAATCCCAAGGAATATAACGGATATAAGGCTTATTGGGCTGACGGCGGTCAGGTTACTTCTCCTCGAGATGTTGAGATTATCGACGAAGTAAATAAAATAACCGACTTTTCTCAAATTAAAGTAGCCCAAAAAGAAGAAGCGGAAAAGGCAGGTCTTTTTAATCTAATAGAAGAAGAAACCGACCAAGCTTTTTACAAAGAGGTTCTTGCTCTTTCCGTAAACAAAAATTTGCCCGGTGCAAAGGATATTTGCATAGTCTATACGCCTTTTAACGGTGCCGGAAATACTCCCGTGAGAGAGGTTTTGAAAGCCGCAGGGTTTACCAATGTACACACCGTAAAAGAACAAACCGAGCCCGACCCGGATTTTACCACCATTGGATACCCCAATCCCGAATCCCGCGATGCCTTTGCACTGGCTTTAAAACTTGCCAAGGAAGTCAATGCGGACATTATTTTGGCAACCGACCCGGACGCTGACCGTGTGGGTGCGGTAGTAAAACATAATAACGAATACATCTTCCTTACCGGCAATATGGTTGGTCAGTTGCTTACCGAATATATATTGGCAGGTCGTTCCGCCGGAGGAAATTTACCGGAAAATGCAATGGTTATTTCAACCATAGTATCCACTCGTCTTACCTCCAAAATAGCCGAAAATTACAAGGTTTCTTACATGGACGTATTAACAGGCTTTAAACACATAGCCGCACAAATTCTTCAATCCGAATTGTCCGGCGCCGAGAAATTCGTATTCGGCTTTGAAGAAAGCATAGGCTACCTTGCCGGTACTCACTGCCGTGATAAGGATGCTGTTTCTGCCACCATGTTAATATGCGAAATGGCGGCTCAACTTAAATCACGTAACATGACATTAATAGATGCCTTAAACGAACTTTACTCAAAATACGGTTACTCAAAAGAATATACCGAATCCATAACCCTAAAAGGTCTTGAGGGTCTTTCAAACATTAAAAAGATTATGGCTACTCTGCGTGAAAATCCTCCAACAGAAATAAACGGCTCCAAAGTATCCGTAATGCGTGATTACAGCACGTCAAAAGAATACAATAAGCTTTCCGGTACTGAGGCGGAAATTAACCTTCCGAAATCCGACGTTCTGTACTACCTTTTGGAAGACCAAAGCTGGGTTTGTGTCAGACCATCAGGTACAGAGCCTAAAATCAAGGTATACTTTGGCGTTTGCACCAAAAACGAAGAAGAAGCAAATCAACTTATGCAAGCCTTAACGGCTGATATGTTGAAACTGATAGATAATAGCTACAATTAAATTTCAGGAACCAAAAAAAACAAACCGCCTAATTAACGGGCAGTTTGTTTTTTTCTTAGAAGACAACGGTAAGCATGTGGGTTTTAAAAACCTATTAACAGTACCGGCATTACCATGGGAGTATTACGTTTTATACTAATTCCAAATAAGATGAAGGACAAATATAATCGTTATTTCCTTGAACCGTTGGAAAAATCAATTATTTTTGTCCTCTGTTTAAAATAGAATCAGTATAATTACGATATTCATGTTTGTTTGACGGAGGATTTATTTATGCCTACTAAGGAAAAGCGTGCCGAAATAGTAGAGATTGCAAAACTTCACTATCAAGATTATGAGTATAGACATAGAAACTTTTGGGAAATAGTCTTTAAATCGGTATTGGCTATAATAAGTATGATAGGTTTGCCGTTTTTTTTGATTAAAGAGACATTTATGATAAATATCTTATATATCTTCCCCATTTTATCTTGCATATTATGTTTGTTCACAATGTTTTTATTAAAATCAGAAGCTATAAGAATGCAAGCGGTTCGTAACAAATATAAAATATTGCTAGAAACTTTATCCCCGGATTACAAGGAAATACCCATAGGTGAATTGTCAAAGTTTTCTTTGCTTAAAATCAAGATTACGGCTCAGATACAATTCTTGTATTATTCCCTAATCATTGTCTCGATTTTTCAAATGGTATTAATATTTACAGGAAGATTCGCATAAGCTATAGGCTTGATTGTAAATTTAGTCTACATAGGGTCAGTAAACTGACTGTTATACAAATCTGCATAGAACCCTTTTTTCTTTAGTAACTCCTTATGATTTCCGCTTTCTATAATATCGCCGTCTTTCATTACCAAAATCAAGTCGGCGTTTTTTATGGTGGACAGTCTGTGTGCTATAACAAAAGAAGTTCTGCCTACCATGATTTTGTCCATAGCCTCTTGAATTAAGACCTCTGTCCCAGTGTCAACAGAGCTTGTGGCTTCGTCCAGAATAAGCATAGGTGCGTTTTGAATCATAGCTCTTGCGATAGTAACCAACTGTTTTTGCCCTTGGGACAAGGCAGTTTTGTCGTTTAAAACTGTGTTGTAACCTTTGGGTAAGGTTTGAATGAAATGATGCAATCCCACAGCTTTACAGGCAGCTTCAACTTGTTTGTCGCTGACCCCTTCTTTACTGTAAACTATATTTTCTTTTAAAGTCCCTTCAAAAAGCCATGTATCCTGTAAAACCATACAAAAACGTTCACGTACATTTTCTCGCTTAACTTCACTTATGGGAGTTCCGTCCATTAGTATTTCGCCGTCGTTTAATTCATAAAACCGCATAAGCAGGTTTACCAGTGTGGTCTTTCCTGCCCCTGTGGGGCCTACTATGGCTACTTTTTGCCCGGCTTTAATCTTGGCGGAGAAGTTATTTATAATTATTTTTTCGGGATTGTATCCGAACCTCACATCGCGAAATTCCACATCACCTTTAAAATTGTCTAGTGTAGCTGTTTTATGGCTTTCGTCCGCCAATTCAGGCTCATCGAGGAATTCAAAGACACGTTCCCCGGCTGCAGCGGTTCTTTGCAAGTTTTGGCTTGCTTGGGCTATTTGTGATAGGGGTTGAGTAAATAATCGTATATACATCATAAATGCCACAATTACACCAAAGCTGATATGACCATTCATCGCCAATACTGCACCTACCACGCAAACCGCAACATACCCGAAGTTCCCGATAAAGTGCATTAAGGGCATCATTAATCCCGATAGAAACTGAGATTTCCAACCGCTGGTAAACAAATTCTCGTTTATTTTTTCAAAGGTGGTCTTTGCCGCCTTACCTCCGTTATATACCTTAACTATATTGTGTCCCGAAAAAACTTCTTCTATATGTCCGTTAACAGCACCCAATTCGCTTTGTTGCAATATAAAGTATTTTCGTGATTTTTTCATAATAAGATTCATCAGGATAAATCCGATAAAGCTTGTAGCTACAGCAGTCAACGCCATAATGACATTATTATAGAACATCATTACCAGAGAGCCGCCCAGCATGGTAACGGATATTACCAGGGTGCCTACGCTTTGACTTAAAGTTTGGCTTATGGTATCTACGTCATTGGTCACGCGACTGAGCACATCACCGTGGCTTACCTTATCAAAATATTTTAAAGGCAGTTTGTTAATTTTACTAAAAATATCGTTACGCATATTTTTTGAAATACGTTGGGTAACCGTTGCCATTATATACGACTGTATAAAACTGAGCACAGTCGAACCTAAGTAAAAGAAAACAAGTAAGATACCAATGCCGGAGACTGCATTCATATCTATTGCTCCCATAACCTGCTGACCGTCTATCAAGGCAGGCAATCCTTTGGCGATTTCGTCAGTCATGTATTTTAACATATTGGGTCCTACAATTTGCAAAATAGTTCCTATAGAAGCCAAAAGAAGTGCCGTAACGATAACAGGCATATGTTTTTTGCAATACTTTATGAGTTTCTTCCAAGTTCCCTTTAAATCTTTAGACTTTTCAGTAGAAAAGCCCATACCCCCATGTCTGCCCATAGGTCGGTTTTGCGTCATTACACCTCATCCTCACTCAATTGACTATTTGCAATTTGTCTGTACACTTCACAGTCAGCTAACAATTCCGTATGCTTTCCGCTACCAACCACTTTTCCGTCATCCAAAACGATTATTCGGTCTGCATCCATTATGGTTCCTATACGTTGAGCCACAATTAAACAGGTAACGCCGGACGTTTCCTGTTTCAGTTTGCCACGCAGAACGCTGTCAGTTTTGTAATCCAGAGCAGAAAATGAGTCGTCAAAAATATATATTTCCGGTTTACGACAAATTGCCCTTGCAATGGCAAGACGTTGCTTTTGACCTCCGGAGAGGTTTGTTCCGCCTTGAGAAACGGCAGCGTTATAACCCTCATCCATCTTTTCCACAAATTCCGCACCCTGTGCTATTTCAACCGCTTTTTTAACATCTTCTTCGGTATAATCTTCTTTACCATTTTCGCCAAAGGCGACATTTGAGGTAACCGTACCTTTAAATAATACGGCTTTTTGCGATACATAACCGATTTTGTTATGAAGTGCCTCTTGGTTATAGTCTTTAACATTAACTCCCGATACCAAAACTTCACCCTCGGTAGCGTCAAAAAAACGGGGTATGAGATTGATGAGAGTGGATTTTCCGCTGCCTGTGGCACCGATAAAGGCAATAGTTTCACCTTTTTTGGCTGTAAAACTTATATTACTCAATACATTGTCTCCGCCGTCCGGATACTTAAAGCTTACGTCTTTAAAGGTTACTTCGCCCTCCAATCCGGGCAATCCTTGGGAAAGATTTCCTTCACGCAAAACAGGCTCGGTATCCAACACTTCATTAATACGTTTGGCGGACACGGAGGCTCGAGGCAAAAGGAAAAACATAAAAATAAGCATCATAAATGACATAATAACTTGTATGGCATAGCCGGAGAATACCACCATATTTGAAAATATGGTCAGTTTTTCAGCGGCTTGTGCCCGGTCTATAAGTACGGCTCCTATCCAGTATATGGCTAAGGATATTCCCGTCATCAGCATAGACATTACCGGCATCATAACAGCCATGGTACGACCGGTAAACAGATGGGTTTCCGTAAGTTCCTTGTTGGCAACCTCAAATTTTCTTTCCTGATAATCTTCGGCATTATAAGCACGAACTACACGTAATCCCGAAAGGTTCTCCATTGTTACACGATTAATATTATCCGTAAGGGATTGCATTTTTCTGAATTTGGGAATAACAAAATACATAATCAAACCAATCATAACCACCATAATTAAAACGGCAACCATGGTAGCCATGGACCATTCAAAGCCTTTTCCGGCTATTTTCGTAATGGCCCAAATCGCCATAATCGGTGCTTTTACGATTAATTGTAAGCCCATAGTAACGATAAGTTGTATTTGAGTAATATCGTTGGTTGATCTGGTAATCAAGCCGGCTGTGGAAAACCGGTTGATTTCCTCCATGGAAAATGACTCCACCTTGTTAAACACGTTGCTGCGTAAGGTTCTGGAAAAGGAAGCGGCAATTTTTGCAGCAAAAAAACCGACTATAACAGCTGCCGCAAGACTGCCCAAGGCACACAGAAGCATAAGTACGCCGGCTTGCCAAACAGCATCCGGAGGGCTGTTGGGAGTTTGCACCAGCCGAGTAATTTCAGACATATATTCAGGCAATTTAAGGTCTAGCCAAACCTGCCCGACTATAAAAACCAGGCTCACTAATGCTATCAACCATTCTTTTGGATTTAGGTATTTAAAAATTCGAATCATATTACCATCCTTTAATTAACGGTATTTATAACTAATATTGTTAGCTATCCCTCGAAATTTTAACCACCCGAAAGTGGTTTTTTAATTAAGATTTTGTTCTATTTTATGCAGGATACGAACCAACTCTTTTGCATCATACTCGCCCAAGCTTTTAAGTAACCGGACTGACCTTTGTTTCAGCTCATCTATATGTTCCTCTGCCAGTTTTTTGCCCTTCTCTGTTAGAGTAACTAAAATCTGTCGCCGGTCGTTTTTGTTTATTTCTCGGGTGACTAATCCTTTATCTTCCAAATTATTCAGTGCCGTAGCCGTCCTTGCCGTGCTTATGGACATTTCGCAGCTTATTTCACCCGGAATAACAGCTTCTCCGCGTATGAATAAATAATGCAAAATATATTGCCCGCCCTGCAAGGACTCGTTTAATTTCCGCTGTACTCGGTTTTTCTTCAGAGTATAAAGAGTTCTCATAAAATCGTCGGCTAAATCATTATAATCCATTCTGTCACCTCCTTATAATACTAATAGTATTAGCATTATAACATGATTAGCTAAATTTTTACAGAGGTGAAAAGTTCAAAATTATCTTAGGGCATCTGCAAATTTTTTATCAGTATTTACTCGTTAAAAAACTCCCTTGCAATATGCGAAAACTCTATGGGATTTGACAATATGGCAGGATGACCGCCTTTCTCAAAAATATGCATTTTGCCGTGACCTATATTATCAAGAAAGTCTGAAAAGGTTTGTTCATAAAAATTAGGATTAATTAATTGCACAAATTCGTCCTCTTTACTGCCGGTAAGCAGTATTTTTGACTGCAATTCACTAAGTGATTTATGATAGAATTTACCTATGGTATGTAAATGTTCATACATTGCATTTGTATCATTATCAACGACACTTTCCCAGTCTTCGCCGTGCATTTGTGAATAAAAGGATTTTGTCGCCTCATCTTGCTTTGAAATTTCTCGCTCTTCTTTGATATTTTGAACAAACTCAACCAAAGGCTTTTCGCCTTCAAAGCTGTCGGCTATTACTTTATCTACCAAATCCGGTCTTTCCAAAGCAACATTAATAGCCACCAAAGCTCCTCCGCTGCTGCCGATTAAATTTACTTTCGAATAACTCATCTGCTCCAAAAATGCAATGACCTGTAATGCTTCATCAAACCATAAATCTACTGCAAATGCTCCTACTCTGTCCGACTTTCCGTGACCTAAAAAATCTAACAATATTACTTTAAAATCATCTGAGAATAAGCCGATTATTTCATCAAACATTTTAGAAGAAGCGGTATTTCCATGGAGAAAGACGATGGGTTTGCCCTCTCCTATTTCCTTGTAAAAAACATTTTTACCCGAATACTTAAAATATGGCATATTATACCCCCAGGAATGACTAAACTTTGTTATCACCAATTACAAGTTGTTATTTATACATCTTTTGATAGCCTATTAAGAACTTAAACAGAATACCGATAATTGTTGCCATATATTGCCTTAATAATGTATTAGTTAGGAATAACATAAGTTGGATTGTAAGTCAAGTATATAAACTGTTTTTCAATGGGTCTTTAACTTGCAGGCATATCTCTATGAAGCAGAAGCAAAAAAGGATGGATGCCCTGTAAGACATCCATCCTTTTTCAGTATGTAGGGGTGTTACAATGCCCCTGTGAAGTTTAATTAAGTAAACATATTCCCGGTGAATTACATTTTCCTTTTATTAAAATAACCGATTATAAATAAGATAACAGCGATAACAAAGAGTATACCTATTGAAATGGTGTTCCAAACGTCAAATAATTGCTCGCCTGTAAATTTTGAAACTATAAATTTAACTGCTACAGACAACGGAGCGACCGCCCCAAAAGCAAGGCAGGTAGCATACCATCTGTTTATCTTTGTTCTTGCGAAAATACCCCAAACAGTCCATAGGTAAGTTAGAGAAACTGCCGATATGGGTATACCTAAAGGAAACAGCCAATTACCTACGACCAATTGTTCAATAAAATAAAGGAATGGCACTATAAAGACGCTTAACGAAATAAGGGACTTTGTGCCGGCTTTTTTTTCGAAATGAAACAGTGGCATTAAAATTACCCAAGTAAACGCAACGCTTGACATTACATAAAGAGACCAAGACAATCCCCAAGAAACAGCTAAATCACAAATCAAGCAAACAACAGTTGCTAAAACGAATGAAGTTGTTATTACAAATTTAGCAATACTTCGAGAGTTCTTTTCTTTTGTAATGCTAACCTTTTGAGCATATTGCAGAGTGTTTTGAACCAATATTTCTGCTTTAGGCGTTTGGTTGTCTTCCTGCTTTCCGTTTAACAGTTCATCAACCGTCACTCCCAGAATTTCCGCAAGCAGTGGAAGAGTGGTAATATCGGGATACCCTAACCCTCGTTCCCATTTGGAAACTGCTTTATCTGTTATGCTTAGTTTTTCAGCTAATTGTTTTTGGGTCATGTTTTTTGATTTTCTAAGCTCCGAGATATATTTAGCCATGCCGTCATTATTCAACTCAAGCACCGTCCTTTCTGCTTTAGTATAACAGGACGTCTACTGCGAAACAAGCAACTTAACGTAGATTCGGCTGAACTAAACCAATGGTAGAGTTGAATTTTTGCCTGATTTCATAATAAAAATCTTCCCAACCGTTTTGACGGCTCTTTTTGATACTTTTCTATATTATACTTAATTTCGAGTTAAGTAGTAACAAAAGCGTATATTCGTAGTGGTGAGCGACCGGTGTTTTTTTAATAAAAAACGCAAGAGCGAACCGTTTACGAAGAATAGCTTTTGTTACTATTCCTTATGCAATTAAGTATAGTTTTAATTCCAATACTAATAAGCCGGATGTCACAGCATCGAAGATGATTTTGTTGATTAATATCGGTTTAGCATTATCGGGAGGAGGAATAAGAGCCATAAATTAGCAAAAGTAATATGTAAGGATTTGGGTATTAATTTACCTCTAAATCCATCTTTGAAATATACTCTATCGAAGGTTAATACAATAACCACCTTTGAAACAGGTGGAAATTGTAGAATATATATAGAAAATTAAATAGAACATTATATTTTTCTGCAAAAATGACGATGAAGATAGTAGTACCGGTCTTTTTGGTCAAAAGATATACCAACAGAGGAATAAGTGACTTGACGAATTTTAGTGTTAAGAGAATCGCAGGCTTGATATACGGGTTTCTTTAAATTTCGCTTGTATGTTTTACAGCCGATCATCCTGATTTACAATTGCCCATATCTTCCGGATGAACAAGAGAGAGTAAAATTATCAAGGAAAGGAGTTTAAAAATGCCTAAGTGTCAAGTAGTAAACCTAATCGATATGAAGAAAAATATGAGCAAGAGCGTAGTAAAGAACGGTTTATTTAAAACTTTATGATTATTTATGGGTTGGCGATGAGTTATGATTTGCCGGCAGCGTCCTAAAAAACTATTGACGAGGTTATAGAAGCCACAAAAAAATTGACGACTCCTGCATAGAAATGATTAATACCATATTATACCATCATCAAAACTGAATGCTCACAATTCATTTAATGTTCAGGGACCTAGCAGGCTTAACATTACTTTATTGTGAAATTATAAAAAGCGTTTGTGGAATAAATTGAATTATGAAATGATTGACCTGAATTACTATTAATTACTATTAATTACTTATGGAGGTTTGATGACTATGAAAAAGTTCAGAAATGCGCTCAGTTTATTAGTAATAATTGCTTTAGTACTTAATCTTCTGTTTAATTCAATTATTACACACGCTCAAGACAATATTACTGACACGGAAATTACGGCCAACGGAGAATTCCATCTGACAGGCTTGGTTCGTCCGCCTATTATGGACCCACCCACAGATGAGACTTTAACGGAAAGGATTCGTCCGTTCTTTTTGCTACCTTCCTCATATGATGCCGGAATGTATCAATCTTCTGTCAAACAGCAAAAAGTAAACATATGCTGGAGTTATGCGACTATTGCCGCTATTGAGGCTTCTACAATCAAAAACGGCGGCGATGCGAATATAAACCTTTCCGAAGCTCATGCAGCCTATGCCTTAAGCTCTGACGGCGGAAATATATATGGATTTGACAGGGGTGTAAACGATGGTGGCTCTAGCATATCTGCCATGGCCTACCTTATGCGAGGTCAGTTAAAAGGAGCTGTCAAAGAGAGCGACGACCCATTTTCCGGCAACTCCTTACCTGTGCGAAATGTTGACGTAACGAGCAACAAACCTGTTTCATATAATGTACCGAATGTTTATCGCTTAACAACAATGGATTACAACATGAGTTCACATATGGATGTAATTAAAGAAGCGGTTATGACCTACGGAGCAGTAGCTACAGGTATGTTTGTTCCGCCGGAGATGCAGTCTAATTCGAACCCCAACCATGCTTATTATGTGGATAAAAGCAGAGGGAACGTCCTTAATGTAGCTTTAAATTCACATGCAGTGACTATTGTCGGCTGGGACGATAATTATCCAAAAACTAATTTTATGTCTGCGTACATACAACCTCCAAGCAACGGCGCTTGGCTTATCAAAAACAGTTGGGGAACGAATTGGGGAAATAACGGATATGGTTGGATTTCCTATTATGACGCTGAAATAGGCATTGACAGCTATGCTTATGATCCTGTAGAGCCTTACGACCCCTCTAAAAACATACATGAACATGATCCATTTGGATATATGGGCTATAGCCGGTATTCTTACGGTGCCAATGTGTTTACCGCAGCACCGGGAAGAACCCTTACAGAAGCAAAGGTGTATGCCGCAAAAGCTCAAGATAGGATAGAATTATATGTTGTACCATATTACACAAATACCTCCGATTTGGATATCACGGGGCAAACTCCGGCAGGAGTGCTGGAAAATGTTCATATGGGATATCATACTGTGAAGTTGGATTACCCTGCCATAGTGGGTGAAAAGTTTGCGATTGTGGCAAAATTTCGCAGTCAGATTTTACCTTTACAAATGAGGCTTCCCGGGTATACGAGCCAAGCTTCTTCAAGCCCCGGGATAAGTTATGCTTCAGATAACGCAAGACGTTGGGCGGATTTACATAGTATCTGGGGCGACTCCATTATTAACATTAAGGCTGTTACCCAACAATTACCTACGACAACTATTACCATTGCCGATATCCCGGGAATTGTACCCCCTGTAGAAGGGCAGATTCCGGTAACAGATAGGATAGAAACAGACCAATATTTTGGAACGGTTACTTGGGACGGCAATCCAAGCTTTTTTAACTTTGGAACTGCGTATTCCGCTATCATTGAGCTTACGCCAAAAGTAGGCTATACGTACTTGGACATAGCTCCGAACTTTTTTAAAGTAGCTGGGGCAAGCTCTGTTACAAACGCCGGCGGAAGTAGAACTATTACTGCTGTTTTCCCGACAACTAATCAAGGTGCTGACGTTTTTTATTTGGATAAAAACGGTGTTTTACAAACGAAAAATAATGTTACGCCACTTCAAGGGCTAAGCAACGTAAACACGGGATGGTACGTTGTAAAAGATAATATGACAATAAATACTCGTGTTGTAATCAACGGTAATGTTAATATTATCCTGGCTGATGGAACTCATTTGGAAACAAAACGTGGTATTACGGTGTCACCGGGCAACAGCTTGACCATATATTCTCAATCCAATGGCAATTTGGCAGGGCGGTTGACATCTACAGGCTCAGACGGAGCAGCTATAGGTGGCGCTGCTCCTACTGATTCCTTACCCAATGGGTCAGCCGGAACTATAACTATAAATGGTGGAATCATTACTGCCAGAGCAGCTTCACCCTATATGAACGACGGACATGCCGGTATAGGCGGAGCAGCAGGGAATCGTAATTATCCCAGCGGTAATGGAGGCACAATCACTATAAACGGCGGAGTGGTTACTGCAACAGGCATTTATCAGGGCGCAGGAATAGGTGGCGGAGGTAATTCAACTGTTTACTCCCCTCCGGGTGCTGCGCCAACTCCCGGTTCAGGCGGTACAATTACTATAAATGGCGGGGTGGTTACCGCAACAAGCGCTTTTCTGCCAATTAACGGCATAGGCGCGGGCAGTAAAGGTTATACAAACAGTGACTACGGCGCTCCGGGAACGTTTACTATGAACGGAAACGCAGTGGTATTCGCCAACCGTGTAGGAGATACAAGCGCCAAAACAAGTGGCATATTATTTGACTATAGCCAAGGAGACAAAGGATTTTTCTACGGCAGCACTGTTACGCCAACAAATAATTTTACAATTCCCGAGGACAGTACGCTGCTTGTTCCAAACGGCAGTAAATTGATACTCAACCCTGATGTGACAATGACCAATAACGGTATAGTTGATCCTAAAGACGGAAGCACAGTAACAGTCAAAAGCGAGGTTAGTGTTCAACCAAATAAAATAAATGGTGCGAATGTTGAAAATATAGCTTTATCAGAATTAACTCACAATACTGTCACCATAAACCCTTCGGCTTTAAAAGTTAGAACTGAACAGGATTTGGAATACGCAAAGAGTATAACATCGGTTCCTCCTTCAAATGATGATGAATGGCAGGATGGTTTAATATTTATCGGGCTTGATCCTGATACAGATTATTATTTCTTCGCACGCTCAAAAGAGAATGTCAATTTCAAAAAAGGTGCTGCGTCCGGTTATTTGGCGGTGAGAACTGCTATTGAACCGGGATTTATTATAGGTGCGCAAGATGGAGTAATGCCCTCTGTCAATTCAGAAGGAACAGCTTTATATGAAATTAAGGCAACAAATTTTGCTGATGGCACATATCAGGTTTTTATATCAAATGACACAGCTGCTGATTTGTATGTGCGGGCGCGAAATATTACATTCAAAAGCGGAGTAGGTAAATTGATTCTGGAAACCACAGAACTGACTCCTCCGGGTAAGCATAACATTTTGATTACTATTGACGGCGTGACTTTGGAAGGATTAACCTTGACTATAGAGCCGGCAGGGAACTTCTCTCATCCTGAAATTAACACTACATATAAACCGGAACACTATCTCGAAGATTTAATCCTTTCGCCTGATTATGAATGGTCGTCTCCTGTCAACATATTATTTGCAGGAGAAGGTCAACAATTTTCGGCTATTTACAATGACCCATATGGCAAAAGTATTCGTGGAAATATTACAGTGAATGTGGCGAAAGCGCCGCTGATTCCTCCGCAGCCAAATGCATTGACAGCAACTTACGGGCAAACCCTTGCCGACCTTATCCTTGAAACCGGTTTTTCTTGGAAAGATGAATTAACAACCCCGGTAGGGAACGTTACTGAAACCGGAAGACCGTTTACTGTTATCTATACATCTCAGGATAGCTCCTTAGATAGAAACAACTACCACCATACTGCCGAAACTCAGATTACTGTTAAAGTTTTGCCAATGCCGGTTGAAGTGACCGGCGTAACCGTCAATCCCTCCACAGTAACGGTGCAGAAAGGCAGAACTCATCAATTCAGCGCAACGGTAGACGGAGTAAATAACCCGGACCAAAGCGTATCGTGGAGTGTAGCAAACGGTACAGGCATAACAAGTATAGCAGCAGATGGTATATTGACTATTGACGCAGATGAAACAGAGGCGACATTGACTGTAACCGCCACATCATCGGTTGATAGTACAAAATTTGGTACGGCGACAGTAACTGTGACTGACGACCCACCACTGACACCAACTGTTACAGATGTTGTAGTTTCTCCGGAGACTTATACAATGAATCCGGGTGAAACGCATGTATTCAGTGCTGTAGTTAACGGTTTAAACGATCCACAGCAGAGTGTAATATGGACAGTCGAAGGCGGTAGTACAGAAACATCTATCACGTCAGGTGGCGCATTGACTGTTTCGCTGAATGAAACAGCAACGGAGCTAAACGTTAGGGCAACCTCCACAGACGACTCTACTAAATTTGGCACAGCAACCGTAACGGTGACGCACGGGGATGTTGCGGAGACAACCTACACCGTGAATGTAATCGGCAGTTATGCATCCGTCACAGGCGCAGGTGATTACGCTCCGGGCGAGACAGTAACCATATACGCAGGAAGCAGAACTAACTACAGTTTCAACGGTTGGACAGTCGTCGGCGCGACGCCTGCTACCACATACGCAACAACTACGTTCATAATGCCTAATAACGACGTAACGGTAACAGCAAATTGGAGATATTCCGGAAGCAGCAGTAGTGGTGGAAGTTATTACCCGCCCTCAACTAAAACAACTACTACACCACCTCCGGTTGCACCTTCGTCAAACACCGTAAAGGGTTCGGTAAACGGCATAGGTGTTGATTTTACTAAAAATGAAGATGACAGCGTTTCTTTGCATATAAAAGCGGATGATGTTTCCAAATATCCCGTGAAAAAGAATTTTGTCATTGAGATAAAAGAACAATCTGCTTTCAATGTGAGTTTTTCTATATCGGCAATATTAAAAGATAACGTTTCGGTTGTTCAAATAAAATCCGACTACGGCATAGTGATCCTAAATAAAAAGATGCTTGAAAAGTTCATGGCACAATACGGCGATACGTTTGAAATATCCGTAAAAGCCGGCAGCTTCATAGTGGAGTTCTTGAAAAACGGTAAGGCCTTCAGCTACAACGATCCCACGAACCCATTTATCTTAAGCATACCTGTGAGTTCTGTTGCAGACACAAGTGTGCTTGGCTATGTAGCAATCAAAAAGGAATCTACAAGCAACAGCATAATACCATACAGCGTATATAAAGACGGCAAAATAACCTTCCAAACAACTGCCACAGGTACATTCGACGTTATACATAATGACAGGACATTCACAGATGTAACGACCCATTGGGCGGCTGACAATATTACGTTCGTCGCATCACTTGAATTGTTCCGCGGCACAGGAGACGGCGAGTTCAGCCCCGATACGTCAATGACTCGCGCAATGTTTGCGCAGGCACTTGCCAATATTGAGGGCGTTGACTTGTCTGCATACAAAACTACGAGCTTTGCAGACGTAACAGTTGGCGCATGGTATGCCCCGGCTGTGGAATGGGCATCGTCTGCCGGTATCGTCAATGGCTACGGTAACGGATTATTCGAACCGAATGACAGTATCACTCGCGAACAGATGGCGGTCATGTTGATGAACTATATTAATTATAAAGGATATGAACTGCCATCAACAAAAAAACCGGCGTTCAACGATGAAACGGACATTTCATCATGGGCACTCAGCGCAGTGAAGCGTGCCCAAGACACAATCATAATCAGCGGCAAACCGAACAATCTATACGACCCACATGGTACGGCAAGTCGCGCTGAAGTCGCTACCATTTTAGCACGTTTTATCAATATGCATGTCAATAATATTGCAGATGTAGAATTTGACAAATAACACCGGAATAATATAGACTGAGCCACCTTTTCGTATACAAAAGGTGGCTCTTTTGCCGATATAGATAAGCATCATTACTTTTACTACGGCAAAACAGGGCAACGCCGGAGAGCGACCCGACGCAGCCGTGGCTTTATACGGTAAAAGGCGGTGGGTGAAAACCTACCGCCTTTTACATTTACCGGTAATGCCTAAAGCTGATAAACTCCGGGTGTGTGCAGAGCCCGCGGTTTTAAGCTGCAAATCTCTCGGCAAAGAAAATTTTAATCTGACTGTAAACCATTTCCCAATCTCGTGCCGGCTACGTTCAACACAAATTTTATTCAGTCATCATAAACAGGAGTAATGCAGAAATGGACAACCTTATTCATTATCACAGCCATACGGACAGGCTCTTGTTAAGAGAGTGAATACTAAAGTAAATGAACTCACCGAAGAAATAGAACGGCTTAACAAAGAAAAAGAGCGATTGCAAGATAACCTAAGCTTCCTTATCGATAAGGAGTTTCAGCTTGATATAATTACAAACGCTCTATTCGGTTTAAAAACATACTTTAAGGAAATGACTGTTCCTGAAAATCCAACGCTCATAAAGCTGTTGGTTCAGAAGATAGAGTGGGACGGACGGGACCTACATATTATTATATACGGCGAGTAGCAAACTATCAGCCGCCTACTCGTAGCACAAGGAATAAAACAGTTACCACAGCTATGGTGGTGCATTTTCAATCATTAATCGCCTCAATGCCCATTTCTTCAAGTTTAGCAAGGTGTTCACGCATATTTTTGAGTAATTCCGGTGAATGTCCTTTCCAATCCGTTACTTCGCCGGTTACTCGCAGTGGATGTTGGGTACGATAAGACCTTGTAGGGTTGCCGGGAAACTTCTTATCCGTAAGATTGGGGTCGTTCTCGAAAATGCCGGTCGGCTCTACTTGATAAATTCGTCCGGATCTGTCACCCAAAGCAAGCTCCGCTCCCCAAACAGCCGCATCCATGGTGCCGGTAAAATAGACGTAGTTGGCTTTCTTACGACCGCCGTAATTTGAGTTATGACCCGGTTCCAACAAATCACCGGGCTTTAAATCGGATTTTGTGCCATGGAAGAAGGGTCCGGGGTCTAAGGCTTTGTCGCCCGGGAATGGCAAATTAGGTTGTTGCATATCATCATCTTTTGTTTCGATGCCATCCATTCTTTTATCCATAATAATCCCTCCTTAATTAGTCCGGTATTTCCGTAATAACAATAAACTTTCACTGCGACAATACTATCCCGGGTTCCGGTAAAAAGGCACTTTGTGTCATACTATGCCCAAGATACTTCTTTTTATTATTCAGGAGTTTTGTCAATATGGTACTTTATGCCGTTAACGGCAAGAGTGGTTTCATCATCCCAATGAATAATTATAGTTCCTGCTTCTCCCCATTTTCCCGTATAGATTCGAATAGGAATCTTAGAAAATTCACAGAAAAGAAGCCGTATATGTTTACTTTCGTTTGTTACGTTCACAAAGGTAGCTCCGCCGAGGGTTCCTTGGTCGTTGTCTATAATTTCTGCAACATATGTATTTTGGGGTGAATATAGCGTTCTGACTTTAGTATTTAATGCGAACTCTCCAAAAATATAAGTGAGGAGTGTAAAAAACAGCAAGAGTATCATTAACAGTGCAGAGATAACACCCATTACGACTTTTAAAACGCTTGCTTTTGCAAACTTTGCGAAGATTAATCCGGCACTAACACAACATATTAATGAGAACAGTAATATGCCTTTCTGATTGCAGGAAGAAAAGAACAGTCCGTTAAGTACTGAGGCAGGTAATAAAAATGCTGAGATAACAGTGTTTAGATTATTTAACACGATCTTTGAGGAAAAAAGGATAACGGTCGTTATCAGATTTAAACCGGTTATTACAAATAACGTAACAAGGTAATTATATAAAATAAAATTGTACCCGAATATTACACCTATTAATGCACATAAAGGAAAGATAATATTTACAGAAAATAGAAGTAATGGAGACCGGTTTATCATATTTTTCATTTATAGCCTGCCCTAATTAATTTTCCCACCGCAAAGCGGAAAATTATTTTACCTCATTGGATATATTGCTGTACCAACCTCTTTATAGTGTATCTAAAACCCATAAAATCATATATTTATACTACAAATTTTCAACTTCCCATCTTTTACGCCGGCCCAATAAACAGCACCGTTATAATAAACAGGGCGTTCATATGAGTTTAAGGGAAGTCCGCCAAGTGAAGTAGCCGGAGTAAGAATATCTCCGCTTGGGGATAGTGTCATGTAAAAGGAATCATCTTTGGTAGACCATAATATCACTATGCGGTCGTTAGCCTCTACTACTTGCGGTGCAACAACGTCTGTGTCCGTATAGTCCGTTAACCAACGTACGCCGTAGTCCGAAACCTGTGTAAGCGGAGAATTATTGTTGTCCTTTATGTCAAATGATGTGGCACCGCTGCGGGTTGTACCACCTATAAACATTGATTTGGAAACACCGGAAGCTCGTGGGTCGAAAACCTGAATAAATAGATTTTGCTTTTCAAGCTTTGCGGCTTCACCGATTGATTTGGCAGAGGCACCCACAAGGGCAACGCCTTCGCTTGTTTCTGCCAAACCGCCCAGCTGTGCAAAGGTTTTGTTGACTTTGTACATATCGTAATTGGCATTTGCTTCAAGATAGAAATGGAACAGAATTTCTTTTGCATTTCCATATTTTCCGCTAGCATCGTTTATTCTAAAACCGCGAGCGTATGCGTCGCCATGACTTGCAAACAGGAAATCTGATGTTATTTTGCTGTAAATCAGGCTTTGATTAAAAGAATGTCCGCTGTAGGTATCGTTTGGTAGAGTATAAGGTGACATATCGTTAATTCTCACGGCAATAACACTGTCACTTTGATGACCGTCGTATCTTTGCTTGGAATGATAATTGACTAAAATATCATCTGCTATAACAGAAACACAGTTTCCCGATCTAAAAGGTACTTTGGTTTTAGCAGAGTCGCTGTCACCCCAAGGAGTTGATTTACCAACAAAACCGGTTGTATCTATATGTTGACCGTCCGGAGAATATTTTGATATAAAAACAGTTTCAATTGAGGCATCGGCGGTTTCGTTATCTTTACCCCAAACCACATAGAAATTCCCATCATCGTCAGAAATAACATCGCCCAATTTAGGGTATTTTATAGCAAAGCTTATCCGGCTGCTTGGAGTTGTGATTATCAGACTTCCGTCCTGTTCATAGGCGTAAGCCAAGCCTTCATTTTTGTACATAAACTGCTGAACGGAAGAAATATTCGCAGTATTACTAATGAAGGACTTTTGCGTGTTTGCCAAATTCGGAAAAATAATAGTTCCCGGTTGTTCGATATTTACAATTTTCGTTTCTTCGTTCCATTGTACTTCATACCCAAATTTTTCAACTACAGCACGAATGGGCAACAATGTTCTGCCGCCATATATCAGAGGTGGTGCGTCCAAATATGTAAAAGTTCCGTCGCTTACCTTCATTATGGGGTCACCGATGGTTAAGCTCAGGGTTAAGTTATCTTTGGTTACTGACGCTGTTTTGGTGTTTTCGTTCCATGAAACCGTTGCTCCGATTTTTTCGCAAACGGCTCTAATGGGTACCAGCATTCGCCCGTTAACAATAACCGGTGCTTGGTCAAACCTAACACTTTCTCCTGCCACCATAACTGTAACATAATTGTCCGTCGCAAAGGCTGTCATGTTTACACCGGATAAACATATTATCATTGCCAAAAACATTAAAAACCTTTTCATAGCTTAGTAACCTCCTCGTAAAATAATATCTGCACATCATTATCGGGTAAAAACCCATTACATTAAACATAATATACCACAACTACTCCGAAATGAAAACCAATTACTATACATCATACCCGAACAGCTTTGCCCTTCTAATCCAATTGGTAAGCTTTTTATTTGCAGATGACTTGGTTTTAAGATTATCCGGAATAAATTTGTATACGGTTGAACAAAATCCGCTTAGAGCACCAACGCTTGTGAAATCCTTACAAGCGGCTGAATTAAGCCCGGGTATCCATGAAACAGCACTGTTAAGTCCTGAAATTAAAATATTTATCCCTATTTTTTCAAATTGGTGCCGATCCAAGAAACAAATATTAAAATTGGGATTTTGGCTTAACTCTTTTAGGGCAATTAACTGTTTAACAAAAGTATTGGTAGGCATATATATACGCCTGCCCAATATTTCAGAATATTCATGGACCAACTTTCTTGAGTGTTCCAGAGCATCTTCTATACTTTCTATGCAAAAAATACTGTAAACTTGTACATTTTTCAATAATATCTTTATGTCTGTCATTAATGGGTTAAATTCCTTAAACAGGTAGGCGGCTTCTTTTTCTGTTATTCCCAAATCCGAAATGATTTCTTTTACGCGAATAGTAAGGTGTGGTAAGTTTGAAAAGAGATAGCAACTGTTACTGACGCAATAATTGCCAATATCCAAAAAACTGTTCGGTTGCTTAAAATAATTATAAATAAATCTTTTGACTGAAATATTTTTATAGTCCTCTAAATTTCTATCAAACTTTTCTATCATATTTTTTTTGAATTCAATTTCACATTTGTATGAATCTTTATCGTCCGGCGTTATTTCTATAGCCACTTTATCAGGGTAAACAATAAGCATATTGAGATCTTGTGATTTGGTGAAATCATCGTAATAGTAACTTTCAACATATCCCAGGAGATGTAACTTTAGCCAATATCCCGAAATTAAAGCCACTTCGCTTATCTTAAAATCAGTCCTTAAAATAAGAGTCAGCTTATAGCCTTTATCAAACAATTTTGTCAAAAGATCCATAACAGTGTTTAAAAACTTCTCATCACAGGCAATTATAGAAAGCCCTTCCACGCAAACGGCCCTAATTTGAGCCGGTTCAAATTCCGAGGCCTGCTCAAGCAGTTGTAAAAGTGCATCTTTTATTTGGTCAATACCGGTTGTTGCAAATTTTATGTCTATAGACTTATTTTTTTTCTTAATTGTAGCTTTTTCGTTCTTTACGGAAAAAGCTTCGGATAACAGGATTAAGCGGTTGTTTTGATAACTCTCCGAATATTGATTTTTTGTTGTAAGCCATCGCTTGAGTAATTCCAATAAAGCTTCAGTACTGTCCGTGTCATGAGTCGGATAAAAAACCGAAAGTATGGTTTTGATTATACCGGATTTATCTTGATTATCTTTAGTGATCATATATTCTGCTATGTCTGATACCCAATGCCGTCCGTTTATTAGTATTCGTGACCCCGTTCGCCATTTTGAGATTAAAGTTAAGTCGGCTCCTATTGTGATAGAAAGTGATTTCGGCGAAATACCAAGCAAATCCATAAGAACGCAAAAGTTTGATTTCATTCTTAACATCCTTTCACAAAAAATTACATATAAAATTATATCATATTGTAGAAAAAGTGTCAATTTATGTATAAATATGAAGAATATTGACAGATTTGCAATTATTTAATAGCCGGAAATATAATGGTATAATCAACGTCAGAATAAAAACGCATAACTGCTCTTATAAGAACCTGTATTTATTATGGTAAAGTCGTAGTGGTGTGAGGTTTTTTGTGAGCAAGGAAGTCACGATGACGCATTTTGGTAGAATATATGCCGAGAGAGGCTAACCGGTATAAAGAAAATTACTGCCAATACACCGTTTTCTCAGACTGAATACAGGTTCTTAATATCTCTGTAACAAAGTTTTTTTGTTAAGGGAGGTTAGTTTAATTAAAACCTATCAGAATAAAACTAAAATAAATCAAACTACAAACACAACCGAGCAAAAGATTATCCCGTCAGTTTCTCCTTCCAATCAAGCAATGCTGGGATATCTCGATTCAAGCCGGGGAGCGGAAAAAAGATTACCTACAGAACTGACCCAAAAGCTTGAAAATCATTACGGTTACAATTTAAGTGCTTTGCGGATAAGGGAATCCTCAGAAGCTGATAAAGCCGGCGGAAAAGCTTTTACACAAGGTACAAATATTAACTTTGGAAAAGGTATGTTTCAACCTCAAACGAAATTTGGGCAGAAAATGATTGCTCACGAAGTTGCTCATGTAATACAGCAGGCAAAAGAAAATATTAAGCCCACACAAAGCCATTCTAATATTAATCTTGATTCGTCTCTCGAATCGGAAGCCGACAATTATGCCGATAGTTTTTTTCAAACCGGCTCCCAAGCTGATTCATTTCAACAAACACAAAACCTGCAATCACTTCCCACAACCTGCATAGACTCTGCCCCTGTTCAAGGTTGGGGTTTTGCAAGCTTGGCGGGAACAAAGGACAGAGGACATGACCTGATTATGCCGTCCGGAAGAAGAATGGCAAATAACGAATTACAACATGGCGGATTAACCGCTTATAGCATGAACGATCAGTATAATCTGGATATAGGCAATTTCCTTAATGATATGGGTCCTGATTATAGAGATGCAAGAGGAGGCAGAAGGAGAGTTGGAAGAGGGCCCGGCGGAGAAAATAAAATTTCAAGTACAAATCCGGGGATAATGAATTCCATATCATTCGGCTTGAAATTTAAATTAGGTTCAAATAAAAATCGTTATGTTCAGCAAACACATATGGGTGATCTTCAGTTTCTCCACGGTATGAAATCCGGCAGTGACAGAGATGTTATAGAAACTTCGGAAAGAATAAAGCTTTATGCCAAATTTGCTTACGGCATGGGAACCGCCGGGGTTAGGAAAAACGCCGGGAATGCTCAAATGCTTACCTTGGACAGTAAAGTAGGAGACCTTGCCACAAGCCAATTTGCAAGTCTTGGGCTTCATAACGTTTATACATATTTTGACGGAGAAATGCGAGAAACTTTAAAAGAAATAGGCGATGCAAAAGCAAAACTTGAAAAATCAGATACTGAAACTGACAAGGCAAAATATCGAAGCATTATAGACGATCGTCAAAAAAAGGCTGATTTTATGCTTGGAGTTACCCCAAATGCAGACGATAGATACAAGCCGGAGGCAATCAAAGACCTTGAAGGGAAAATTCTAAGTTTGTCCCAAAAACCGGCGCGTACGCCTAAAGAGAATGCAGAACTAAATAAGTTGGCTGTAAAAAGGCAAGCATTAATGGAGTCGTATAAGGGCAGATCACTGCGGGAAATGGTTGGAGTAAAAGATGATGACGAGACTTTGGGCGGAGCAACCCCCGCAGACAAAAAAAATAATAGGGATCAGGCTGCAAAAATGCGTTTTCTGGGCAGTTTAAGTCATATGGCACAGGATACCTTTGCAAACTCTCATGCATTCAGAGGATTTGTTCCCTCTGACGGACAGCAGGCTGTAGATATTACTGACGCAGACAGCGTATTGGCAAATGTTGCTCCGATTCTTCAAAACGCAGACTATACCGTACAAGACGAGGAAAAACATCATGCGGCAGATTTATTGGCTAAGGGCACCAAAGCGGACGACGACATGAGTCGTGTGGATGATACAGCCGGAGCAAAGCAGGCAAGAGATGTAACGGCACATATACTTCACTCCGCAGCAACCGGAAAATCAGTGGATGAGATGAGCGTTTTTTTCGACAGGCTATTTAAAGTAGATGAAGGTGTGGAAAAGGGAGCAAGATTACGTAGAGCACAAAGTGGTTTGGGTGAAGTTGTGGATGGTGTAATGCCCGAAGATTTAATTCACATGAAATTCCAAGTTCCCGGAGCCGGACGAGCATACAGAAAGAAAGAACTGCATGAATTAGCCCAAGATCGGACGCTTAAAGGTATGTTATCACAATACAGCTCTATGCTTGAGAGCGTGGAGCTTGGACACGGCGAAGGAGCGGTTCCGGAACCGACAAGACAAAAAACAGCGGCTCAACGCGGAAATGAGCTTATTGCACAGGCAGAAACGCTTATTCAAACATTGGCATTTCCCTCCGAAGAAAACTTACGAAAAGAAATAGGTAATGATTTATACGATATTTATATGCAATTACAGTCAATTCAAAGGTCTGTTCCTAACCCGAGGGTAGCCTATTTCATAACCGTCATAAGAGAAATGTTGCAAAATGAAGCGGGATGATAAATTGCGTTCATATTATCAAAGACAAAAAGTAGAGAAGCACCAATTCAGAAAAGACGATTCAGAGGAACGTAAAGAGCCACAGGAAAAAATTCATCAACGGATTGCGGAAGTTTCCCATACAGGAATGAGAAAGTCCCGTGACCCTGTATATGACTTACATGAAAGCTTTAAAATATCTTTCGATGAATTGGGCTTAAAGGCTGTTAACAAGGAGACAAAGACAGAAAATCCCGATTTTTCAGAGGATAACATAAAAAATCCAAATCTAACAACAAATGCAGATTTTCCCGAGTACAAGCACAGCCTTACTGAATTAAACGGCGGTGCTGTATATAGCAGACTGACCCAATCAATTTTCAGTCAAGGAAAGCTTGCCTCTGCAATAATGCTTGGAGAAGGAAAAACTATGCTTATTTCTTGCCTTAAAAGAGCCGTTGGAGGTGGTGCTGTAAATAACTCAAATCAAAGGGAACTTTCACCGTCTTCAACAAGAATGAACCTAAAAAATTCATCTGAAAGGGCAATATTTAACGGGGTTATAAGCGGTAGTATAGGACTGGTTGTTGATACATGCAAAAACCTGAACATTACCTTGACTAATATTGAAAGCATGGTAAAGGGAGAAAGAGACGACAGAAATCAATTAGATGATACGGAAACAATTAGGAAACTGTATCCCTTTTTGGATACAAACAGCGAAACAGAATTGATTAATCGTTACAAACAAGAAAGCGAAACCACAACAGACCTTGCATATAAAAGAGCGTTGACATCCGGAATAAATAAGCTAACCGGCATAATGAATGCAAAAAACAATATGAAAAACCGCTTTATAACCCATTTAAGGCAGATTTTGGATGCATCCCGAAAAGCGGAGGAAGAGTTTTCCCAAGAAGGGTTTACTGAAAGTGTGCTTTCGGAATTGTATATAGAGCCTGAAACGAATGAGGATGATGAACAAGAAAATAATGAAGAAGATAAGTGATTCGGTATGAAGCAAAATAAAGAAGCAAACAATAAATCCTCCGCCAAAATTCAAGAGTCCAAGTCCAAGGAAAATGAACAACATTTAGGTTTGCATACAAAAAAGCCGGCTTTTGATCCTCTTGATACAATAAGTCTTTATATATCATCAGGGAATACCGGCATTATTCAAGAGGTACTAAAAGCAGCTTCATACTTGGGCAATCAATACCTTTTGAGGATGATTGAATCATTACCCCCTGTATTTCGTCCCGATATTTACAATACGGAGGAAACCGGCTTCCATACATTATGCCATGACGACTTAAATTTAAGTTGCAATAATTTCGAAGGCGAAACGTTCCAATCAAAAGCTGTTGAGGATATGTTTGATTTTGCACCGGATTTTTCGTTTTTTGACAGTGCCGTAACGTCACCAAACTATATTAATCTGTAATTATGGAAAAAACTCTGATTATTAAATATACAAGAGAATTCTTAAATGCCAACGGGTTTTACTATAAAGAGGCAGAGGACATGTTCTATATGTACCTTGCGAAACCCGGCAGAAAATGTGCATCAATAATAGTTCCTTATACAGGAGGTATTTCGGGTTTTTTTTCGTTTCCGTGGCAGGTCCGTGAACACCATTCAAGATTTTTTTCGAGTTTAAACAGTATAAACACCGGATTAAAATTTGGCTGTTTATATTTGGATGAAAGAAATAATCGAAGGACTGTTGTTTTTAGACATACTGTCACGATTACGGACATCTTTGTTTTTGAGGATAGCATTCAAGAATTGATTGAAACCGGCTTTTCCGTGTTTCTTAACTTGTGGGACGAAATATTTGGGATGATTCATAAGGAGTAAGGCTATGACCGGGTTTAATACCAATATGCCCCAAATGGAAATAAATTTAGCCCTTTATGGGATGCCTTATATGGATCAATGGGAATTTATTGACGATTTTATGATTGTCTTGGATTGTTCTCTCTTTTACTACTACAAGCATCATCAATGGACAGGTCTCGATAATAATTTGCAGAACATGCTTGGGCTGGCGGTTTCAAGACAGGAATTTGAAATAAACCTTATAAAAGCCGGTGAAAGCGTAGTTGGAATAAATCTTGAAGACGATGAAATAACGGATTTGGAATGCCGATTTGACTATATTTTGTCAAGGGTAAATGCAACTCTTACCGCAGTTAAGACGGATTCGACTTATAAACTGCAGTTAACGGAAGTAATACGTAAATTCAAATTGGATAAGTTCACAATATTCTGTTTTATGCTAAGTTTAGTCGTAACCTTGGACAGGAAATATGAAAAAATATTTTCCTACTTACAGGACGACATTACCTTGAAATATCCCATTGCAGAAACAGCGATAAAACTGTTCGCAACGCAGGGAACTCTTTTGGCGTCATACTTAAATTATTTTAGTCACAATGAATCTTTGATGAAATTTCTGTTTGAAAAGAATTACTCACATTCGGATTTTTTAAATACACCCATAAAAATTAATAAACGGATTTTATCATTTATAACTCGGCCCCACAGATATGAGCAATTACCTGTATACATGAAGGTTGTAAAAGCAGAATTTAGGGGCAGGTTTATAGATGACATATATTCAAAAAGAATAAAAGAAGTTATAGATATATACGGTGCCGAAGGTGAAGAGCATGGGTTTTGTAAAGCATTCGTTTTTATTAGCGGTGCTCCCGGAAGCGGTAAATTCTATAGAATAGAAAAGGCTTTATCGGATATAGGTAAAGATATTATCATGATTGACTCTAAAACATTTTTAGAGGAAGAGGGTAGCATAGAAGACAAAATTTCCTCCGTAATCACGGAAAAGGTCCTAACCGAAGGAGTCCTGATATTCAAAAATTTTGAAGCGTTTAATGAGGAAGCCCATAAAAGTGAATTAAAGCATTTGATTGCATCTTTGGAAAATAACACTGAATTTACAGGGGCTATGATTTTGTTTTTATCTGCTCATGCTTTTACTTTACGTGATATTTGCTCATTTTCAATTGTCGAGATTAACATAGATAAACTTACGGAAGAAAAAAGACTTGAATTTTGGATAATGTATGCTTCGGATATGAAATATGATGAAAGCATTGATTTTACGGAACTTTCTTCGAAGTTCGAGTTTACACCGGAGCAGATTGTAAAAAGCATAAGGCAAAGTGAAACCCATAGGCTTTTATACAAAATGGACTTTGTCCATACGGAACTGCTTCACAAATGCTGTTACAGTCAGGCAGTAATCAAACTTAGTGACCTGGCAGTGAAAATTAATCCTGCCCATACTTGGGAAGATCTTATACTTCCTAAAGAACAGATTGAACTTTTGAAGGATGCCTGTTCACACATAAAATATAAACACAAGGTATATAACCAATGGGGATTAAGTAATAAGGTATCATACGGTAAGGGTTTATCAATGCTCTTTTCCGGTCCGCCGGGTACGGGTAAAACTATGGCGGCACAAATTGTTGCAAAACATTTACATATGGAAATTTACAAAATACGTCTGTCACAAGTTGTCAGCAAATACATAGGAGAAACCGAAAAAAACCTGCAAAAAATTTTTACCGAGGCACAGGGAGCCAATTGTATTTTATTTTTTGATGAAACAGATGCACTTTTCGGAAAGCGTTCGGAAGTGAAGGACTCCCACGATAGGCACGCCAACATTGAAACAGCATTTCTTCTGCAACAAACAGAGGAATATGAAGGCGTAATTCTAATGGCAACAAACTTGCTTCAAAACATTGATGAGGCTTTTATGAGAAGGATAAACTTTGTTATTAACTTCCCATTTCCCACACATGAGGTTAGAAAAGAAATTTGGGAAAACTTCCTCAGCACCGGTATGCCGGTTGAAGATGATGTGGATTTGGATTTTTTATCCAAACAGTTTCAGGTTTCCGGAGGCTCAATCAAGAATATAGTGGTTCATGCCGCATTTTTGGCTGCTGCTGAGGGCATAAAAATCGATATGAGACTGCTGCTTAAAAGCGCATTGTATGAAGTCAGGAAAAATAACCAAATTGTTTTGAAGGAAGATTTAAAACAATATACGGATTTGGTTTTTGGCTAAGGCGACGTAATGAAAATATGCAACTCTTCAGAATATTCATATTTTCAAAAGTAGAGTTATTATAAAATTTCATTTGAAGGGAGGGACGATTCCCGGTCGGTTGTAATACTGTGCCGTAACGGGGATTGGAAAACAGATGCCGGAATATTTATCTCCCGGGGTTTACGTTGAAGAGTACGAATCGGGTGCGGTGGCAATGGAAGGTGTCAGCACCAGTACCGCCGGTTTTATAGGTCTAGCTGAAAAAGGTCCCGTAGTAGGCAGACCGGTATTTTTAACCGGTTTCAGTGACTATATGCGTGTGTTTGGTTCATTTTTGCCTGAATCAAAATATGGTATGAACAGATTTCTGCCAAACGCAGTTGAGCATTTCTTTATAAACGGCGGAGCCAGATGTTTCGTAATGCGTGTAGCCCCAAAAGATGCAAAAACTGCAAAGGGAAGTACAACTCAAATTCTTAGTTTTGAAGCGAAAAACCCCGGTGAATGGGGTAATCGAATTAAAATTTGTATAACTCCTGCTTCAAGACAAAAAACGCAAGTACTTGAAGCTGACGGCAGCGAAATTACAGTTAAAAACGCCGATGGGATTTATGCCGGCGACATAGTTATGTTTGATGACGGTTTTAAACCTACCTACAACAAGGTGCTGTCTGTTCAAGGTAAGGACATAACTTTTGAAAACCCCGTGGATACATCAATTGTGGATAAAAATATCATCCCAAAAAAATTCTTGAGAACATGCGAAATGAATATAAGCATAATGTATGAAGATCAGAAAGAGGATTATCCGTTTGTAACACTCAACGATTTATCAGCCGACTATGTATGCTCAAGATTAGACAAAAGCGAGTTAATAAACGTTAAGGCTCAAGAAGTTAAATTAACCCAAATTCAAAAAACCGAGCCTCCTAAAGACAAAAAGAACGAAAAAGAAGGCGAAGCGGCTGAAACTGCACCCACACCCACACCGCCTACACCGGCACCAACAACGTCCCGTCTTCTGCCGCCGTATGAACTGGCCTGTGGTCAGGAAACAGTATTTAACTTGACATTGTCAGACGGAAGCGAAGGATCGGTAAGCTCCGTAAGTGCCGCAGACTTTGTGGGTGCTGATGTCGGACCCGGAAAAAGAACAGGCATACAGAGCTATATAGAGGTTGACAACGTTAATATTATGGCTGTGCCCGGTGTGACTATGCCTGATGTTCAGCTTTCCCTTGTGGCTCATTGTGAAAATACAAAAAGCAGGTTTGCCGTGCTTGATATGCCGAGAAACAAAGAAAAGGTGGACGAGCTTCTTGCGTATAGAGATATGTTTGATACATCCTATTCGGCAATGTATCATCCTTGGATAGAGACCTTAGATCCTCTGTCAAAGCGAAGTGCATACATGCCTCCATCAGGAGCCATGGCAGGAATTTACGCCAGAACAGACATAAATATAGGGGTACATAAGGCTCCTGCCAACGAAGTTGTAAGAGCTTGCACAGGACTTGAGTATAACTACAATACCGGAGAGCAAGATATGCTCAATCCAAAAGGCGTAAACCTTATACGTTCGTTTCCCGGCAGAGGAGTTAGGGTTTGGGGTGCCAGAACGCTTTCTTCAAACGCTACATGGAAGTATGTAAATGTCAGAAGGCTTTTCATCTTCCTTGAGGAATCCATAAAAGCAAATACAAATTGGGTTGTTTTCGAACCAAATTCGGAGGCTCTTTGGATTAGGGTAAAGCGTTCCGTGGAAATGTTCCTGACTACCGTTTGGGGTAGCGGTGCCCTAGCCGGAACTACTCCCGAACAAGCATTCTTTGTAGATATAGGCAGAAACACAATGACTCAGGATGATCTTGATAACGGTAGGCTTATTTGTGTAATCGGTGTTGCACCTGTAAAGCCGGCAGAGTTTGTAATATTCAGAATCGGACAGTATACAGCCGATTCAAATGCTTAAGAAGATATGCTTAATACCGGACATATTTGCATTCATATAGATTAAACAGAACAGAACTCATAACTCAAAACTCATAACTCATAACTTACGGAGACATATGCTTTGATATAGGCTTAAAAAATGAGTTCGATGAAAGTAAGTTTCATCGAACTCTTGATAATATTACTGTGTTTTGCTTACTACCATGCAAACCGTATTTATAACGTAAAGATTCTTAAGGAATTTAATTTTATACGCATATTGACAGACTGCGAGGTACTCACGTTTAAATATAAAGGAAAGAAGGGATTAAATCCATGGCTGTTCCAATAAGATACCCTTATAAAAACTTCAGGTTTAAAGTGGAATTCGACGGTACAGAAAGTGCCGGGTTTTCGGAAGTTTCCGGCGGAGATATTTCCGTAGATATAATTGAATACAGAGAAGGCAGCGAAATTAGGACAACCCCAAGAAAGTTGGCGGGTCTAACAAAATACGGCAACATAACTCTTAAATGGGGAGTTATAGGTACTATGGAAATGATGGAATGGCTTCATGCTGTTTCATCGGATAATGCGGCGGGACCTACCGGTATAGCCAGAAAAAACCTTGTTATTAAACTTATGGATGAAACAGGCGCAGAAGCCGGTCCTTCATGGGAAGTAATAAATGCTTGGCCAAGCCATTATACAGGACCGGACCTTAACGCTATGGGCTCGGAAGTTGCAATTGAAACTCTTGAAATAGCTCATGAGGGTATTTGGAGAGTTGACGGCGGAGCTGTTGACTCGGCTACGGCTTCAACAGTTTAGTTCCGGACGAAAATTTCGTTTTTTAGTTTAATACGCTTTGGTTTTACTTGTACTTAGGCTTGTTAACGTTTCATTATAATTATGGCACAAATTTAGTGTTATGGCGGTAATAATTATCCGTCATAACACTGAGAAAAGGACTGATATTATGAATGAATTTCAAACGGAGTTCGAATTTACGCTTCCCAGAGGGTACTTGGATTCTAACGGTGAATTGCACAGAAACGGCGTAATGAGGCTTGCCACAGCTGCTGATGAGATACTTCCCATGAGGGACCCGAGAGTGAACCAAAACCCGGGTTACCTTACGATTATTCTTCTTTCCAGAGTAATAACCAAGCTGGGTGATCTTCCTTCGGTGAACAACAAAATAATTGAAAATATGTTTACAGCAGATTTAGCCTTTTTGCAAGATTTGTACCAAAGGATAAATGTTTCCGATGTACAGGGTTTTAAGGTTGTATGCCCAAAATGCGAGCATGAATTTGAGGTGCCCTTTGATTTTTTGACGGAGTAGAGCTTTCTCTTTATCCGGAGGACCGTATTTATGAGGAAGCTGCTTTTCTTGGGTATTATCTTCATTGGCCTCATTCCCAGATTATGGCTCTTGACCATAAGGAGCGTCGACGTTGGTGTAATGAGATATCAAAAATAAACAAGAAATTATCGGGAAAAACCGAAAAGAGTATATTCGACATTTAAACTACTTCTAATAAAACATAGAAAGTTCGTATTTGTGGAATTTGAGCGACCGGTCCGTTTACGAAGTTTACCGAAAACGGCATAGGAACGAAAGACCATAATGCACTGCATTTTCTGTACATTCGAAAGAACGGGTATTAGAGCCTATTCCTTTTAATTTTTATTAGGGATAGACTCTGAATTTAACCTATGTGGTTGGGGTGATAATTTGAGTAAACAAAGGATTAACGTAAATGAATATTATGAATTAATGAAATCCCGTGGCTCAAATTCCGCAAATGTATGGGTTATGCCGGAATATAACAATGCATACGGCAAACCGCTTTACGGGAAATACAGAAAACAAGTTGCTCCCAATAATAAAAAAACTGACTCACCCAAACCTGCATCAAAGCCGGTAAAGAGCAACATCAATTGGAAAGCACCATCAGATTCTGCTAATGAGCTACCCATTAACAACTGCTTTAAGGTTTTTGTCTCTGACATAAAGGAAGAAGCAGGAAATTTTCAAAGAATATCAGGTCTTGGTAAAAGAGCTGTGTATGAAAAGTTTAAAGAAGGCGGAAAAAACTCCGAAATGTATTTTGTGTCCCATTTCGAGTATTCAAATTTGGTTTTGGAAAGAGCTAACCGTATTTCCGACCCCTTATATAAATGGATTGAGGAAGCGGAAAACGGCATTATGCTTCCGCATAATATAACGATTACTCTCTACAAGGACGGTAAAGTGATATACTCGTGGTTCGTTAGGGATGCATTACCGGTTTCTATAGAGTTTATGGAGTTGGACGCTACTGTTTCAAGTATCCTTATATCAAAGATAGAGTTTGCCCATAGGGGTATAAGTATGTTTTCGGAATAGGTGAAAAGTAATGTTGAAATTATTCTCGGAAAATAAAAACAAAATAATTAAAACCACCCGAAAAGACATAGCTGTTTCCGATTGTAATTTTATTGGGAAAACCGGCTTGTCCGGCAGAAATAATTTCGGAGAAAAAATACTTTCCAAGGCAAGTCCGGTTATTTCGGTTACCGGTTGGAACAGGATTTCGCTGTATTATTTTTTAGCCTATATTTCTCAATTTTCACATCCCGGTGTTATCAACAATATTGTTAATATAATCAACAAAAATTATATATTAAGCTATAATAATCGATTTTTAAGAGAATTTAATTCTCAAAACAATAGAATAAACTCTTATGTCTCTGTTTTTCCGGGCAATTTACCGGATTATCAAAAGCATAATTTAAAGAGCTTCACAAATTACAGTTCAAAGAGAATTTCAATAAACCATTTCAAAAATGAGCCTGAATTCCATAAAGGATTAAACGCATTTTCTTCGACAAAAACCTCTTATTTTGACTTGGAAAACAGCAACACAAACACTGATTCCAATACCCGAAACTTTAAATATCCCATTACCGAAGGTATAAATGTTTGGAAATATGTAACGGATGTTTTTGGAAACTACGATAACATTTCCGAAGAAACTAAATCTAACTCAGTAAAGTACGAAAAAAAAAGTTTCACAGGCAAAAATGTTTTATCAAATTTTTTATACAGATATTTTCAACAGTTAAATTTAGCAAAGGACACCATCCCTGAATTAATTATAGGATACAATTCCGTAATTAAAGAGATTGAAAAGAATCTACGATTTATAGCACATATAAATCATCAAAATGATTTTAATATATACCAAAATTTAAGACAGCAAAGCTCATTAATTGACTTATTTTCGAATAAACAAGATTATTCGATAAATACCGGCAAAGTTTATAAAGATGTAACAGGGAAAATTTTTTCGCCGGAAAATAAGATAACCGGTAATTTAAGCCTTATAAAAAGATTTTTTGGCTTAAACTATAAAAATAATTCGATATTTAATTATGACGCAACTCCGGACCAAGAAAACATCCATCCGGGCATGTTAAACGAAAATAATAGCCTAAGCAATCTAAAAGAAATAATTATTGGTTTTAATCTTGGCAAGAAAATTAATCAAAAGTACCGGATGTACAATTCGTATGAAGATAATTTTCCGCAATTGAGATCTAATAATTGGTTAAGTGCATTAATTTATAAACAAGCTGATAACTTTGTTAAGCAACCAAATACAAAAAGTCCGGTTAGCAATGCCGGTCAAAATTTCTATTTAAGACGATTCTGCTTGAATAATCAAATGATTGATACAAACTCTATCGTAAAGGGTTGGTTGAATACCTTTATTCCTGAAACTGCTGATAGATTTATAAATAATTTCGACACAACAAAACCGGTGAGTAATATTTCAAGTCATAAAGTTTTAAAGCGTTACAACTTAACAAATCAAAAAAGAAACAAAAATAACTATTTACTTGATTTAAATCAAATGGATTATAACCACGCTATTAATAATGAAATAGCGTATAAGAATAGCTATGAGTTTGGCGAAAAAAATTCGATAGTCAATTTAGGGTTTAACCGAGGCAGTTATGAATCGGATATTGGATTAACAAAAAACAAGGCTAATAGTATAGATAGGCATAAAAAGATTATTTATCAAAATTTATATACATTAAATAAGTTTTCTTACGGAACTCACTTTACGGAAAATAAGGATACAGGATCTACAGCTAAGGATATAGGATACAACTTTCACAGCGCTATTAACCTTTTAAGTGATTCAAAAGCGGGAGCATACAAAACAACAGGGTTATATAACAAATTCTCAAAGCTCTACTTAAATAAATTCTCGGATGATAGAAATGGTTTTTATAAAACCGGTTCCGGGAACGAAAAACCTCTGATTCATATAGCTAAAATTTTCTTTAGAATGTTTTCCTTTAAGGCTTTATTTTCCGGTCTGAAGAAACAATTCTTGTCATTAAACGAATTAGGGTCAACACAAAATGAAAAAAAGGTTTCGGGTGTTTTATTTAACAAAGAAATTAATCTCAATGCGGTTTCTAATAAAGAAGAAAAAGAATATTCATATTTATCAAGTTGGTACGAAGTAGCCTACAAAGATTATCTGTCCAATCAAAGCTTTACTGCTTTAAAAGAAGCCGAAACAACAAAAAGAAAACAGTCGTTAGGTCTTAACTTTAATTTTTTACCGGCACAGGCAAAGTCTTTTCAAAATCTGTCTGCAAAAAAATATTTTTCCGGAATAAATGTGATAACCGGTAATAGAAATGCCTTTTTTGTACTAAAATCTGTTACAAATTCGAATGATTATTTAACAAATAACCGCTTAAAACAAAACTTTAAATCAAATTCTGCAGGAATTAGAGCATTTAATTCAATACATCCGGAACAAAAAAATGGTTACATAAAGCCTGTAAGCGGTTTAAGTTCAATTTTTGATACGTTTTTTAAAATTATAAAATTATCAAGTTGGAACGAAATTTATAAAGAAAATCCCTTTACAGAAAGCTATGTTGTTTTGAATGAACATAAAATATCAAAAATAAATAAACCGGCGAGTCATAACATTAAGTTCTTGCAAGTGTGGAAAAATCTTAGACAGAATCTTTCTGAAACTAAAAATGTAAATAAAATAAACGGGATAATCGGTAATCAAAACACCGTTTATAAACCAAATATTATTACAAAACCCAATGTTTATTTGAAAAACAGTATCTCCAATCCAATCCTACAACAAGAAAATATTTCTACAGACTTAAAACAAAGCTTTACAGCATATTGGAAATGGTTTAACGCATCAAATGCAAGGCATAATTCGGAACCGGAGCTTAATAGCATAACAAAGGTTAACGATTCAAGTAGGATTGTCGCTAAAGGTTTTAATAAGTATATAAATTTATCAAGTTGGAACGAAGTTAACAAAGAGTACCCTTTCAAAAAAAGCTTAGCTGCTTTTGATGAAATTGAAACGGAAAGAAAAAAACCGACTATTCTTAACGCTTATTTTTTGCATCTGTGGAAAAGGCTGATTCAAAATCCGTCTGTAAAAAAATGTCTTTATAAAACAAATGGGATACGTCGTAATGGTAACGACTTTTTTGAATTAAAGTCAATTACAAATCCCAATGTTTTTTTAAAATACAGGTTCTTTAATCCAATCGAAAATCAAGAAAACAAGGCTACAGGCTTAATACATAACTTTAAAGCAAACAGGTCTTGGATTAATCCATCAGATTCAAGAAATAAGCCGGAACCGGAATTTAATAGCATAACACAGGTTAACGATATAATTTCCACCGGAACTAAGGGTTTTAATAAGTATATAAATGTGTCAAAGTACGAAATTAAAAAAGATTATCCCAACACAGAAAGCGCTTTTTCCTTGGATGAAATTAAAATTTCAAAAAGAAATAAACCGGTAGGTTTTAACGCTAATTTTATGCGTGTATGGAAAAGGCTTAATGTAAATCCGTCGGTTAAAAAATATTATTATGGGATAACCGGTAAACAAAACCACTTTTTTAAACGACCGTTTTTTGCAAATCCAAATGTTTATTTAAAAAGCCGTTCCACTAATACAAATATACAAAGGAATAACAATACTTTTGACTTAGAACAAATAGATCGCATTGCCAACAAAAATTCCGGAAGCTCTACGAACATATTAGGTAAGGACGGAACAATTAAATGTAATCTTACTTTAGTGAACTATGTTGATTTGAGTAAAAGCAGAAATGGTGAAACTGCCGAATTTAAACCCAATTCTTTGCAGGTGCGGAATAAGACGTTACCAAGCCCACAGGAAAGGAAATATTATATCAATGCTTACCCGGTAAACGTTAATAGAAGCCTTTTTTATAAACTAAAAGAAATTACAATTGTAAAAGACAGTTACAAAAACTTATCCGGTAATAAAGATGAACAAAAAAATTTAAAACCTACCTACTTAATACCAATTGGCAAAGCCGGCAATATAAATGAAAATAAACGCTACTTATTAAATAACCATATCAATCCATACTTACTTGAGACGAAGAAAAATCCTGTGGAATATCTTGCTCACAATACAAAACTATTCAAAAGCTTGGAAAGTAATATTAATAACTTGGGGTACACAAATAGTTTTATACCTACTTTGGGGCAAAGACGGAAATATGGAAGAACCGGTAACAATTCTGACAGTAATTCTTTTACCGGATTAAGCAGTGATATAATACACGTTCTTGAAAACAATAGGATTTTAATAAAGCCCATTAATGCAGGCAATAAAAGTTTGTCTATGGTAAGTTCTGATGATAAAAATTCAGTCTTTTATAAAAAAAACTTCGAAGAAATACAAACAGATGAGAAAAGTCAAAGAAATATTTTTCATCAACTTAAAAAGGAATTAACCGTTGTAAAACCATCATTTTCTCATATGAAGTCGGTTAAGCTAACCCAAAAGAATGAGCAGACTAAGCCCGGCGAAGGTTCTATGATTAACGGTGTAAATTTAGTATTTGCTGAATTAAATGCAAAAAATTCCGAGAGAGAAAAAGTAAAGGTAAAAAATAATGAGAAAAGTTTTACAAATACAACCGTAAGAAAAGAATTTGTTGGTAATGCCCATAGTTTTGGCGAATCCAAAAGTACAAAGTCTGTAAACGAAACTATCAACAAAATTCAGGAGGCTCATTTTAATCAAGATAAGAACAAAACAATTATAGACAGTCTTTCCAATGATGAAATTAATAAACTGGTAGACAGATTCTATGACAAGTTGGAAAGAAAAATTATTAATGAAAAAAGGCGGTTTGGCCTGTAAAAGGAGATGGTTTCCGTGCCGGATAACCCTTTGTTGATTTCAGCCGTGGTAACCTCCAAAGCCCGGATAAAGGTTTCCGTCTCGTCTCCGGGGGCTGATGATGGGATTAAATGCCTATTTAACCCATCTGATTTCACAATCGAAAGAAGCGTAAATTACGCTGAGCATAGAATACCCGGGAAGGACCGGCCCATAGTTCAGTTTGTAAACGGTGAAGCCGAAACTATGAACTTTTCACTTTTCTTTGATACTTATATGGCTACTCACGAAGCAGGCAATGATGCACTTTCCGCAAAGGCCTCAAAACCTGTAACCGAAAAAGAGGACGTAAGAGACTATACCGATCCTTTTTACAAGCTTATGGATATTGATTCCGATGAGCATACACCCAAAACAGTCACCTTTTCCTGGGGCTCAATTAAGTTTGAAGGCGTGGTAGCTAATATATCACAGAAATTTACATTGTTCAGCCCTTCCGGCATACCTTTGAGGGCAGTTTTGACTATTACTTTAAAGTCATACAAAGAGGACAACCCTGTGAGAAACTCTCCCGATAGGACAAAAAACAGGGTTATTGTCGAAGGAGAACAGCTTTACACTTTGGCATACAGAGAGTATGGGGACTGTTCCATGTGGAGAAAGATAGCTGAGTCTAATTCAATAGACAACCCAAGAAGGTTAAGGTCGGGAGAAAATATTGCCATACCGTCTGTTACGTAAGGAGGATGAAACTTGCCCTCATTTTCATATTACGAAGAATCATATAAACAATTTTCAGCGCCGCAGCTTATATTGGAGATAGACGGAACGGAGTTATCAAACTCAGATTATTCTGTTGAAAATGTACAGGCACAGACATCTTCTTCTTTCGAATCCGGTTCTTGTGAAATTACAATTGCAGATATTTATGATGAACAAAAAGGAAAGTACAAAAAAGATATATACAATACCTTTTCGCCCGGATCAAAAATAAAAGTCGGTATGGGCTACAACTACCTAAGCGAGGTTTTCAACGGCTATATCAATAAAATTTCTATGCATTATGGTGCAGGCGGGGTTACGCTTTCTGTAAGTTGCCTTGACGCGAGAGGTGTACTTTTCAAAAGTAACAGAAGACGTCAATTTCAGGAAGGTGCAAAGATAACAGATGTTATAAATGCAGTGCTTAAACCCTGTCAAGAATATGTGGATTCAATTAGTGTGGGTAATATTACCTTTGACAGCAGCGTAAGCGAAGATGTACGGATAAAGCTGACACAGGATAATATCGATGACTACGCTTATGTAAAAAAACTTGCAACTCTAACGGGATGTTATTTCTGCGTTCTGAAAAACCGGCTTGTATTTGACCCTGATATAGTCTCAGGGGCAGAAAATATTATTACGCTTAAATGGGGCGAAAGCGTATTGGATGCATCTTTCGATATAGATTTGTCTGAACAGGTTGGTAGTGTTGAGGTATCATTCAGAGACAGAACCACCGGAAAATATGATTCTGTAGTTGTTGAGTCCGGCTCATTATCCCTTGGCAGTGGGCAAAGCCCTAATGTGGCTGATGTAGTGGAGAAAAAAGAGCTTGAAGTAGAAGAACCTATGGTTATAAATACTGAGCAAGCGTCAGCCTTTGCCAAAAGTTTATACAATTCAATGAATATGAATTATGTTAAGACAAAGATAAAAACCATAGGTATACCGGATATTTACGCAGGAGCAAAATTCACCCTGGAAAGATTCGGAAAAGGTTTGAACGGAGACTATTTCATAACAAATGCTCTCCATGATTTTGGAAGTGGAGGCTATACCACAACAATAACCGGGAACAAAACTAAATACTAAAAATACAAATGCATTAAAGTACAATCCGGAGGGCGTTACTATGGGTTTTTTTGATTCGGAAAACAATTACATAAGGCAGTTTAACAATTTTAAGCGATCCGGTATTTCTCTTGGCATAGTATCTGACCTAAAAGACCCTTTGGGCAAGAACAGGGTTAGGTGCACTTACATGACAGGTGATGACGATGCCGGAACTTCTGATTGGGCATATGTTGCTTCGCCCTTTGGCGGAAGTGAGCATGGTATTTTCTTTTTCCCTAATATAGGTGATATAGTCCTTATTGCTTTTGAAGAAGGCGACATTCATATGCCTTATATTATCGGTTCGGTTTGGAAAAACGAAGTTGCTCCTCCTGTAACTATAAACAAAGAAGATCCAAAGAATCAAATATTTAAAATCTTAACGCCACGAAAAAGTGTATTGGAATTTTCCGATGAAGAAAACAAGGAAAAAATAACATTGAAAACTCCTTTGGAAAACGGCTTGGTTATAAATGATGAAAATAAAAAGATCGGTATAGGCGACAAAGAGGGAAAGAACTCTATAGTAATGGATTTTGAAAAGGGTGCTATGACTTTAACCTCCGAAAAGAAATTGACTATAAACGTTGGTTCCGTATCCATTGAAATAGATGGCGAAAAAGGGGATCTAAATATAAAGGCGTCAAAAAGCATTAAGTTGGATGCCGCACAGCTCAACATAAAATCAAGCGGATCTGCCGAAGTTTCTTCAACCGGAGAACTTACACTCAAAAGCGCCTCAAGCACCTCCGTTAAAGGTTTAAGTGTTAAGATTAACTGATGGGAATGTGTGATACTGTGAACGAAGAACATTCAAAGAAATTTCTTGGTATAGGGTTTAAGTTTCCGATTCAGGTTAATCCGGAATCCGGCAGGATTGCCATGTCAGCTTATGAGGAAGATGTGGAAGAAGCGATAAGGATAATTTTAAGTACATCCGTGGGAGAAAGAGTAATGCGTCCGGAATTTGGTTCCCATGCAAAGGATTTTATATTTCAAGAAAGCACTTTAGAGAACAAAGCATTCCTGGAAAAATCTATTTCATCATGCCTGCTTAAATTTGAACCTCGAATAAAGGATATAGTGGTTGAAGCAGAATTAACCGGCTCGAAAAATGAGATTACGGTAAAGATAAAATACGTAATAAGGGCTACAAACAACCAATTTAACATAGTATATCCCTTTTATTTGATGGAGGGTGAAGGATGAATATTACCGGTTTTAAGGATTACAGCCCTGATGGGATTTTAAAGTTAATACAGAAAATGGCTGAGGTATATACACCGGAATGGAAAATAGACCCTTTAGAGCCGGACGGTGGCTATGCATTGGCTACTCTGTTTGCCGCAATGTTTTCGGAAACTCTCAATATATTTAACAGCATCCCTAAAAAGTATTTTCTGTACTTTTTAAATATGCTTGGTGTTTCCCTTCGAAATGCAACGCCGGCTAAGGGCTTTGTCAATTTTGATGTATATAAGAATTCTGTTCTTCCGGTAACAATCAAGAAAAATACTAAGCTCTATACTATAAAAGAAGTTGTTGAAAAAGGCTCAAGCGAAACAGTAATTTTTGAAACCGACAGAACTGTTCAGGCGATTAATTCTTCTTTGATCGGAGTATTCAATATTAGTTCACCAAAAGATATTATAGAAAAAATCCAACCCGATAATGGTGAGTATGAGTTTTTTAACCCTAAAATTAAAAATAACCTCGAATCACGCAGAATGATAATATGCAATGATAATGTACTTAACCTTAAAAGTCCGTCGGAAATAACGCTTCGATTTATGGATGACACAGCATATTCCGGTAACCGAGAAATATTGTTAAATACTCTGTCCTCAAAGGACTTGTCTGACTGGTTTTATTTTGATACTACCGGCACTAAGAGGACATTTAAGGATATTGTAATATCTGAAAGCGGTATTACGCTTATAAAAGACGACAGCCATAAACTTGCTAAAATTTCCGTAAAGGGTATAACCGGTTCGGAGCATGAGAAATATGCAATAATATGCGAGATGAAAAAAGGAAATGAAAACTTAGAGGTTTCAATCAGTGATATGCAAATGAAAAGCACAAGCATTATTGATGAAGACCGTCAAGGCATAGCTCCCGATTATTTATTTTATAACGACATTCCGGGAAGTATTGAAGAACCCGATTATTGCTTTGGAAAAAGCCCTGCTTTATATGATTCCTTTTATATTTCCTCTGACGAGGCATTTACCAAACCGGGGGCCGAAATTAATTTGGAATTCAATATCAAAACTGTTGTTAAAGAGGTTGGGGCAATTCCATCCGGTCCCGTTTACGACTTTTATCATAAATACATAGTAGAAAAATCAGATTACACAAAGCCGGTACCTGATCAAATTTATATATCAAGAGTTCAATGGGAATATTGGAACGGAATAGGGTGGACAAGACTGGAAGTAAGAGGCGATCATAACGTATTTGCTCCGTCCCAAAATATTTTTAAACGGAATATAACCTTCATTTGCCCTATGGATTTCAGTATGTGCTATCAAAATTCATTGTATGGATACCTCATAAGGGCAAGGATTTTAGAGATAGAAAATCTTTATTCCGGGTACGGGCAATGGAATCTTCCGTTTTATGAAAGTATACACATTAAATTTAATTATACCGGAAATTTACCTTCTTTTCAGCTTATGAACGTGGAAAACAATTGTGAATTATCTGTTTACGGTGAAGAAAGCCGCAACTTAAAAAAGGCAATAATAACACCTCTTTCAACCGGAGCGGAGGAAGTTTATTTCGCATTTGATACCCCGCCAAAAGGGCTTCCCTTTACTATATACTTTGGAGTCAGGGGTAGGACTGATGAAAAAAGGTTGCTTGTAGCAGAAGGGCTTGTTAAGGGAATAGGTGGAGAACCCGGTTGGAAAGAAATCAGAATAAACGATACAACCAATGCTTTAGAGGAAAGCGGAATTATTGAGTTTTTTACAACGGAGGACTTTATTAAAAATACTCTGTTCGGACAAGAGGCATTTTGGATAAGGCTTTATGACGGGAATATGAAATACAACAATAATATTAAACATTTTCCCCTTGTAGATAAAATTATTTTAAATGCTGTACCTATAGTGCAAAGAAACACGGTGGAGAAAGAGCGTCATAAGGTTTTGGAGACTATTGAAGGTTTAAAATACATAACGTTAAGAAATAATCCGATTATTCTATGTGAAATTTGGGTAGATGAAATTTCAAATGTAAATACTTCTGAAATAAAAGCCATCATGGAAAATAATCCTTCTGAAATCAGAAAAGCCTTTAATACAGAAGGAAAGTTAACCGGGCTTTGGGTTAAATGGAAGGAATATTTGGGATTGGCGGAAAATATGGGTCCAAGAGAATTCTTTTTGGACAGATATTCCGGTCAGCTGAATTTCAGAACCCATAATGACATGCTTGAAAGCGGAAAAACCGATATTTTGGTGAATTATTCTTATGGCGGCGGAGTTATAGGAAATATTAATAAAAATGAAATAAGCGGACTTTTGGTCAGCGTACCGGGCATAGATAAGGTTACGAATTTTACTTCTACATATGGTGGTAGCGACAGAGGAAATTTCTCGGTATTGGAGAGGATAGGAAACTCAAGAATACTGCACAGGGACAGAGCAGTAACCTTAACAGATTTTGAAAATATAGCTTTGGAGCATTTCAGTGAAATTCGATATGCAAAATGCTTCACCGGATATGATGACAAAGGAAACGAAAAGCCGGGAGCGGTTACACTTGTTGTAGCAACCGAAGGAGAAGCTGACAGCAATTATAAATCTCATCTTTGCATTAGGATAAAGAATTTTTTTGACAGCCTGATTATTTCAACTTTAAAAGCAAATTCTTTGTTTTATGTTACACCTGCCATAGACCTTCAATTAACAGTAAATGTTACGGTAGTCCCGGTTAGTTTAGATAATGCGGCAGAGCTTGAAAAACAACTTATTTCCCTTATTGACATGATTATTGAGAGGAAAAAGTGTTTGGATGATGTTATCGGAAAAATTCCTTCGAAGGCAGAATTATTAAGCATCCTCAAAAAGGCGGAAAATGTAGCATTTGTTCGGGATATATCTCTAGAGGGCAGGTATTTCCGTAACAACAAGGAAAAATTTATATCGTTGGACGATTCAACGGTTCCTCTTTACGCTATAGCCGGTTCAGGGAAACATTGCATTAAGTATGCTGTTTCATTTTAAAAACATAAGAGCAACCGCCTATGAAGCATAACACTTTCTATACATCTGTTAAGCTATAGTACTAAAAAAACAGTTGGTGAAAATATGTTGGAGATTCCAAACTTAGATAATCAAATGTTCCGGGAAATAGTGGATGGTGCAGTTAAAAAAATTCGGACAGTTTATCCGCAATGGACAGATTATAATGAACACGATCCGGGTATTACCATTCTTGAGCTTTTCGCGTGGCTCAAGGAAATGGAACAGTATTATATAAACAGGATGACCGAAAGAAGCATAGAAAGTCTGCTTGCTTTGTTAAACTGCAGACCAAGACCGGCAGTTCCTTCAACAGCATCTGTCTTATTTAACACTTCCATTCAAACAGAAGTTTTTAAGGGACAAGCTTTTTACAGTGAGGGTGGTGTGGTTTTTGAATCATTGCAGAACGAAAAGATTGGAGACGTATTTGTAGAAAATGTTCTGCTTAATTTGAAAGGTAAAACAGTGAATGTTCGGGAGGTTCAGCTAAGCGAAGGTATTGCTTTCGAAGCTTTTGAATATGACGACACCAAAGAAAACAGCTTTCTTATAGGATTTTCTTTTGTCGGCGGTACCGGTTTGGAGTTTTATTTTAAATTATTAAATAATTACCCAATTAAAAGAAACCCATTTGAATCAGAAGCTTTTGCTGTCAGGCAACTTAGATGGGAATATGCAGTACAGTTAAATGACGGAATTACATACAAAGAATTAAAAGTAATAAAAGATGAAACCGGCTCCCTTTCATTTTCGGGAAGTATAACCTTTGAGACACCTTTCGATTTTGGGAAAGTATCCGGTTTAGGCGGAGAAAGTAAATATTGGATAAGATGTGTTTTAATAAAGCCGGGTTGTGAGGAGAGACCGGTAATCAGCAGAATATATGGCAGCAGGGTAAGGCTTATTCAAAGGGAAACCCTATGCGAAAACAGAATTTTCCGCGTTGAGGCTACCGGTAAACCGGTTAATATTTGTTACGGATATGCTAAGGCTGATGACAATTTTCTGGTCTTTGAGAAAAAAGAAGATTTTTGGAGATTAGCTGATGTAAATTTTACTGTTGATTCAAGTGGATTAGCAACATTAAGTATACCCGGTTTGGTCTCAGACGAAATAATGGCGGTTAGGTTTAGCGGCGAAATATCCGGAAAATCGGTGTTGAGAATAAAGGGTTATCCGGGTCAGGCAAAGGCTGAATTTATAACTCGAGAGGGTCTTATGGACAGCGAATTGTCCATAATGGTAAAGAATGAATTTAATGCCTACGAAGTATGGAATTATAAAAAATACCTTGATGAAGCGGGGCCCTACGATAAGTGTTTTTCATACGATTGGGAACAGGGAGAAATCCTCTTTGGTGACAATGAGAACGGTGAAATGCCTCCGGATTCTGAAAACGACGTAATTGTAATTTCCTGCTACGTAACGGGCGGTAAAAAAGGGATAGTTCCGGAAAACTCCATGTTGCCGTTAAGTTCCGGAAAAGACGGAACCATGATAAAACCTGAGATTATTTACTCCTCTTACGGTGTAAATAAGGAATCTGTTCACGATGCAAAACATAGATTTTCAGAAAAAGTTAAAAAATTAAGAAAAGCTGTAACTATGAATGACTATGAAAGAATTGCATTGGAAACGCCCGGAAGGAGAGTACTCTGTGCAAAGGCAATTCCTTGCTATGATGATTCAAACCCCGACAATTATTCCGAAACGGCGGTAACAGTGGTTGCTCTGCCTTACTCCGGAAGGCCCGGAACTATGCCGGATAATGAATTTATCCGTGATATACAGAACTATTTGGATATGCACAGAACCGTTACCACTAAAATTATTGTTGAAAAGCCTATATTTGTGGGAATTAATATATATTGTGAAACAGTTATAGGTGCTGTTTATGACAAAGAAAAAGTAAAAGCTGAAATAGAGAGCATTATAAAAGCCTTGTTTGAAATAAATTCGCAACTTGACGCAAATAAAATCGGAAATGTGATAAAAGAAAGCGATATTATTATGAAAATCAGCACTGTTGAGGGAGTATTTCAAATAGCAAGATTAGCGGTGAATTCTGACAGTAATAATGTATCAAGGGATGCTCACGGCAACATAAGTATTACGGAAATTATGGTTCCTTATTTGAAAGAGCTGGAGCTACACTTAATTGCATAAGTGCAGAAGTGACCGGGAGTGATACTGATTGGATAATAAAAGGTATTATATTACCATAAACAGAAAAAGGGACTTTGACAGAGCATTTTTGCACAGGCTGGTTTCAAATAAGCATTCTATAGTCTATAAACCCGAAGAAACAGACGATTTGAACCTTTTTTCCGAAAGTTATTACATAAGCTTGTCTATAGACGGAAGAAGCGAAAGGTTTTTCTGGGACAGGATTCTTCTGGATATAATACTGCCGCAAAACGCTTCATTTACGGTTTCGGCATATGCTTCCGACAAAACCGTTGTATACACAACCGATATAAACGGCGAAGAACAACTCATTGATTTAGATGAATATTTATCGGATGAAAATATTGATGCAAGAGAAAAATTACAATTCACGTCCCGTCTTTTCAAAGATATATTCTCCAATGCCTGCGATGGTTATATAAATCTGAAAGGCAGATATATTTGGCTACGTTTAGCCTTTGTCATGACAAACGCCGATGAACTTGAAATTCGCAAGATTAAGCTTCTTGCGGCAAAGGAACGAATAACGGACTATCTTCCCGAAATTTATAGGAAAGACAGTGCTGAAAATGATTTCTTTAAAAGGTTTATGGCTATATTCGACAATATATTCTTTGACATAGAAAATAAAGTCGACCTTATGGGAAAAACAATGGATTTTGAATATGCAGAAGGCGACCTCTTAAAATACCTGGCGATGTTTATCGGTATTAATGACATAAATAATTTGGATGATGAGGGCATCAGGGACTTAATCCGCTATTCTGCTGAAGGTTTTTCCTATATAGGCACAAAAAAGGGAATAGAAGACACAGTATTTCGCCTGTTGGGCGAAATCCCAAATATAATAGAACACTTTGAAATTCAAAAAATGTTAACAAGCGGAAAAGACAAGGAGCTTTACAAGAAACTTTTCGGCGATAATGCACACAGGTTTTTTATAATGGTTTCAGAAAAATCAATATTAAAGCTGGGAAAAGATTATGGTGCAATGGTCAGAAGGATAGAAAAAGTAATTCCTGCCGGTACATGTTTTGAAATGATAATTTTAAGGCCAAGAGCAGTTTTGAATCACCATTCCTACCTGGGCGTAAACTCCTGCGTTACGGATTATAAGGGTGCAACGCTGGATACTGAAGGTTCTGTGTCATACGGGACTTTTATTGGAGGGTAAACAATGAAAAACAAGACTTTCTTCCCTTTCGAGAGAAATCGTTACTTTTATGGAAAAATGCTGACGGCAAGGGATCTTGAGACTGAACAAAGGTACTTTAACGATAAAAGAAGAACTGTAAATAAAGCTGTTTTTGGCGTAGGGATAGTAACCGGTCTGGGTACTTATATAAACGATGAATCTTCTGTTTCGGTTGAATCGGGCTTGGCTTTTGATTATACAGGCAGAGAGATAGTGGTAGATACTTCTCCGGTAAAAAAGATAATGGCAATAGAAGGTTATGATACACTGGCCGGTTCAGAACAATGTTATTTATGTCTATCATACAATGAAACCGACAGAGAACCGGTAAGTGCCATAGGTATAAGGGACAGAGAAAGCGATGAATTCAATAAAATCCGCGAAAACTACAGACTCTATCTTGATAATTCAACCCCTAATTTTGCTGCAATATATGAGGACAGCGGAAGGAATTACGTTGATATTGTTTATAACACAGACGATTTGGTTGTTGTCCAGATTCTTCCCAAGATTGCTGTTGTAGATAGAGATTTTATTGTAGGTTACATTGCGGTTAAAAATATAAGCAAGCCGGCTCTGGGTTTGAAAATTTCCTTTGAATCGGATTATCTGGGAGTAGACACAGGAGAAACTGTTGGGCTAAGTTATAACGAAAACGACAAAGACAGGCAAGGAGTAATTAAGACTTTTTTCCCGCTTACCGTTAAAGGGTCTTCGGATACACAAATTCCTTGGTCCAAAACTCCCGTAAAAATAACTGTGACTATGGGCGACACAAGTAAAACCGTGGATTTTTCCACAGTGCGAAACATTAATATTTGCAGGACAACCGAAGAGGCAGAGCGTTTTTACAATATGAGAATAAGCAGCCTTAACGAAATTTACTCCGGAGATGAAACTCCAATATATCTTGCTAAAATCGATTATGGAGAAGCCGGCTCCATACATGTATTGAGGAAAGTATTTTCGCATCCCTTTGACCAATATATTAATAAATCCGGGTATGAACAAAATCTCCATACAAGCCCAAACAGTAGTTTTGCAGTGGAGAGAGCGGAATCTTCCATAAAAATGCTTGACTATTGGCAGAAACCGGAGGTTGATGTAAATTACGACCCAAAGTCAAAAAGTCTTGCTTTTAATTTTTGGATGCCCTCCTTAGAAGCATATGATTATGCCACTTCTTCGGGTATGCTTAAAATACCCCTAACAGGAGTAATTAAGGTTAATTCCAGGTTTTTTTCAGATGATTTGCCTCATAATCTTGGAGTGGGCGATGTTTCCCTTACCCTTTCGGCTGAATTTGATTCTGACGAAGGCGGCTCAGAGGGAGATAGAAAACTTCTTTTCGGCAACGGAGAAGTTTTTGCGAAATCCGGATACAAATCCGTTCCTAAAGTAGAACTGGCAGCAGTTTTAAATCCTGAAAAGGGAACCTTTAAAGTGGGGGTTTGGTGTAAGGACTTTGTACCCGGCAGAGAGCTGACGGTAAAATGGTTTGCATATAAACCAACCAGAGACTCTGCGTCCACGGTTAAATTTACTAAGCCTACCATAAAAATTATCCCCGAAATGAAGAAAATTAAGGTTCGTGAACAGGTATCCTTTAAAGCGGATGTTCAGGGGACACCTGACAAAAACGTAATTTGGGAAGTAAAAGATACAGATGGCGGAGTAATAGATTCAAAAGGTGTTTACCGTGCACCCAGTATTCCCGGCATTTATGAGATTACTTCAAGGAGCAGTGCAGATACGGATGTATATTCAAGTGCGTTTGTTATAGTGGAAGAATAGGTGAGTAATATGCAGACACTTTTATGCGGAGGCAGGTATAAAAAAATTGAGTGCGTATTTAATTCCGGTGGTATTCAAGTATACATTTGCAATGACGTATACGAAAAAAATACATACAGTCCCTATATTTTAAATGTGTATCACAATAAACTCTTTATAAAAAAATACTTACCTGTCATCTATGATATGGAGAGTTCATTGTATGCTGATTTTCGGGAAACTCATATAGGGCCGGATACATTAACCACCGTATTCAGATACCATGCCGGTGAAAAACCGGAAGAATTCTTTTCAAAAGTAAGCCCCGCTGATTTTGAAACAAGGTCTGCATATGCAAAGAGCTTCCTGGAGGAATGTATGATTTTTAAACTTCTTCCGGAAGACGTAGCCAATATGGTTATTAAAAAGGACAATTTCCGAGTATTACCCAATAACAGAGAAATTAAAGTAAATTTTATAATGCTTCCCGAAAATACTTGCAAAACTGTCACAGAGCTTTCATATGACATACTTGCGGAGATATTTCCCAAAAGCCGGTTTCTGCCGGAGATAATACAAGATTATCTAAATGATTATAGGAACGGCAAGTTTGAGGATATTGCAGAAGCTTTTTCTGTTTATAAACAAGTGCTGCCACAGGCTCTAAGTCGTTATGAAGAATTGATTAGAGAGACGAATTTTGCGTACGGGAAAAGAATGCTTGTCAGTTATCTCAAAAGAAAATTTCGCAGAAAGAGAAAAGGGTGAATTTGGATATGTTCAAGAAAATACTTAGCTTTACAGTTATTCTGTTTTCATTATCCTTAATAGCCTTTGCTGTATGGCAGGACTCAATTTTTTCCGTACTGTTACAAAGTAGTGATAAAACTGCTGTGAATTACGCCTATTCATCGGACAGAAGCGGCATGGTTTACTTTATGAGGAAGGAAAACAATGGGCAATTTCTCTGTGCTGTGGATTCTACCGGATCGTCTGTTTTAAAGAAGAACGTAACCGAGCAAATTGAATGGGATTCTTTTGTGGATTCTATTTATGTTGACAATGAAAAAAATATTATAATTACTCAATATGGTATGAATCCTGTTTCGGGTTGGATTGAATATGTAAGGATTCATATGTTCAGAGAAGACGGAACATATTATGACGAGATATTCAATCATGACTTATCCCATTATAAAGATGGACGTTACAAAAAAATATCTTCAATAAGTGAAGATGAACGAAACATTATTTTTGGGTTTAACAATGAGGGCACAATAGAAGAATATAAGCTTTTGAAAGGCGGCGGAGAACCCCTTACCAAAATGGCTGAATATACACTTACAGCACCGGAGCAAAAGGAACTGACAGCTTTTTGTTCTCTGCCCAACGAAGGTATTATAATAAACAACGCAACCGGCGTAAAAATTATGGACGGAAATGACGTTAAATCCGTAGAAATTTCCGATAAAGGTATTTACATAGAAAATTTCTTTTATTGCAACGGAACAGTTTATTTTTATGACAGACTATCCGGAGGAATTTATTCAAATCCCGGATATAACGAGGATTTTTTGCTTGAGTTTGCAGGAACCAGGTCTTTAACTACAGGGGATAATATTCCATTTGAGAAGTTAACCAATGTCAGCGTTAACCCGTCCGGGAACATTACCGGGGTTTATGAAAAGCTTGACGGTGCAAGCATTTATATGGGTGGAGCAACTTACTTTACAAAGGTTGCAGAAATATCAAACCGAAAAGAGCCGGATCTTAATTTTTGGTTGTTTTTTTCGGCGGTAGTAATAGGTGTGGTAATACTGTCTGTTTTAATGTGGGATTTTTTTACGGGCTTTATGAATATGAAGTTGTCCATTCTTGCCAGACAGACATTATTAATAATTTTGGTGCTTTATTCGGCTCTTTATTTTACCACCGGTTATTACCTTATACCGGATATATCCTCCGGTATGTATGAAACCCAAAAAAGCAAAATGCTGTCCGTGGCAGATATTTTTATGTCGTTTACTAAGGCAATGTCGGATGATATGGGTGTTAAGGCAGAGAACTTGGCTTTGATCGTTGAGAGATACGGTGAGGAATATTCTATAGACAGAGGAATTTTATCCTCCGAAACAATAGACAGATTCAAAACCCACTTATTTACGGTGGATAATGAGGGAATACCTCGAATACTGGCTTCAAACGACCGATATTCAAAAGGTTACAATCTTGACAGCCTTTTAAGCGGAAAAAAAATTTCAGACATTGAAGCGGGAGTGTATACGGAAAGCGCCGATATGACAGGTCGAAAGCTAATACTGGTGCTAAACACGGATGAAGTTGCGGAAGGAAAACCGGTGAAGCTTTGTGTCATAGGCAATCTTACCGGGATAGACGAGTTTTTGTCGGAAATAGAAAGAAATATTGTTACTTTCATGTTTGTTACAGCTATTCTTCTTGTAGTTGTGCTTACGGCAGTGGAAATGTTCAGTCTGTTTAATCTAAAGAAACTCAAGAAAAATGTTGAAGACATAACCGGGGGTAATTATGATGTGGAAATTACTATTAAATCCGGAGACGAGATTGAAGAATTAGCCGATTCTCTAAATGACCTTAAAAACAATATACGGCAAGTTACAATGGAGCTTAAGCAGGTAAATAAAGCATATCTTCCGTTTATACCGGAAAGATTTCTTGAGATACTGGGAAGATACAGCATGGAAGGAATAAACAGAAATTTACGTCAGTATAAAACCGGTATTTATATATTGTGTCTGTATCTGAGGTTTCCGGATAACACGGGAATGGATAATGCCGGAAGCAACCTTGACGCAATAAATCTTATCCTGGAGCAAGTAGTTCCTGTTATAAACGATAATAAGGGCACGGTTTTTAATTTTAGATATGAAGGTTTTGATGCAGTTTTTGAAGACGGCCCTGATATTGCACTTTCAGCAGCACTTAAAATAAGAGACTCCGTAAAAGCAATAAACGAAGAAAATCTCTTATTTAACGACAGAAGAGTAACCGATGTAAGAATTGTTCTTGCTAAAACCAATGCTATTTTTGGCTTTATCGGAGACGAAAGCAGAATGCAGCCCATAGCAGTTTCCGAACGCTTGACAGTAACCGATGGAATAGCGGAAATTTGCTTTGAATCTGATGTTTATATTGTTGCGATTGAAGATTTTACGGAAAATCTGCAACAAAATACATATCAGTCAAGACGTATAGGTAATGTTTTGGTAAAAGGTAAGAAAATCGAATTGTTTGACATATACGACTCTGACCCCTATTCCCTATTACGTCTAAAATCCACTTTTGAAGATACGTTTAGGGTTGCGTTATTCTGTTTTGAAAACGGTGATTTTGAAAAAGCTAAGAATTTGTTCATGGAAATAATTAAGTTCTCCTCGGAGGATGGGATATCAAAGCATTATATGTATCTATCGGAACATAATATACGCAGTGAGGCAAAGTTGGATACGTTTACCATATATAGTTAAATAAGCTAAGACATATTTTCACAGTGGTAAGTGACCGGTAGTATAAAGTTATCCTTGTAAAGGTGGATTAATGTGATCATAAAGATTATAATGCGCAACCTTACAATGGTCGGAAGGGTTCTAAAATCAATTATATTCAGACCGATTTTTTATCTATGGCAAAAATTTCTCTCCGGTACCAATCTAAGCAGGTATATTTCAAAAGTACCTAAAGCTGCCGCAAAGTTACCGCAGGCTATAAAGCTCAGACCTGAAAAAAGGGATGACTTTTATGACTTTGGTGACGTTTATGTGGCAAAAAAATTTTTTGTTATATTTATTATCCTGCTGATCGGCATTCCGCTCTTGATAATTTTTGTTATATGGCCGTTTCTTGTAAGTTTGTTTTTTACAGCTCACCTTTATTTTAAGGAACCTACAGTAAATACATATTCCGGTAAGGTAGTTTTGTACTATGACGAGGAAAAAAAATCACAAATGTTTCAAGGAAGACTAAAGGACGGAAAATATACAGACGAAGGAGAATTGTTTTACGAGGATGGCTTTGTTAAATACCAAGGCGGCTTTGAAAACTCATTGTACGAGGGTAAAGGTAAGTTATATGAGAAAAACGCGGAGCTTTTATATGAAGGAAGTTTTACAAAGGGTCTTTATGACGGCAGAGGTATTCTTTATGAGAAAAACAAACAACTGTATTCAGGAGATTTCCTTCAAGGAGATTATCACGGTAAAGGAATCCTAAAATTAAACGACAGCGAAATTTATGAAGGTGATTTTAATAAGGGAGTTCCTGAGGGAAAAGGAACGATAACAAAGGACGGTAAGGTGTATTATGACGGAATGTTTGTAGGCGGAGATAAAAGCGGAGTGGGTACGCTATTTTTCGAGGATGGGACCATATGGCTAAAGGGAGTTTTTGCAGCAGGTTTACCGGAAGGCGACGGCATCGAAAATTACCCGGACGGCAACATTAAATACAAAGGAAACTTTTCTGCCGGTAAATATTCCGGTGAAGGAATTTTGTTTTATGAAGGTAAGGGTAATTACTATTCGGGAGAGTTTCCGGATGGAGAACCGGGAGGAAAAGGTGAACTTTATATAAACGGAAACCTTTACTACAAGGGCGATTTTGCCTTTGGCAAACCGGAAGGTCAAGGACGTCTTACAGACAAATCATCGGGTCTGACTTTCAGTGGAAGTTTTTCTGACGGCAGAATTGATTATAAGAAGCTGTTTGAGGATTCGGTTGAAAATATGTACTCGTCCTTTGAAGAAGGTATAAAGGATTTTTATAGAACCGATTCATACTGGTTATATAATGTAAAATACGGTATAGCCATTAGGGTTGAGTTTGCAGAAGGAGAAAATCCTCCTTATATTTCCCGAATATTCGACACATTTTCGCATGATGACAAAGACAACAGCAGTAAATTAGTCAACGGTGTTTTGCCGGCTTATGCGGCTTATTTATTTAATGTAGAAAACGAGCCGGGCTGTTCATACATAGAAGTCCACGGGGACGGTATAATTCAGCATAGTTGGTATGGGAACACAAGTGATAAATTTCTATTTAACGAGTATATTTATCAAAAGGACTCAAGCAGAGGGGATGCCCTAGACGAGGGCAAGAAACCGGCCGGGGATGAAGCTAAAGAGGACAGCAAAGAATCTGAGAAAAAGAAATATTTCAGTGATCTTGGGTTGAATGAATCGGATTTTGAAAGCCTGGGATTAACTTTTGAATGATAAAAGCTTATCCCTACCTAAATAATTATTTGACGTAAACACGCGAATACTATCAGAAGTTCGTGATTTTTAATTATATGTAACGCACATTATATAGGGACAGGCTTTAAATACGGATAAGAGTGGATTGATTCTTGTGAAGAAAAGAATTATTAGTACAATTCTTGCCCTTTCACTAATGTTTATTTTATATACGATAAATATTTCGGCGGCAAGTGCACCAATGAATATGCTTCAGGCTGTAAAGGCAGCTCTGTCCTCCGATGCTGAACTAAATAATATACTGTATAGCCTTAGACAAAAGGAAAAACAAATAGAATTAACGTATGCAGATTCTGAAAAGGGTCTTGACCAAGCTGTACAGTTTTCTTATGAATACACAGGTCTGTTGAATAATTACATAGGAAGATACAATTCTGTTGTTGAGGAAATCAGCAACGTAGTTATAGATATAAACTTGGCCGAAATAAAAAGAGTCTACTATACAGAGCTTGAAGATGAATTAAATGAAGACTTTAAACGGGTAGAAACAGAATTTAAAACCGGAAAACTTAAACAAAAAGACAGGGATGATGCCAAAAAGCTAATTTATAATGCCGGCAATCTTAAAAATGAAGCGGAAAACAGTATACAGGGAAGAAAAACAAGGTTTAAGGAACTTACCGGCTATGCAATACCTTCGGGATTTGCTTATGAAAGTGCTTATTTTATTGTGGATTTTGGGAAAATCCCGGAAAATCTCAATGTTTCAAGGTATGAATATTCCATATTCAATATTTCCGGCGGTATGCTTGGAGTATTCTCTGTTGAGGATATACCCAAACTAAAAGAAGATGCTTTAAAGTCATTTACCGAACTGGGAGATACTGTTGTTGCTTATGCAGGGGCAAAAAAATCTAAAAATGAAGCCGAGTTAAAATTTAAAACAGGGAAATTATCGAAAAAGGAAAAGACCGCTTCATTGCGAACGGAAAAAGAGGCTGTATTAAATGCGGAAATAGCGAAAGCAACTTATTCAAAAAAATTGTTTGCCTTAGACAGGGCTATGCAGGGACTTTTGGGTTTTAATATGAAACCTAGCTACAATTATTCTGTTTCGCCGTCTTTTTACAAACTTAAATCAAACGAAGGCGAAAATACCGGTCAGAGGCATTTTGAATCATTTGTAGGAAGTTACTGTATATATTCCAATGAGCAAAATCAAGCACAGAACAAGGTAGTTTTTAAAAACTTCAATGTTCCCAACGAAATAAACAACGTTGCCAAGGGCTACCGTATTGAATATGAAAATGCCACTATAGGTAAAAGTTCAAGAGTCGACGGAAGTGTAGAACTTGATAAACTATCCTACAAATTCGGCAGCAGTATTTATATACATTTTACGGACGAAGAAGGAAACACAATAAAAACATATACAATTAACGGCTTTTTATCAAAAGGCATATATAATGAGGTTGTACCGGAGGCTGATATAGGGGTTTAATTTAACGTGTTCATTAATTAAGTTAAACCGATACAGGAGGTGATTAGGCTGGCTGAAAGTAATGTTTTTTTTGAAACGGCACAATCTCTCGGGGAGCTTTTGAAATATTACTTGTGCCCGGAACCTATTGAAAATTCAGATGGGATAGGTGTGTGTTACCCACATGAGCCGGAGGATTTTAAGCTTACAATATGGGTTTATAATTTTGAGGAGACGGCTGAAGGGTCGGGCAGAGGTTTTGTAAGCGATCCGTTAAATCCGAATATGGAAATAATGTCACCTACACAGCTAAAACTTAATGTTCTTATTTCAGCACATTCCAAGGCACCGGCAAAAACAAAGCTATCCGATGAATACAAAATACTGGGAAAGGCTTTTCAGGTGATTAAGGATAATCCTATTATTGACGAAAAGTTTCTTATGGGTTCTCTGAAATCAGCAGAAAGATTACCTCTAATTAATACAATAAAAACCAATCAAGAGGGACTGAACAAAATATGGAATAACGCCAATAAGCCCATAAAACCCTCGTTTGTTGTTCAGATTACATCCGTAGAGCTGGATTCAACCAGAACAAGACCTATTTCACCTCGTGTTACCGATACAACTATAGTTACAGTGCATAAGGAGGGTGTTAATCGGTGAGAAGGGTAGTCAGTTTTGCAATTATGCCTATAAATAAGCTGACAAGAAAAAAGTTGGGCAAGGGCGAAGTATTATTTAATGTAAACGGACAAACTATAAATCCTGTTTATAAAAATGACGGCTATTTCGTTTTTACGGATTTACCGGAGGGCAATTATTCCGTAAGGGTACATGGGCTTCAATTTCAGCAGGAAATAGCAGAGGTTAACTTCACACCGGGTAAACCGCCGGAAGTTATTATTTTACCGTTAAGTCCTTCGGAGCAATATGTACATAAAGAAAATACAACGCAAATTAAAGGTAAGCTACTATATAAAGATAAAAAGCCTGTAGCAAACGCAATTTATAATGCAATACCAAAAAGCCAAGGTATTCTTAAAATAACGGAGAAGGAGGCAAAGGCAGGAAGCAAGTTCCTTAAAGTTTACAGCACAGTTCCAAAAAACAAAATACCCATACCCGGAAAGTTTCTTCTTAAACATCGAGAGGATAACAACTGCGAAATTATTACCGTTCTAAAGGCAGACGGCAATATTTGCATTTTAGAGAAGCCTCTGGAAAATGACTGGATCAGGAGTGTTGAAATAATTGAAGTAATTTACGGCAGAACATTTGAGGATGGTTATTTTTATCTGATAATTGATAATGAAAAATTTGACGCGCAGTGCAAGTTGGAAATGACTTTTACAGTAGGCAAAGATTCATTCAAAAATCAGGTTAGTATCAACAAATCCGGTTTTAATGATTTAGGAGAAATAGTTTTTAATCCGAAGGGTGATTTTTAATGGCACAAATTTGTACAACATCTGCAGTTTGTACTTGCAGTTTTGGAGTTGCACCTTCTACTTTGACAGGCACGGCAACAAAAACTTTGTCCATGAACAATCCTACTGCCAAGATAACAGATACTCCAAAAATGCCTTTCGGTATGTGTTTGTCCTTGGCAAACCCGGCCGTGGCATCAGCAACTTCTGCAGCATTGGGTGTTCTGACTCCCCAGCCTTGTACCCCGGTAATCACAGCACCCTGGGCGCCCGGAGCAGTGACAGTCTTGGTAGAAGGTACGCCGGCGTTAAACAGCACAAGTACCTGCTTCTGTGCATACGGAGGAGTTATAAAGATAACAATGACTCCGGCAGTTACTATTAATATACCATCATGAGAAACACCGGGGTTAGCTTAATTCTGCCTTGGCCGGTGAAAAATATAAGCTTAAAATTTTGCGGCTACGTTGGTTGGAACACACCATAATCCTGTTTCAATCCCTACTGCATAAGTTTGAACTTGCTTTGAAGATTATATATTTAATAATACAGTATTTGTTATGAAAAGAGGCCGGTATTATTGAACAGGTTAACAAAGCAAAAATATTTATCTGTTTTATTACTGGTTATTTTTTTATTAATAATCAGTGTTTTTTCGTTTAGAATTAAAACGGGAATATTAAGGGAATTATATGAAGATGTAACGTTTTCGGGAGTGTCTGTAAATGCAAACCGCTTTGTAAGCCAGATTAGTGACGGAATAATGAACGGTAAACGCCTGGAAAACTTTTATAATGTTAAAAGTATACTAACAGGTATTCAAAACTCTTCTTCATATATGAAAGGTGTGTACATAGTATCCGCTGACCTAAACTTACTGTATTCTTCCGGCGTCCCGGCAAACCGGCTAAACATAACGGTTGACATAACAAGGGATTTTAATTCAGGATCCATTTATAGCGTAACATCCGATGATAATGACTTTTTTATCACCATACCCATAAAGGGATACTATTTAAACGATCATGACAGAAATATAGAGGGTTATGTAATAATGTGTGTTGAAAGGGCTGCCATCAATAACCCTATTTCGGACATAATCAGCAAGGATTTAACACAAACCTCCGTTATTTTTCTGTATTGTTTCCTGCTTGGCGTAATTATCATTAAAAGATGTAGATTGGATAAAACCGGTTTAATTATTAAAATAGGAATCTTAATCAGTATTCTTACTTTTTCTGCAACGACAATTGATGCCGTTACTACTGTATTTCGATTCCAAAATACAGTAGGTGAAACTGCTCTTCAATGTGCCAATACTATGTCATATGCTGTTCAGAGCAGGGTAGATTCTGTGCTTGCAAAAGGGGCAACCAAGGACAATTTAACGGATTTGGGTCCCTGGCTTATGAAAAACGCTGAAGAAATACCGCTTATAGACACTATTTACATTGATTCAAATACCAAGATTAGAGCAAAAGTTTCAGAGGGCTATTTGAATTCCATATATTTAAAGCTTGCATCAAATTTTTTGGTTCTCAGTTTCTCTGCTTTGGCTGCTTCCATATTAATCACTGTTACAGCAAACAATATGTTTAAAAGGAAAGTAACTTGTGAGTTGGACCTAGTGGGAAAAACACCGTAAACAGACCGGTTAACTCACATTGTGAATGATGCAATTTTTAAAGAAAAAAGTGTCTCATTATTAGAGGTGGAAATGATTACTTTAAAAAGCAACCAAAGCAGAGGTTTAAGGTCTAGGCTAAAATCCATAATCGAGACAAATAATTATGAGAACTTTAAGCGATGTGGGACTTCAATCAGGTTGAGAGAAAAAATGGGTGGTTACTATAATTGTGAATTTACCTCCACAGAAGATGTGTCCTGCCTGTTGGAGGACATTTCAAGTGAAGTAAGAACGCTTGTATTTTCCGGAACAGAGTATATCAATGAAGTAAAAAAAATATTTCCCGAAGCAGTAGTAACAGACTATGTAACAATGGTTATTAATGACTTAGCACGTATTCCGGATTTGCATTCCATAATAAAAAGAATAAACATAAAGAATTATGAAATTACGCCAATTTCTATAGATTGGTTGGATTACATAGACTTAAATTATAAAAGTAAAGAGTTCGAAAGGGAATATCTTAAAAACAGAATTGAAAAAGATTTAGGGTTTGGACTTTTTATAAATAATGAGAAAAAGGGTTTTATATTAATTCATAAAAATTGTGATATAGGACCCATATTCCTGGACAGGGAGTATAGGGGCACAGGTTTGGCGGATATTTTGACTGTTACATTACTTCGTAAATTAATTGAACAGGGAAGAACGCCTTATTTATTAATTGATAAAAAAAATATTTGTTCCATAAAACAAGCTGAGAGATGCGGTTTTGAAAAGGCAGATTATCAGACTGTTATGACCTTTATACCAGATGAAAAAGGCAATTATTATAAGCCGTAACCGGTATTATATGAGGTGATGAGCTTGAGTTATGCAGTAAGATTAATAACAATTTTACTGATATTCGCTTTAATATTTTCGGGCTGTGGGATTAGTGATGTTAAAGAAGCTACGAAGATAAAAATTGATGCAGAGGATTCCCGGTATAATATATTTCCTTCTTCTCCTATTACTAAGCCCGACGGAAGCAAGTTTCGGGTTTCTTATATTGATGAAGATCCCTATCCCATCACTGCTGAAATGTTCTATTATGTTGTGGAAAGTTTGAAAGAGGATGGGTGGATTACTTATGACAAGCTACCCTTTATACCTGAAAACTGTGATGCAATGGAAATTATCAAATGGCTGTCTGAAAGAGATACCGGTCCTTACATGGAATTTGCAGCCGACGCAAGTTATTACCTTAAAATAGGCGAGGATTATGTTGAAGATTATGTTGGAGACAGGCTAAAAGAGCATGTTTTGGTAAAGAAAGAAGTAGATATTATTTTTGCCAGCGGAACAAGGAGTTCTATGCTGTGCAAAAAACTGGATCTGCCGGTTCCTCTTATGATGTACGCTTGTGTTGACCCTATAGGTAGCGGATTGGTTAAGTCGGAGAATGATTCCGGCGGTGAAATGTTATGGGCACATATCGGAAAGACGGATTATGAAAAGCAGTTATCCTACTACTATAACCTTTTTGAATTTAAAAATGTGGGAGTAGTTTTTTATGATGAAACGGTAGCACCCATGAGTGCCTACAGAAAAACGGCGGCAGAGAAGGGTTTTAAAATTTCGGAAGCTGTAATTCCGCCTTTTGAAGCTCAGTATATAGAAGATTATTACGATGAGATTAAAAAATCAATCAAGAAACTTGTTGAAGAGGATAATATAGATGCATTTATACTTACAACAAATTTAATCAGGGATGAAAAAAGAACAGGTGAATTCCTTAATTTATTGTACGAAAAAAAAGTACCGATTCTTGTTCAATACGGATCGGGTTTTGTGGAAAACGGTGCTCTGCTGTTGGTACAACCCCTTGATTATAAGGGAGTTGCGCCGTTTTGTTCATACGTTATGGGAGCAATCTTTAACGGAGCCTTACCCCGTGATTTGCCGCAGGAATTTGTAAGCTCTCCTTACCTTGTAATTAATCTTGATACAGCCAACAAAATCGGTTATAAACCAACGTTTGATATGCTTTTGTCAAGTGAGAAAATCTATACGAAAAACAGGGATTCCGGTCAGGGGGTAAACAATGAATAAACCCAAAAGCAACCTTTGGATAATGTTAGTTTTTTCATTGGTTTCTATACTCTCGATTTTCCTTGTCTCTTGGCTGTCTTTTTCTGCTTTTGAGACAAATTACGGAAGTATAAAAAGACAGGCATATGCCTTTGTCAGTCGCCAAATTATTGACGAGACCGAAACGGCACTTTCCAACGGAAAAACAATGGGTTCTTTTTATGGTATGGATAGGGTTTTAAAGAGATTGGTTAATTTGTATGATGAGAAAGTGGGAGCCATAATTGCAGATAATGAAGGCATCCCTTTGTATAATTCATTAACGGACGAAGAAAAAAACGACATTTATTTAAGTTATTCACGAATCGACTTCCAAGAAACAGTACTAAACTTGGGAAGCGAAAACGGTTTTGCTCATATACGTATTGGAGATACGGAATTTCTGTCACAACCCATAAGGGAGCAAAACGGTTCAAATGCCGGATACCTTGTATTGGCTTACCCTAAAGAAAATATTGATTATAACATTAATGAGTCCGGTGCGGAGCTATACAGAGCAGCAGGATTAATTGCGTTGGCAACTTTAGCGGCTGTTGTAATTATTACATTAATTAAGCCTAAACTAAAAGGTAAAAAGAAAGTTGATGAAACAAAACACAAATCATTATTTTTAAGCCATGCGTTTGTTCTTTCGTTGGCAATTGTTGTACTGAGTTTGTTTTCCTATAATGAATTTCAAAACAGATACAAAGAAGTTATGTTCAAGGGTGCAGAGAATATTTCATTTTATTTCCGCGACATGATTTCAACCGTTAACGAAAAGGGAGCGCCCTACGACCGTATGTATGGGCTTGATGAATTCCTGTCTAAAAAGGCAGAAGATACACCTATACTTTGGAACCTTAGGATGTACCGAGTTCTTGCGGATACTTCCGACATTCTTGATCGCTCGGATGAATACAGATTTTCCTTGCCGTTTAACGATAATTCATCACTAATAATAGAAATAGAAATATCGCAAAATTATATTAACGATAAAATGATGGAAATGGCACTAATCTTTTTAATCACACTTATTTTATCCATCATAATCGTTAAAGAAGTGCTTAAATTTCCAAGTCAGCTTGTATTCAGGTTCAGCTCAAAATTTAATTCCGTATGCGATGAACAGTATGATTCTCTGAAAGATTTTTTAAGGATGTCTAATTTTTTGTTTTTCCTGGCAATATATGCAACAATGCCTTTCTCGGCTTTGATGATAAGGGAATGGAACCGAACTGTTTTTTCACTTCCTATTGAAATAACCGCAACCCTGCCAATGACCTTTGAGCTTTTTGCCTGCATGGCGGGAGCTGTAATTCTTCCGAAATTGCTGAAAAACGCTCCTTTAAAATTGACGCTTTTTTTGGGCGGTGGCTTGATTATAGGTGCCAACATACTTTGTGCCTTTTCAAACAATCCCCTTACATTGATAGCACTTCGTTTTATTACCGGTATAGGATTTGCCTTTAAAAACCTTGTAGCAAACGCAATTGTTGCATACGGAAGTAAAGATGGGGAAGATGTAAGCGAAAACTATGGTGCGTTAAACGCCGGAACGCTGGCAGGTATAACTGTAGGTGCTTCACTGGGAAGCGTTATTGCAAGTGCTATGGGAGTTAAAACGTCGTTCCTGTTTACTGCAAGCTTGATAGCAGTTTACATATTCTTGGTTTATGTTTTGGTTCCCTGGGAAATCGTTTTAAATAATATCAAATTAGTTGCTACAACAATTCAGACGAAGGCAAAAGGGAAACTAAAAACTATTTTTAAATTTAATGTGATTAAGTACTTTGTCCTTATTGCTGCTCCTGTGAATTTTGTTTTAATGTTTGTAGTTGCTTGTCTTCCTTCATTTATTCAAAATCAAGGACAAAGCCATCTGTTGCTTAGTTATTGTTTTATACTTAACGGGCTTGCCGGAATATATATAGGCACGGCGTTAATTCGTATATCTAAAAAATTTAAGACAAAGTTTGCCTTAGCGGTTATCCCTGTTTTTGGCGGAGCGTCAATGCTGATGTTAGGGGTATCCCCGATTATTTTAACAACTCTACTCGTTTCTGTGTTGCTCGGCATATTTGACGGCTATTCATCAGGGGTTTACATGAGCGGATTTTTGGCACTTCCTGAAATTAAAAGTATTGGTGAGCCGGCTGTAATAATGACCGGAATGGGTGCCTTTGGCAGTGGCGTTCAAACAGTATCGCCTGTTATTTATGGTGGGCTCTTGTCTGCGGAAAACGGTTATATGGGCGTGTGGGTTATAGCCTTAATCCTGATTCCGGCAGGTGTAATATATTTAATGACTTCGGGCAGAACCGGTAGGTGTTAAATACGACTAAATAAGAAAAAGTATAAGAGGTAAACCAATGAAAACCCATAAGAATTCTTTTGTTATTTTGAAATGCGATTGCAACTGCTCAATGTTTGTTGTTGAAAAGTTAATTTCGGGCAATGATGAGGTTAACTATAATATTTCCGTTCAAGATTCACGTTATGACCATAATAATACAACTCTGTAGGGCAGAATAAAATCTGCTTTTAAGGTTTTGTTTGGTAAAGCAGTTTGTTACAATGATGTTTATATTGACGATCCTAAGAGGTTTACCGATTTTGTAGAAGAACTTAATCGGTTAATATGAGTCTCTTTGTTTATCCCGAATTATCTCTTTCACCCTGCCTACTTGCCCGTCCTCAAGCATTACCTTAATACCATGGGGATGAAAACTGCTTTTGGTCAGCAACTTTGCCACCACACCCTCGGTCAACTTTCCTGTTCTTTGATCAGCTTTGAGTACGATTTTAACCCTTGCTCCTATGGTAACGTCCTTGCGATTTTGTCCTGTCATGGATTTGCTCCTTGTCTGTCTGTGAAACGTTTATTTTGATTGAGCTTTAAAGCAACATCATCCTATCCGTATTTTACGGGTTGGTGATTCTATGTTCTTTTATTATAGACTGTCTTGTCTTCGGTATCAAGTCGTCTGCATGACGCAAAATTGCTTTTAAAGCCAAAGAATAAATTAAGTTTGAAATTGAGCCTAACCGGTGTTATTATGATTATAAAATTATTATTACCCACAAACTAAGTGACAGAATGCTTAAAAAAGCTGATATAATAATTAAAATAAGAACATTTATAGATTTTGGGTAGGCTTCCGCCTGCCCTTACTTTACCGGAGGTCTCATTTGAAGGAAACGAAAGACTTGATTAAGAAACAAAAACCCGAACTGCTTGCTCCGGCCGGCTCGGCGGAGTCTTTAGCCGCTGCAATATCTGCCGGTGCCGATGCTGTTTATTTTGGCGGAAAGATTGGAAACGCAAGGCTAAACGCCAAAAACTTTACGAACACGGAGTTAACCGAAAGTCTGAAACTGCTTCATAACTACGGCAGAAAAGGATATATTACACTGAATACGGTTCATACCGACAGAGAAATAATGAAGGGCGACTCTCAAAGTGACCTTTTAAACTTTATAGAAACTGCGTTAATCAGCGGTGCAGATGCCTTTATTTTACAGGATATAGGTCTTGCTGAAATAATCGGAAGATATTTCCCAACGGCAGTAATGCACGCAAGCACGCAAGCCGCCGCCCATAACGCAGATGCCGCCGGTTTTTTAGCCGGGCTTGGATTTAGTCGAGTGATTTGTGCCAGAGAGCTTTCAGCAAAAAATCTGGATTTACTGATTAAAAACTCGCCCATTGAAGTAGAAATGTTCATCCACGGTGCTTTGTGCTCGTCTCATAGCGGTCGATGTTACTTTAGCTATGCCCTTGGCGGAACCAGGAGTGCAAACCGTGGAGCCTGTGCTCAACCCTGTCGCTTAAATTATAAAACCGGTCGTACAGCGAAGCCAACCTATCCGTTAAGCTTAAAAGATTTATCACTGGCGGCTCATATTACAGAACTTTTACGTCTATCGCCCTGTTCCCTGAAAATTGAGGGACGAATGAAATCTCCCGATTATGTATATACAGTGACGAAAATTTTTCGCCGGTTACTTGACGAAGGACGTAACGCTACCGGTAAAGAGATGGACTCCCTTGCACGGGTCTTCTCACGCAGCGGCTTTACAGACGGGTATTTTACCGAAAAATTGGGCGTGCATATGTATGGTGTACGTACAGAGCAGAATAAGGCTGTATCTAAGGCGGTTTCTGAGAAATTCAATCTTCCTTCACTTAATACACTGCAAAAATTATCGGATACTACAGAACAGCCGGCTGAAATTACAGAGCCTTTCTCTGTTACACTACCTGCAAATGCCCGGTTTCACAGTAAAAAACCACCTTTATTAACTTTGATTTTCTCTACGTCAGAGCAACTTTCACAGGTCCGGCAATTGCTTTGTGACCCGGAAATTAATAAGTCCCTTGATAAAATATTCATACCCCTTGAACAGTTTGACGGGCTTTTAAAGCTAAACTTGCCAACCGCACTAAAGGACAAGCTGGGCGTTCGCCTTCCTTTGGTTGTTACCGATATAGAAATGAATGGGGTTAAAAAAGCTGCTGAACGTGCAAGAAGTTCCGGTCTTACCCATGCTTTGGTTGACAACATCGGTCACATAGAAATCGCAAGAGAATTGGGTTTTCATATATGGGGCAGTAGTGGTTTGGACGTTACAAACTCATTTGCATTAAATGTACTTGCCAACGCCGGATTGCAGGGCGTTATTCTATCTCAAGAATTGAATTTTGCTCAAATGCGTGACATAAAAAAGACAGTTCCTGTGTCTGCTTTGGTTTACGGACATCTTCCTCTTATGTTAAGCGAAAACTGTCTAATTAAAAATGCCGGGCAGTGTAAAGTTCAAAGCGGTCGCCTGACTTGCCCTCAATTCACCCTTACCGACCGCCGTGGAACACAGTTTCCCGTTTTGGGCGAATACGGTCACCGTAATGTTATACTAAACAGTGTGCCGGTTTACTGGGCGGATAAAAAGAAAAAATATGAGAACTTAGGTCTAAGCACGGTAAGTTTAATGTTTACCACAGAAAGCGGAGCCCGAGTTTCTCAAATTATTAAGGATTATGCCTTGGATAATCCCGTAAAACCGCCTACTGCGTTTAGCCGTAACGGGTATTGAAAAAAGTTAATAGTAATTAAAAAAGCGAAGGGAGTGTATTTCACATCTCTTCGCTTTTTTACCGGGTATTAATTATTCAATTGCTTTTAAGCGTTATAACTACTATTTCCGGTGGATTAAATATACGAGGCATATGGGGTTTGAAGGATACCCCACGGCTAACTATATGTATTTTACCGGAATATTCATACAAACCGCCGGCATATTTGGGGAAGAAACCTTGATTTGGTGCCACAATTCCGTTTATAAAAAAGGGAATACGAGCCTGCCCGCCATGGGAATGTCCCGATAAAATTAAATCAAAGGGCAGCCTTGCATATAAATCGGTTTTTTCGGGTCTGTGGGACAGTAGGATACTGAAATAGTTGTTCACAACAAGACTTTCAAAGGATTTTTCCACTTTTTCATCCCACGAACCGTATGTATTATATAACTTTTCTCCGGTATAATCTGAACCGTCCTTTTCGTAGCCTTCACAAAATCCGTCCGGGTCATCTACCCCGGCAAGAATAATCTTATTTCCGTTTACGAATATTTCATCATAGGAATTTTCCAAAACCGTAACCCCATATGAGCGAATGGTATTCTTAATATTTTCAATATCGCCTGACCAAAATTCATGATTACCGCTCACATAATAAATATCCGCGATGTCTTTTATTGCAGACAGAAATTGTTTTGTTCCTTCTATAGGAACTCCGTCGTCGGCAATGTCTCCGCCAAGCAGAATTAAGTCGGGTTTTTGCTCCCTTATTTTATCTGCGATTTCCTTTTGTTCCTTGCCGTAAATATGGCTGTGTAAGTCGGTAATTAAGACTATTTTTATATCCTCTGTCACTTTACCCGTTTTTATCTCATATCGCTCTATTACAAGTCCATTCCAAAAAGCCCATATAAATAAGCCTATCAGAAAAGCAAGAATAATAAGTTTCTTTTTATGCTTTTTCAGTGCCATATAATTCCCTCTTTAATTATTCAGACATTCTAAACTTTTATATTAAGTGAATCTTATAAATTTTAACATATCCCGTGTCTAAATTCAAAGAATAGATTAATAATAAACTCCTTGATAGAGGTAGCCGGCAGATTACAAACTTGATTTTTTTACTCTATAAGGGTTTCGGCAAAAATCGATAGATTATTTTAAGGAAAGGCGTTATAATTAGTGTTGGTTTTTGCTTCCGGAAAGCTATTAACCTACGTATAAACTTTACCTTTGTTACAAATGACCTATGTTTTTAGTATGATTAAATAATTATGCAAGAATCTGATAGGTTCAATTATTATGATGAAATTAGGAGGTAATCGGTTTGAGATGGAGATTTATCCTAGCATTTTACATAGGTGCAGCTTTAATTTTTTTTCCTATGCTAATGCTGAAATTTAATGTCTTAATTTCTTACATAGTTACAGTTTTAGTACTTTTGGTTGGATATTATTTGTGGTGGTTTGTAATAAACAAAATTAAGATTAATATCCATAATGAAAAATGCGATCCATTGAAATATATTGAGGCTTACGAAAAATTTAAGCGTATATCAAAGAGGAAAGCATTCCATAACTACTGCAACTTAAATATTGCGATAGGTTATCTGTCTGCCGGACAGGTTGACAATTGCCTCAGAGTGTTACAGGAAATAGATGAGGATGTAAAAAACAGCAAAATTTTCTTTTTGGGTTATCATTTAACTTATTTTTCCCTATACTTAATGACTCATGAATACGAAAAGGCTGAATGTGCATATCAGAATTATATAAAAATTTACAATGGCAAGAAAAGAAAAGACAGTTTTAAATTTATTACCGAAGCAAATAAGATTCAATACAATTTTAAATTAAACAGAAGCATAGAAACAACTGAATCGTTTTATAATCAAATGAAACATCTTTATAAATCTTCCCACACAAAACTCTGTACAAGGTTAAAACTAAATATGCTGTTTAATTTAGCTTGTGCTGAAATAGAGTTGGAGTATACGGATAAAGCCGTTAAAAAGTTAAAAACCATATCGGAAAACGGTAACGGTCTTTACATAGTCAAACTATCAAGAATACTGTTAAGTAAATTGGAAACCCAAGAACAAACCCAAGAACAAACCCAAGAACAAACCCAAGAACAAACCCAAGAACAAACCCCGTAAATGTATTACACAGAATTGGTTATGACAAAATATTAATAGGATGATTAAATGAAAATATTACTGATTGCACCTGATTTAGAGAGCAAGTTTAAGAAATCTCCGAAGGGCTTTAATATTCCTTACCCTATAATGTTTTCAACCTGCGGTTTGCAACTTTTGGCAGCCTTAACTCCCGAAGAGCATTATATTAAAATTGTTGATGAGACTATCAATGAAAAAATCGATTACGACGGCGACTGGGACTTGGTGGGAATTTCTATGATGACTACACAATCATCCCGAGGGTATGCCATTGCAGATAAATTTAAAGAACGTGGCGTAAAAGTAGTAATAGGCGGGTATCATGCTTCTGTTTTACCCCAAGAAGCCTTGGAGCATTGCCATGCGGTTTGTGTGGGTGAAGGTGAGAGGATTTGGCCTATGGTATTGAAAGATGCTCAGGAGAATAAATTATCCGGCATTTATAAAAATGATGAATTGGTAGATTTAGCCCAAGTCCCTTGGCCAAAACGCAGTTTAATCAGAGACAGGCGTTTTGGTGTTAAAAACTTTATTCAAACAAGCAGAGGTTGTCCCAAAGCCTGCTCTTTCTGCTCCATAATTAAGTTTTTCGGTCATACATATCGTATGAGACCTGTTGATGATGTGATAAATGAAATCAAATATCTAAAAAGTACAAAACAGTTAAAATGGAATATGGTGTTTTTTAGCGATGATAATATTTGCGGTGACCCGGAATATGCCAAACAACTTTTTAAAGCACTGATTCCTTTGAAAATAAAATGGGGCAGTCAATGCTCTATCTCAATTGCAGAAGATGAGGAATTGTTGAGATTGGCGAAAGAAAGCGGCTGTCTTGCCCTTGCAATAGGTCTTGAGTCTATCTCCGACGAAAGTTTAAAACAAGCCAATAAAAACGCAGGAACAGTAGAGAATTACAAAAAAGCAATACGTACTATCCATAAATACAAAATAGCTGTATTTGGGTTATTTATTTTCGGTTTTGACACCGATAAGCCAGATGTGTTCGAAAATACCCTTAGATTTATAGAGGATAATTACCTGGAATATGCAATGTTTTCTGTGCTTACGCCTTTGCCGGGCACGAAGTTTTTCGATGAGTTTAAAGAATCCGACCGCCTTTTACATACCGACTGGGCTGATTATGACTTCCAACACGTTGTATTTAAGCCCAAAAATATGACTGCACAGGAGCTTCAAGACGGCAGGTATAACACCGCAAAAAAAATTCATACTCTACGCTCCATTTTCAGACGAGTTCTGGGAGCCAAAACAAACTTTTGGTATCCGTTTATAATGAATATATCTCTTAGGAGATTATACAAACATTTGCCGAGGATATAGTATGAAGATACTTTTTATATTACCCTTCGACAATACTTATCGCAGACAAGGAAGTTTCAATCGTTTTCTTTCTTATGCTCCGTTGACTTTGGCAACACTTGCTTCGTTGGTGCCTAAAGAATTGGGAGCAGAAATAACTGTGGTTGATGAGGGTGTGGATAAGCCCTTACTTCAAGGTGAATTTGATATTGTTTCTGTTACCTGTGTTACATCAAGTGCAAACAGGGCATATTCGTTATGCAAATACTGGAAGGAAAAGGGCAGCTATACCTTATTGGGCGGTTCTCATCCTACCCTAATGCCTGAAGAAGCCGCTGAATTTGCAGACAGTGTTTTCGTAGGGCTTGCCGAAGAAACATTTCCGCGTTTCTTTGAGGATTACATAAATGGAACTCCGCAACCAATTTACAAGCACCGACCAAATTGCGGCAGACTTTCTATGCCCATACCTCGCAGGGATTTGTTAAGCAAGGTATACATGAAGATTCCAACAATAATTGCCAACAGAGGTTGCAGCAACGGCTGTACCTTTTGTACCATCCCACGGCTTTATGGAAATCAAGGCTTTGCAAGACCCATAGGAGAATTTATTGATGAAATAAAATCAATGAACAAAAAACGGTTTATATTCTTGGATCCAAGTTTATCGTCGGACAGAGAATATGCTATAGAATTATTTAAGGCACTTACTCCTCTGAAAATAAAATGGTGCGGATTATCAACCATAGACGTGGCGGAAGATGAGGAATTGTTTGAGTTAATGATAAATAGCGGTTGTAACGGAATTTTATCCGGGTTTGAAAGCGTTAATCAAGACTCATTAAAGGGTGTCGGAAAAGTTACCAATAAAGTATCCGAGTATAAAAGAGCCGTATCAAAATTTCATAAGGCAGGCGTACCGGTTTTGGGATGTTTTGTAACCGGTTTTGATAATGACACAGTGGAAAGTTTGCATAATATGGTTGATGTTATTGATGAAATCGGTATAGATGTACCTCGTTTCTCTATTCTGACGCCTTTTCCCAATACCCCTTTATTCCGGGAATATGACAGGCAAAACAGAATACTGACAAAAAATTGGGACTTTTACGACAACATGCACGTAGTATTTCAGCCGAAAAATATGACACCGGAAGAACTGCAACAAACCTTTTATGAAATTTGGGAAAAAACATATAAAACAACACGCATACTTAGCCGTGTTTCAAAGGCCAAAAACAACACATTCGTAAATTTTCTTACCAACATAGGCTTTAAATTTTATGCGTGGAGGTTACCAAATGCTTAAAGGAAGACCTGTAAAAATTGAGGAACTTACAGTGGGTCAAATCAAAAAAATGTATTCTGTTATGACAAAGTACTACGATAATATAACCGAATATAACTTTTATAACGACTTGCTTAATAAAGATGAAGCTATTTTACTTTATGATGAAAATGATTGTTTACATGGATTTACTACGCTTGCAGTGATTCCTTATGACGAAAATACTCAACTCTTGTTTTCGGGAGATACAATTATCGAAAAGGATTACTGGGGCAATAATGATTTGACACAGGCATGGGTTAAACTTGCTTTTTTATATGCCGAAAAATTCAGCGGAAATACATATTGGCTTCTTTTAACCAAAGGCTATAAAACATATAAGTTTTTGCATACATTTTTAAATACCTTCTATCCTCGTGTTGATGTAACAACACCGCAAAACTTGCAAGAAATAATGGATAAGTTCGCGAGCGAAAAATACGGCAGGATATATCAAAACGGTGTATTGGTTGCGGGAAAAGACTTTCTCAAACCCCAATTTGCCGGAATTGATGAGGTCAGCCTTAAAAATAAAGATACGGCATTCTTCTTAGAAAAAAATCCCAATTACACAAAGGGTGATGAATTGGTTTGTATAGCAGAGTTGAGTTTGGATAATCTCAACAGATTGGGGAGAAAAGTAATTGGAAGATAGAAAATTGGCAAAAATTATATTAAATAATCAACATACAGTCTATGGCAGACGTTATGGTTTTTTTAATGTGAAGAGTATTGCCGATTTTCAAAAGAATGTGCCTATTACAACCTATGAAGATTATTTGCCCTACATAGAAAAAATAAAAAACGGTGGGCAAAATATACTGACAAAAGAGCCGGTATTGCTGCTTGAACCTTCAAGCGGCTCTACCTCCGCAAGAAAGTTGATACCCTATACAAAAGGTTTGAAAAAAGAGTTTTCCTCGGCTATTTTTAAATGGTTATGGGACTTAAACAAGAATTTTCCTTGTTTAAAATACGGGCAGATGTATTTTTCCATAACACCACAAGCCACGCAAAACAACGGAATTATCGGCTTTAACAGCGATGAAGAGTACATAGGCGGAATTTTGGGAAAATTGATTGCTAAGAAGATTTGCGTGCCAAATAAAGTGAAAAGCATAACAGATATGGATGAGTTTTGGAATGTAACAGCTGACTACATTAAAAGGGCAAAAAACCTTAGATTTGTTTCCGTATGGAACCCGACCTTTCTTATGATTATGCTTGAAAAAGCTAAAATGACGGCAAAAGAACTTTTTCCGAATTTAGAGGTAATCAGCTGTTGGGCTGACGGAAATTCTGAGCCTTATGCAAAGAAACTGCAAAAGACTTTTCCCAATGTCTATATTCAACCCAAAGGCTTGCTTGCAACCGAGGGCATTATGACCATTCCCATTGAGGGTATGGGTAAACGCTTAACGGATGCACATTTCTTCGAATTTATTGATAAAAACGGCGATATAAGATTAAGAGACGATTTGGAAGTCGGAGAGGAGTACCAAATAATTCTGACAACTTCCGGCGGACTTTACAGATACAACATCGGCGATATAGTTTGCTATAAGGGAAACGCTTGCCTTGATTTTATATGCAAAAGCGGAAATGTATCCGATTATTTCGGGGAAAAATTAAACGAGGTTCACGTCCGCAAGGTTATTGCAGGAAACGGATTCAGGCTTCTTGTTCCGGATGAAAATAATTATATACTTTATACCGAATCTGAAGTTAATATGGATAAAATAGACCTGGAATTACGAGAAAATTTTCATTATGACTATTGCAGGAAATTGGGACAGCTTAAAAAACCGGTGCAAATAATCGTAAAAAACGGCGAACAACAATATATAGAGAATTGTTTGCGTTTCGGGATGCGTTTGGGGGATATAAAGCCGGCGTATTTATCCAACAGGAAAGGATGGATTTTCAAATGAAAATAGCCTTTTTGTCACCTGCAGGAGCTATGCATCGATATAACGGAAGTTTTGGTCGCAGTTTGCATTATGCACCACTTACTATGACAACTCTTGCCGCTTTGGTGCCCCCGAAATTAAACGCGGAATTGGTTATTTATGACGAAACCGTTGAGCCCATTCCTCTTGATTTGCAAGCAGATATTGTTTTAATTACAGCTATTACGGGCACAAGCCCCAGGGCATATAAATATTGCGATTATTTTCGTTCAAAAGGCATAACGGTTTTTTTGGGCGGCGTTCAACCCTCTTTAGACCCTGTGGAAGCCGGAAAGCATTGTGACAGCTTATTCGTAGGTATAGGAGATTATACTTTTCCGCAAGCACTAAACGACTACATAAATGGCAGGCTACTGCCTATTTACCGACAAGCCTGCGGAGATATAAGCCTTGCAGGGCGTCCCATACCTCGGAGAGATTTGCTGAAGCCAAAGGCATATATTACCGTAAATTCAGTGGAGGCAGTGAGAGGTTGTACTTTACCCTGTACTTTCTGTGCATACCCTGCTGCCTTTGGAAGAAACGTTATTGCAAGACCGGTTAAAGAAGTTATAGCGGAAATAGAGCAATTAAAAGGAAAACACGTATTGTTTCCCGATGTAAATTTAATAGCCGACCCGGAATACGCAAAGAAGCTTCTTACTGCCATGATACCCCTTAACAAAAAGTGGCTGGGACTGACTACTTCAAGCGTAGGTTTTGACAAGGAATTTTTCAAGTTATTGAAAAGAAGCGGATGTATGGGGCTTTTAATAGGTTTTGAAAGCGTAAACCAAACCGCACAGGGCTATATTAACAAAAGAGTAAACAAGACGGAGAATTATGAGGATTTGGTTAAAAGGCTTCATGACATAGGCGTTCTTATTAACGGCTGTTTTGCTTTTGGCGGAGATAATGACAATAAGGATGTGTTTAAAAAAACGGTGGAAGAGGTACAGCGTTTACGAATAGATTTGCCACGATACTCTATTTTAACCCCTTTTCCAAATACCGAGCTTTACAGGGATTTAAATTCACAGGGGCGTATTTTTGAACGTAACTTGGCTATGTATGATGTTGAGCACGTTGTATTTAAACCCAAAAATATGACGGCAGAAGAGCTTTATGAGGGCACGGAATGGGCTTGGCGAGAAACATATAAAACCGGTAATATTCTGCAAAGGATTAATAAACTCAGTGTTATAAGTTATCTTACCAATTTTGCATATCAAGGATATGCGGATAAATTTAAAAAATTCACCAAAGAAGTTATGTGTGATAACTCCGATATACCGGATGTGGAGGTGAAATCTTGAAATTGTTGTTTATACTTCCGGCCATAGGTCGAAAGGACGGCGAAGAATATATAGGAACATGGAAGATGGAGCCTCTTACCATAGCAACTTTAAAGGCATTAACGCCCGGTGATGTTGAAACATTCTTCTTTGATGACCGTATTGAAGATATTAATTATGATATAGGCGTTGACTTGGTTGCTGTTTCGGTTGAAACCTATACATCAAGCAGGGCATATAAAATAGCAAAAAAGTTCAGAGAAAAGGGCATTGGGGTTGTATTGGGCGGCTATCATGTTACAGCTGTTCCGGACGAGGCTTTGGAACATTGCGACAGCATAATAGTAGGAAACGCGGAAGCCGTTTGGGTCCGGATGCTTAATGATTTCAAGAACAATAAGCTAAAAAGCAGATATGACGGCGAGCGTGGCGGTGTACCGCCCATGCCGGACAGAAGTATTTATTCCGGCAAAAAGTATTTGCCCATAACCTTAATAGAAACAGGACGAGGCTGCCCCCATACCTGTGAATTTTGTGCCATTACTTCCTACTATTGCGGAAAATATACTCCACGCCCCATAAGCCATATTGTCGAGGAAATAAAAATGGCAAAAAACAAAGTGGTATTCTTTGTAGACGACAATATAACCGCACAAAGAGGACATTTAATGGATTTGTGCAAAGCCATAACACCACTGAAAATAAAATGGACAAGTCAAGTATCCTTGCTTATTGCGAAGGATGATGAGTTGCTTAATGCTATGAAAAAAAGCGGTTGTCAGGTAGTTTTGATTGGGTTTGAAAGCCTAGATAAGGCAAACCTGGACCAGATGAATAAAAGTTGGAATTATAAGCTGGGCGAGAGAGACGAGATGGTACGAAAAATACATAAAACGGGTATCGGTATCTACGCCACTTTCGTATTTGGCTTTGATTTTGACGGCGTTGAAAGCTTTGACGACACGCTGAATTTTGCTATGAAACATAAATTCTTCTTCGCCGCCTTTAATCATTTGCTACCGTTTCCGGGAACACCGCTTTATGAGCGATTACAGGCTGAAAACAGACTGTTATACGAAAAATGGTGGCTGAAACACGATTATAAATATGGAGATATACCGTATAAACCCAAAGAGATTTTGCCGGAAAAACTAAAGGATTATTGTGCGGAAGCAAGGCGAAAATTTTTCAGACCTTTAAACATTTTCAAGCGTGGAATGGCATCTGTCAAACGTAACGCCAATCCTTTTATAACAGCAATTTTCTTTTCTCAAAATAAAGCCTTGGGCAAAGAGGTGGACAGAAAGCTTAATCTTCCGGTGGGTTCGGGGCTTGACGAGGGAGTTGCAAAATAATGGGATACATATATGAGTACGCAACAGAAAAAGACGGCGAAGAAATAGCAGCTTTATTGGAAAACGTCAGCTTCCAAGGTGAAATATCCGTTGCTTATTGCCGCAGACCCAACGCAGTCTTATCTCTGGCAAAAGATGGCGATAAATCCACATTTGTTGTAGCAAAAGACGAGACCGGAAAAATTGTTGGTACGGGAGCCTGTGTTATAAAGGGTGATACTGCCTATTTGACAGGAATGAGAGCCGTTAGGTTAACCAATATTCCCAAATCCTATGAATTATTGCGTGAGTTTTGTGTTAGTAACGGTGTCAAGTTAACTTATACAACAATATTGAAAGATAATATAGGGATTCAAGCCATGCTTGAAAAGAATCGCCCGAAGATGCCCAACTATTTATCGCATTCCGAATGTACTGTAAATATAATCAGAAAAAACCTGCGTATTAAGGATAAAAACAGGTTGATTAAATCGGGAGATACGTATATTTTAATAAATACCCGGGGTGATGAAATAGCCCGAGGAAAACCGGTTGAACAATGGGATTATAAGCAATATGTAGTTAAACATTACGGTTTTAAAATGAGATTGATCAAGAGATTTTTTAAGTGGATACCCGATGAAAATGAGGTTTTGAAATTCTTTACATTAAGGGAAGTAAAAGCAGAAAACAACACTGCTCTTGAAAGTTTTTTACGTCACATATCCCATCTGCCTCTTGAGGGCAGCTTTTTCCTTTACGGCGGCAATTTCTGCCCGGTGAAATTTTTGCAATATAAAAGTATTGTATATATAGTTGATTGGGATAAAACCATTAACGATGCTAAAAATATTCAGATTGATATAGAAATATCGGATTTATAGAGGATGTATATACGACCCATACACACAGGAATTGAGGATTCAGCTGAAAGTGGGTTCAAATAAAGCTAAGGTTTACACAGGAATTTACGGTGTTCTGGACGAAGCCATAATGGATGTACCTGTAAAAACAATTAACGGCAGGGTTATGGTTCCGGTACGTTTCATTTCCGAAACCCTTGGTTGCCGGGCAAAATGGGACCGGAACACCAAAACGGTAAATATAGTTCAGGCGGCGGGTTAAATTAGCTGCCCGTACGTAGTAATTACACAATAACTCAATTAAAAAAAATGGCAACTAAAGGTCGTATAAGCGACTTATAGTTGCCATTAATATTTTCAACACAATTTTATATACGGGAACAAAAAAGTAAAATAAGCAGATGTCATTGAGTTTATGCTAACGATATGCTATGATTGAACTCGGAAAAGTTTATGTTATCAATTCGATAAAACACCAAACAGTTTGCCGGAAATATTGTTTTAACAATCAAATTTATAATTTACTGATTTGAGGTGTTGGAGTATGGGAGCAACTGAAAATTTGAAGCAGATTATCAGCAGGCAAAAAGAGGTTTTATTACAGCTTGAAGCCGAATGTCATCATATTGAGAACAGTGATACGGCTCGAGAGAATGAGGAATTAAAAGCAAAACTGGATATATTGCAAGCCGACTTTGAAAAAGCAAAGAATAATTTATCGTCACTTGCAAAAGAGAACGTGGGATTAAAAAATGCGTTGTATGAGCAAATTTATAATGAAAAATTAAAAATTATCAACACTACTGCAACCAAATGTGATATTTACTTTAAATCAAAAATTGATGGGGAGCAAAATAGGCTCACCGTTCTTGAAAATGGTGTTAAGGCAAGAATAGCCGATATTGAAGGGACTTTGCGTAAGTATAACATAGACACAAAGGACGAAATTTATGCAAAACTAGAGGAATTAACAACTCTGCTAAACGAAAAGGTTACAATCGCTAGGGCTAACAGAGCACATATTCATGGGGCTTTCACACAAGCCGAGAAGGAGGAACTTGAAGCTCTGAAAAGAGAACAAATTTCGGATGAACAGGTGCGTGCAGTTGCCAAAAAAAACAATTTTGAAAGATTTGTAGGGCTGAATTTACTGAATGTAATCGGTATATTTCTTATTATTATAGGCGTTATCACAGCCTCACGCTACTCATATGTTGAATTGCCTGACGTGTTAAAAGGAATAATGATGTTTACTCTGGGTACATCTATGCTGATTGCCGGTGAGTTATTGAACAGGAAAAAGCCAAATATTTTCTCATTGGGCATAACTGCCGGTGGAGTTGGCGTTTTGTATGTAGCATTGGCAACAAGCTATTTCGGGCTTAAACTGCTTGAAATGTACCCTGCCCTTGCAGTCTGTGTATTGATAACAACAGTAGCATTTATCCTTTCAAAACGCTATAATTCTCAAATAATTTTAGCCTTTGCTCTTATTGGCGGTTATCTGCCTATGTTCTCTATAGGCTCCAATTCAGCTGTTATTTACGGTGCAATGGTATATTTTATAGCACTTAATTTGCTGTCGCTTGTGATATCCTTTAGCAAGAAATGGCGAGTAACATCATACATAGGGTTGGGTTTAAACATTATAGGTACTGTATACATCTGTTTCAATTTTGCATATCGCTCCACGACAGCAGAAAAAATAACAGTTATTTTATACGTTTTGTTTGCTTTTTTAATTTACAGTTTTATTCCAATAATAAGCACATATAGAACCAAAGTGAGATTTAGAATATCTGATGTTGTACTGCTGGCGATTAATACCTTTTTCAGCAGCTTGATTATGTACAGTGTGTTGTACATGTTACGCTTAGAGAATTTTAAAGGCGGGCTAGCTATAGCATTTGCTTTGATTTATTTGTTCCTTGGCAGACTGATTGAGAAAATATTTAAAAATACAGAGCTACCAATGAAAGTATTGTTTTATTTAACGGGGCTTGCTTTTGTTGTACTTATTATCCCGCTGCAATTTGGGTTGGAATGGTTATCTCTTGGGTGGCTTGCAGAGGGTGTACTTTTGACAACTTATGGAATTATAAATAATGAGAAAACCTTCAGACGTTGGGGTCTTATTATAAGCGGAATGTGTTTGTTTGCATTTTTGTTTGTGGACTGTTTAAGGACGCGGGACTATCTGTTTTCATATAAATATCTTGCAATTACTCTTGGCAGCTTGATGATTTTGGGTACGTACATATACAAAAAAATGATGTCGGGTGGATTCGTAAAAATCTACAAGTACTTTGCCCTTGTAAATGTTTGGTTTTATATGCTTTATATCCTTGGAAGATTGAGAAACGCTCTGTCTGACATTAATTTAGACGGAGGAATTTACAGTATTGATTATTTAATTGCAGTTACCGCAGTTGTCTGTACTTTTCTGATTGCTTACGCTCTACCTCGAATAAAGACTTTACATGGACCGGGTATTAAAATATTAGCATTGATTTTATATTCTATAGGCATTCTTAGATTATTTATCATTAATAACACTACTAACCCATTAAATTCGTCCTTACCGGCACCGTTGGGTATTATGATTATGGTAACGACGGTTTTGGTTGTTGTAGGGTTAATTTCTGTACTTGCGGTTAGGGATTTGATGAACCTTATAGTAACATGGCGAAAATCCGGAATAGAATGGTATCCGCTTATTATTTCCGCATACTTTGTAGTTTTGTTAACCCAAAATTTAATTACACAATACCGTCTGTCTTTTTCAAATGCCGCAATAAGTATAATATTTGTTCTGACAGCACTTGCTTGGATTATTTTTGGGTTTATAAGACGGTATTCGTATATACGGCGTTTTGGTCTTGGTTTGTCCATTTTGGCAGTAATTAAATTATTTTTAATTGATTTGTCCGCCCTAACCCAAGGATACGAAGTAGTTTCATATTTTACATTGGGAATTACCCTTGTAGCTATATCTTTTGTGTACCAATACTTCAGTAAGCGTTTGGAACTGAAGGAGGAGGTGACGGTTGATGCTCAAGAGGATAATTAGCTCGGTCTTTTTACCGGTTTATTTTAGTACCTCAGTATTTGCCCATACGGCGTCTATTCAAATCAACGGACATAACAAATATAAGGCTGTAAGATTAACACCTGAAATTTATAACAATGCCAACAGTGATTTGTCGGACATTTTAATTAAAGACAGTAAAGGTGAGACTGTACCGTATTTTATTAACACAGGCTTACAAAACGGTTATGAGCATAACGAAACCTATTCCATGGAACTGATAAATTCATATACAAAGGAAAACGATTTCTACTTTGACTATAAGCTATCTGCAATGAGAGAGAGCGATACTGTTGCAACATCTCTTGAATTCTCTACCTCTAATACCGATTTCGTTAAGATTATCGATGTTTATGGCAGCTATGACAACTTACATTGGGATTTTGTACAGAATGATAAATTGTATGATGTTGATGACAAATCAAAGTTGGAAATTTCATTTAACAAACCTCAGAAATACACACACTACCGTTTAAAACTTGGGAATAATGATGAAAAAATAGCCTTTGAAGCCGTAAACTTAGTTTACAGCATAAATTCCGGAGAGAAGAACTATTTTACAGAAAGGTTCAATCCCGAATTTAACATTGAGCAACGAGATAAAAAAACATTAATAAAAATAGTAGGTTTGAAACATTTGAGATTGAGTGAAGTTACAATCGAAACAGACAGTATGTTTAAGAGAATGGCAAACGCACCACTAGTAACAGGTAAAGAGATTTACAACTTGACGTTTAATAACACAACTTACACAGATACCACTATTTCCCTTGATTGGCAGATTCCCAAGGATGATATTTACGTTATTACAATAAACGATAATGACGACAAGCCTATTAATATTAAAGGCATTACTGTGCTGTATTATTCAGAGGAAATAGTGTTTGAGGGAAATACAAGCCAAAACTACACTCTCAGTTTTGGTGAGGATGCTACAAAGACACCTCCTGTTTATGACATTACAAGCTACAAGGAAGAAATTTTAAAAACAGCAATTGATAAAGCAGCAATAGGAGCAATAATCTACGATGCAGAGCAGGAAAACAGGGAAAACCCCAACGAGAAGAATTATCAAATTGTTTTTAATATAGTCGTAATAGGTACTACAGTATTGCTGGGCGGTTTGATTATCTATCGTTTAAAAAGAAAATAGGAATTATATTTAATTAAATGAAAAAAGTCGTTGAACAGAAAAAAATCAACGACTTTTTTAAGTGTTTTCCTTAGTTCAATCGTTATGTATGTGTAAGAGAAAAATTACTGTATTATACCTAATTGCCGATTAAGTAGAAACAAAAGAGTATAAGAGCGAACCGTTTACAAAGCTTTTGTTACTATCTTTATGCATTTAAGTATAGACAAAGGAGATGATGAAAGATGACGGATGAAGAAATTGCAAAAAGACTGTGTAAAAAGGACATGGTAGTTTTCGACTATATTATGGAGCATTACAATAAACTCTTGTGGGTTGTGGTGGGTAATATTTTGGAGAAAGCCGGTTCTCCGGAGGATATAGAAGATTGTATAAGTGATGTTTATATTAAATTGTTGGAAAATCCCAAGCTTTATGATTATAAAAAGGGCAGTTTGAAGTCTTTTTTGGTCAGGGTCGGAAAAAACCTTGCAATTGATAAATACAGAAAACTGACGAGGTGCAATGTTACTGCAATCAATGAATATTTCAGTGAAAACGAAGAGCAAGAGGAGGATTTGCTTCGGTCTATGCTTTCAAAGGAAAGCCGGGAACAAATCTTAGAGGCGTTGGATAACCTAAAAGAGCCTGACAGAGAAATTATTGTAAGAAGATATTTTTACAATGAAAAGGTTAAGGTTATATCCGAGAAAATGCGTATGCAGTCTAAGGAAATTGAAAACAAGCTATATCAAGGAAAGTTAAAATTGAAAACAATTTTAATTAACCGGGAGGGTTTTTATGAATAACAAGGACTTCATTCATGAGCCGGATGATAGGGAAATTGATATGATGCTAAAATATGTCCCTACATATTCGGAGGTTAATGCAAGAAATATAAAAAATAAATTTGAGGAAAAAGCAAAAGTGAAACAAAGAAAGTTTTCATTTAAGAAGTTGGCGTTGGTTGGTATAGCGGCATCTATGGTGCTGGTTACGACCCTTGTCTATGCAAATATACTTGATTTAAGTAAAATATACAGAATTATCTTTGGAGAAAACTCGGAATACGTTGAGCAGCACATCGAATCCATAGTCGGAGCAAACGATATATCACCAACTAATGAAAATCGTGATAAGGATGAAAGCGTACAACCTATTGAAAACGCGGCTGCGCCGGCAATACAAAGTGAATATGATGGGATTGTTATTAAGCTGATTTCTGCCATTAACGATGAAAATGTATTGAGAATTTTTGCCACCGTTACGGATACAAAAGGCGACCGACTTGGCGAATCTCTTGACTTTTCAAGCTGGGGGTTAAGTCAAGGCTATGGCGGTAACGTAAGTGTAGTTGATTATAATAAGGACACAAAGACAGCAACCATAATGATAACTTCATTGGGAAGCGACCATACCGGCAACGCAACCCTTACCATAAACGGTTTTTCGGTGGGACGCCAATATCTTGAAAATTTACCCGAAAGTAAAATTAACATAGGCGAACTTATTAAGGGACATACTCCAAAAATAATTTCTCAAGATGAAGTTTGTAAACGCGGCGGTGTCAGTAACGACCGGGAGTTGTATGAAAAATCCGGTTTGTTGAAATTTGATGAAATAAGCGTTCCATTCGAAAATACGGGCATGTTTTCAATTTCCAATATGGGTTTTGTTAACGGATGCCTGCACATACAAGCAAAAGCTGTTTGGAGTGATACATTCTTCGTTGATGCTCCTTACATTAATACTAAGCTTATAAATCCGGAAAAAGGATTGGTTTATGAACCCATTTCAAGGATTGATTTTATTTTGGATAAAAAATATGCATATGAAATATATGCCAAAGAACCCCATGATCAATACATTGAAATGATTTATGACGGTATAACAAATCCGGAACAATTAAATGATTTATCGCTTACAATTGACTACATGATTTCGCCCAAGATTACAGAAGGTAAATGGGAATTTTCATTTATGGTTCCGGAAAAGGTTACTACAGAATTTAATATTGACAGAGAGCTACCTATAAACGGTGAGAAATTAAAAATCGAAAAGGTTTCATTGTCTCCGCTGGGAATAACCGTCCATTTACCCCGAAATATGTCGGCTGAATACAATCATAGGGATTTGGCAAGTGTTGAGTATGAAGACGGGACTGTGGTTGAATTGACGGGGGCGTCAATCCATACTTATGAAGACGAATCCACCCTTATTTTTGGAGGACAAATTATTGAAATTGAAAAGATTAAACAAATAATGATTAACGGTGAAATAATAAATATATCGAAGTGATATTTAATTTTAAAATATAAATTCGAAAAGAAAACCTGTTTAAGGTTTTCTTTTCTGTTTATACACATCAATTTCTTATTTCTTTTTATCCAATCCACAATCCAGGGCGATTTATGGGCGTTGACTTATATTGTATTAACAATATTGAGAGGAACGTTGTAAGATAATACATACGAATTGAAGCTGAGTCAATATCTATTCTATGGTTTTTATGTTATGGTTAATAAAACTTAAAGATTGGAGCGGATGAATATGAAAAAACGTATATTTGCAATATTTCTGGCCCTTTTAATGTTTACGGCAACTATGTCTTTTGTAAACACTTTTGCGGCATCATCCAGTTACACGGAAAGTAACAATAAGGGAAACAACAGTGCCAAAGAAGCGGAAAGTATTTCCCCGGGGACTGTGGTTTCAGGATTTTTAGAGATGTGGGACAAAGATATATATAAATTTACACTACCCACCAACGGCAGATTGAATATAGACTTTTTAAAGGGCGACAAGCAGATGTCGGCAAGTATTAATACCCTATACAGCAGAGAATACGGCATCCTTACCGCAATTGCAGGTGGCGATTATCCGGCAACTGCTGAATTTAAAGGAATGGAAGGTTGGGAACGGGTATATCCTTTTACAACCCGAACTATTCGTATGGCTCCGGGAGAGTATTATTTACAATTAATAGGCGGTACCAGTACATTGAAACCGGTTGATTTTGGCTACGAATTTGTAATTAACTTTACGCCGGAAGACCCCGAATTATATCAGGTAGTGCCAAACGGTTCAAAAGATACGGCAAACCCAATAAAGCTTAATCAGCCGAAAATCGGCAACCACAACGGCGGAGTGATAACTTATTATTATACAATTGACTTGCCTCAAGACACTACGGTAAAGTTGAAGTATGAAAAGCTTGAAGGTATAGACTGCCATTCAATCGAATTTTCTCAAGGATACAGTGATTATAAAACCTTTCAATTCGGATTGAAAGATAAACCTATTCCAAACGAAACAGAAAGCTTTAAAATGCCGGCAGGTGTAAATCATATTAGCGTGCAAAGTTTTGGTAACTTTTACACCGGCAGTACTGACAGCGAAAACCCTTACTATGATTACAAAATAACACTTTTAACAGCGGATGAAGTAAGCCGTCCTGAACCGACTCCAACACCAACCCGAACCCCGGCTCCAACTCCAACCCGAACACCAACGCCAACTCCAACTCCAACCCCAACCCCATCAGAGCCAACAGGCACAAATCCGGGCGGTTTTGACTTAGAAGCCATAGCCGTGGGCGTTAAATTAAAATGGAACTCATTAAGCGGCGGCTTGGGCTACAGACTTTATCGTTCCCAAAGCTCGGGCGTTGAAGGTATTTCCGTTACAGATTTTTATATTACCTCCAACCAATTCGTTGATGTAAATGTGGACGCGAAGAAAACCTACTACTATACTGTTCGTCAGGTGCTTGCGGAAGCACGGCCCTTTAGCGGAATTCCGGAAAAATTGGGTCCTGCATCCTCACAAATTAAGGTGACCACAGGAAGCGAAATTTTAGGCGGAAACAGCTCCGATACATCATCACGCAAAAGGTTTATTCTAATGAAGCTTAACGACCCTATGATGAACGCAGACGGTATTTTGGAAGAGATCGATCCCGGTCGCGGAACTACGCCCATTATTTATTCAAGCCGTACATTAGTACCCATTCGAGCCATTGTTGAAAAAATGGGTGGTACTGTGAATTGGGACGACCGCACCAAAAAAATAGCCCTAGAAAATTCCGGCAAACACGTTGTAATGTGGTTGGAGGACAAATCCATTGTTGTTAACGGCTCAACTAAAAGCATAGATGTTACTCCCAAAAGCATTAACGGCAGAACCATGGTGCCCATACGTTTTGCGGCTGAAAACTTGGGCTGTCAAGTGGATTGGTTAAATTCGACCAAAGAAATTGTCATTGTGTATTATGGTGACGGAAGCAATCTCGGCAGTTCTTCAGATAGCAGAGATTACGATCCTCCTGAAAACAATAACAACAACAGCAACAACAGCTATAACAATACCTCCTCCAACTCGGGCGATTTAATCGGAACATGGCATGGAGAAAATTTGGAAGAAGGCGACGAAGATTATGTTTATGAGTTTGCTTTTTTGGCTAACGGCAGATATTGCTTGTACAGCTCTTCAGGCGAAGCCGGCGGACCTTTAGCTGTTGTTATGGAAGTTGGCAACTATACCGTTTCAGGCGGTAAAGTAAGTTTAAAGGGTACACGTAAGTTTTATTCAAACGGGAACGAAATAAACTCATATTCAGTTAATTACTCCGCCGATTTTTCTGTCAGCGGCAGTACATTGGATTGGACGGCATATGTGGACAATGCGGACGAATATTTCGCACTTCTGGATAAAGTTCGTCAACAAGGAAGATTGACAAAAGGCGAACCAAAGGTGATTTGGGATTTTTAATCTAATCGCCACATGGATAGATCGATTTAATTCACCCTGAGGATTTCCGGGTAAAGTATTGGCATGGGACTAAAAAAGCTTTTCAACTTAAAAAGCCGTCATTTAGATGACGGCTTTTTAAGTTCGATATTATATCCATAATATGAATATCAATTTTCAAATGTTATGAATTCACCCTTACCATTTTCCTCCGGTCATTGTCTTTCGGTTTACCGGTGAAGTTATAATTTATTACCCGTGCATTTGGGGCGTGGGTAACAATCAGTACATTTTTACTCTTGTATTTTTCTGCAACTATTTCACACACATCGAAGTTTCGTTTAATAAATGCTTTCATATTTTACCGCTGTCATTGGCGATTGCTCATTTTTAAGAATAACTGCCCTTACTTTTTGCTCACAGGAATCCAAATCTCCGTAATGTATTTACCGTTGCCCTTGCTATAATGCACTTCCAACTCAGGGGCGTTTGCTAAAAGGTAGTCAGAGGTTGCAAACCATTCTGTAAAAATACGTTTCCACATGGCAGCTGCCTGTTGTGCGGCTTCAATCATGCTTAATTCTTCTGTCCGGAAGATTGCCCATGTAGAAGCAGGAACATTAAGAGTGATAAAATCCTTTGGAACTTCAATATTTGATATAAAGTAACCTATCAAATAGGAATATGACGTATCAGTGCAATTGAACATTGCTGCATGTAAGGGTGTGTTGTCATCAAGATGAGCAGCACGGCGGATTTTTGTCATTGTACCGTCAGTTCTGCATAACTTCCAAAACTTCGGAACAGAGGTGAAGTTTTGATTATCCACAGTGCTGATTTCGGTAGCAACACCAAAGATTTCGAAGCCTGCTTTTTTCTCGATTTTATACTCCATAGCGGTTTCTCCTTTAATCGAGATGTGGAAAGCTACGCAAGGATAGGCTTTTAGGCGAAAACCACTTTCTTTCACAGCCGAGGGAGCAATGCCGTGCATGTTTTTAAATGCTCGGGCAAATGCTTCCGGTGATTCATACCCAAACTTTATAGCCGTGTCTATCACCTTAACCCTGCTGTCTTGAAGCTCAAAGGCAGCAAGGGTCAAGCGTCTGCGACGGATATATTCAGATAGCGGTATCTCAGCAATGTAAGAAAAGATTCGTTGAAAATGATGAACAGAGCAACAAGCAATTCGTGCAACTTCATTATAATCAACTTCACTGTCAAGATGCCCTTCAATATATGTAATAGCACTGTTCAAGCTCTGTATTCGGTCTATATTAGAAAAGAAGCAGTTTTCGCTGTTAGTTTGGTCAATCTTTTTTCGCCAATCCAAGTAATCGTCTCCACTCTATTAAAGGATACAAAAATAGTCCGATATTTGCCTTGCAATTACTGAACAGATATTATCAGTAACGATTTTATCGTTGAAAACATTACATATAAACTATATCCCGAATCGCATAGGACAAATAACACGGCACATATTACATTCCACCGTATCAAAACCACGTTCGGTTTTGCTGTAAGAAGTAATACGACATAATTTTTGATTAACAGTTCCATGCTGAATAGCATTAACAGGACAATTATCCAAACATTTTGTGCAACTTTTTATGCAAATGTCTTCGCATAGTTCATCAGATTGTAAGTCTAAATCAGTCAAAATAGCTCCAACAGTCAGTAGATTTCCGTACTTGGGATTAATTAGTAAACTGTTTTTTCCAATCTCACCAATTCCACTTAGTACAGCAGCATGCTTCATGGAAATAAGACCTTTTCCTATCATATTTTCTTTATCCCAAAAATCATATGGAGCATCGCAAGGTACAGGCACTGCTAATGCTTTAAATCTTTCTTCAATTTTTTTAGCTCCCAATAATGATATTTCGTCGGCCTTTTGGCAAATAAAGGAGTTGAAATGACCATAAATTAGTCGGGAATCTACTTTAGTAATACCCTTAGGCAGAGCAATTCCGAATACTATTACTGATTTACATCCCTCAAATATATCAATAGGAGAAAACCCTTGCGGGGCGTTTTTAAATCGGTCAATATTAGCTATACCGCAAACATCTGCACCATATGAGATTACAACTTCTTTTATACAATTCTCCATTTTTTTCACCCCAATATTTACTCCCTCGTTTCTTTTATTGTCCGAATAATTTCTTAAAGAAATAAAGGGTTTTATAGGCTAATCTTCTTTTCTTGCTTAAAATACGTTCCTGCTCAATTGCAACATTCATTTATATCCCAAATAATGACATTATATTGTACAATAACATAACTTTCAATATTTCAGATAATTATTTGTAAATACATTTAATAATTACAACGAGTACAGAAACCGTGTTGGTTAGGTACAGGAGTTTTTACAACTAAAGCGTTGATAAACGGATGTGTTTTTATAAAAACATATCCATTTTTTAGCTTCTGTGATATACTTGGGAAATTACTATATTATAATAGTTATGGAGGCTCAATAATGGGTATAAAAGAACAATTCGACTATATATCCGAAAAGTATGACAAACAGCGTCGTCAATTAATTCCTTGCTTTGATGATTATTATAATCTTACGCTTAATGTTATGGACTTTAAAGGAGAAGTGCCTAAAATTTTAGATATAGGAAGCGGCACAGGTTTATTTTCTTCTATAGTGTTGCAAAAGTATCCAAACGCAGAATTTACCCTGATAGACTTATCCAAAAAGATGTTGGAAGTAGCCAAGAAACGCTTTGACGGAAGCAAAAACTTTAAATTTATTGTAGCAGACTATACCCGATATGATTTTGAAGAAAAGTTCGACATTATCATATCCGCTTTATCTATTCATCATTTGTCCGGTGACCAAAAGGAATCGTTATACAAAAAATGTTACGACATGTTGAATAACAACGGTATCTTTGTAAACGTAGACCAAGTTTTAAGTCCATCACCGGAAATTGAATCTATGTTTACCGGCTTATGGCATAAATTTGTTGATAACAGCGGACTATCTCAAGAAGAAATACAAAAAGCTTATGAAAGAACCGGTTTTGATAATCCCTCAACATTAGCCGACCAACTGGAGTGGCTCAATAAGGCAGGATTTAAACAGGCAGACTGTTTATATAAATACTATCATTTTTGCGTACTTTACGCTAAAAAATAAATTTGACAGCAATTAATGTTGTTTAATCAAAAATGGTCAGTATTCACAAGAAAAACTCATATACCGGCTTTATGACGTTAAAAGGCACATGGTTACTTTAACCATGTGCCTTTTAACTTGTATTAAGAAATTTAATTTTGTTGAACAACTGTATATCGCAAGATAGTTTTTAGTTTATCCCTTTCTACTTTTCTTGCATCCGTTAGGTAAATCTCTCTGTGCTTATCCGAATTTCGAGAAAGACCGGTTTCTTGCATGAAATGTTGCATTAGTTCAAAGCTTTTAGGTTCATCGTCGTAGTCACCTTTATGCAACATTTGAACTGACAATCCATCTTCTGTTTCACAAAAAAATGCTTCATCCAAAAGTAAATGTGGCTTTTTCTTTTTTACTGTTTGCAGTGCAAGCCCGGCAACGTCTGCTGTAACAAAATCCGGTTGTCTAATCATAATTGTGTAAGAATATGAGTTCTTGTTTTCAACATCACATTCATCCCAGACACCTTCAAGGGGATATACCGTATATTCAAAATATCCGTTAGGGGTAAAACCGGACTTCGGCATCATTCTTACTGCATATGACAAAGAGTAAAGAACTCCTATTCTCTCTGCAAAGTCTTCGTCATTGGGATTTCCCTTGCCCTTGATTGCGAAAAACTTTTGCTTGGGAACCGTAATAATTTGGGGTTTATTTTTAGGATTATAAAGTTCTTTTTCGTGTTTTTTCCATTCGTGCTTAATATTAATACCTCCTACATACTCCGAATGCTTTCTGCATTTATCATACCAAATGTAGTATGACAACAGCATGTCATATTAAGTTTAGAATATTAAGTTTGAATAATTCTACAAATTCAACCTGTATCTCATTACACGAGAAATCTCTTCAAAGTGTTCTCGTTCATAAAAACGAATACCCTCAACATTATTTTTTAACACTGACAATTCAATATACGAAAGATTTCTGTTTTGTGCCCATTGTTTTGCATTATCCAACAATAAGGTGCCTATACCTTGATTTCGGTAATCAGAAATTATAAATAAATCAATGATTACGGCATAGTTATACGGAACATAGCAAGGAAAAGGCGGAGTTTTGTCCTCGCTGATATGCAGAAGTCCCACAACTGTATCATTTTCCACAGCAATGAACAACTCCTCATTATCACTCTCAATAACAGATTTAGGGTAATCACCCTTTTCGCCGGCTTTCCTAAAGTAATCGGGTAGTTGGTTGGCGTTATAAGCAAAGAATTGTTCATACAGATTTGAGATTTTATTAATGTGAATATGTGTGGCGGTTAATATTTCCATGTGTCACCTCGCAAATGTAAAATATCTATATTTTAATCTATAAAGTTTGGTTTTGTCATCACATCAAAGTGTAAATTTTTTTATAACAACCTAAAAATGCATACTCCCATTTGTATTGCAGTTCTTTATATTTTATTTGTTGTTGGTGACGGTTATTTACCAATACATGCTCTATATATTACCAATCACTCAAGTTTGCATAATTCTCTCATCTTTAAGATGGTAACGCTTCTTTCTGCCAACAATGATACGTATAAGGGTTAGACATTTTAAATTATGTAACTTTCTATTGAAAGATAAACCTGTTAATGATATACTTTACATTACAATTCACTATCGTATCAAACAACCACAAGGAGGTTATGTAATGAAAAAGTTGATTGCTTATTTTATGCTTCTTTCAATTGTTCTTACCGTAACTCCGGCACAGTCTGTTTATGCCGAATATCAAAAGCCCTATTTTACAGGAAACTACAGGATAGTAAACGAGGATAGCCCCCAAAATGTTCCGCCTAATACCGTTGTATCTCAAGAACTCGGTACAGTGGACGACAGCAGCGGAAAAATAATATATTATTATTCGCTTATAATGCCGGGCGACGGAATATGTAATATTGAAATTTCCAGAGGCGGTAATTACAACTATGGTTACACAATCATTAAATTTGACGACCCCAAAATTGAAATCGTTAATGGAATTCATGAAAAATATGTGGATGTGGGAGAAACATTCACAATAAGCCCCGAATTAAAGAAAGGTACATACACATTTTATGTATCAGCCGAACTTATACCGGAGTTGCATAAAAGTGAATATACAAGTAACTTTAAATTCCATTGGTCATATGAAGGTAGCGGCTCGGTTGATGTAGCCCCGCAACCAACACCTACACCAACACCTACACCAACCCCAATACCTACCACACCGCCAACTTTAACAGAATCAAACTTAGGTGGCTTTGACTTAGAGGCCATTGCAGTAGGCGTAAAATTAAAATGGAATTCATTAAGCGGTGGCTTGGGCTATAGGCTGTATCGCTCTGAACGTAGCGGAGTTGAAGGCATTTCAGTCACTGATTTTTATATCAAAAGTAATCAATTCGTAGACGTAAATATAGATGCTGACAAAACTTACTACTACACCGTGCGGAAAGTGCTTGCCGAAGCCCGGCCGACTGAAGGCATACCCGAAAAGTTGGGAAGTCCATCTTCTCAAATAAAAGTGACAACAGGCAGCCAAATATTAGGAGGCAACAGCTCAGAAAAGCGGAAAAAGTTTATTTTAATGAAACTTAACGACCCGATGATGAACGCAGACGGCATACCGGAAGAAATTGACCCGGGCCGAGGCACCACGCCAATTATTTATTCAAGCCGCACATTAGTACCCATACGTGCCATTGTGGAAAAAATGAAAGGAACTGTAGATTGGGATGCCGCTACACAAAAAATTACCCTGAAAAATGCGGGTAAAACCGTGGAAATGTGGCTGGAAAATAAAACAATCACAGTCAACGGCATAAACAGTCAAATAGATGTTGCACCTAAAAGCATTAACGACAGAACCATGGTTCCTATTCGTTTCGCTGCTGAAAACTTAGGATGCCAAGTGGATTGGATTAATTCAACCCAAGAAATTGTTATTGTGTATATGTCTGAATAAAAGTTCTTATAGATGGAATTACACTTGCATTATGTCTAAACGTAAACAAAGCCGCCCGATTCAGCTCAATCGGGTGGCTTTTTTTGTTTTAAAGGATATTTATTGATTCGGCTTTTAATCAAATATAATACTCTACGGGAGAACTCCTTCGGGACTAAACAATATCCAACACTTATATTTAATTTCCTACATATGGGTTTCAGTAGCATTCCGGTTTTTCATAACCATAGCCACTGCTTTTCCCCAGCCTTCCCGTTTTTTACGGCATAATTCCCATGACATTTCCGGAGCATATATTTTACGCTCTTTCCCGGCAAAGATCTCTTGATTATAAATTCCCATCGCAAGACCTGCTGCATATGCTACGCCCATGCCGCTGAGTTCCTCTACCTGAGAGGCTAAAACAGGAATTTGCAAAATATCACTTTGAAATTGCATAAGGTACTCATCTTTTGTAGGTCCGCCGTCCACTCGCAAGGATTCTATGGGTATATTTGCAATAGCACTCATTACCCGTACAATATCCCATATTTGGTATGCTATACATTCTTCTGCCGCTCGTACCAACTCCGCTTTGCCGGTGATTCGGGTCATGCCGCAGATCATTGCTTTGGCATTGCTGTCCCAGTAAGGAGCATTTAAGCCGGAAAATGCCGGCACTAAGTAGGTTTCATCCTCGGGATTAGCGCTTTTTGCCACAGCAGATGCTTCCGAAGGGCTTTTCAGCAATCCCAAATCCTCAACAATCCAACGCATTACTGCACCTGTGTAGTTGATATTACCCTCGAGGACATAGTTAATCTTGTTATCTATTCCCCAAGCCAATGAAGTTACTGCTCCTTGGTTACTGATTATGGGTTTTTCGCCAATATTCATCATAACCGATGAGCCTGTGCCGTAGGTGGTTTTAATCATGCCGGGAGATAAACACCCTTGACCAAACAATGCACCATGGCTATCACCCAACATGGCATGAATAGGTATGGGTTTGGGAAAAATGCCCCGGAAGTTACATAGTGCAAAAAGACTGTCACTATAACAAATTTCCGGCAGTGCTTCCGGCCTAATTCCAAACAATCTGCAAACTTCTTCGTCCCAACATAAAGTATTAATATTAAACAACTGGGTACGAGATGCGTTAGAGTAATCTGTTTTGAATACAGCACCGTTCGTTAGCTTAAAAAGCAACCAACTGTCAACCGTTCCCATGCAAAGCTTACCGTTTTCCATCAATCTGCGTGCTTCCGGAACATTTTCCAATATCCAAGCCAGCTTTGCTGCCGAAAAGTAGGGAGAAAGGTGCAGACCGGTTCGCTCCTTAATCATAGGACTTAACCCCTGCTCCTCTAGGCGATAGCAAATTGAAGTACCTCTGGCACACTGCCACACTATTGCATTATAAACCGGCTCGCCTGTTTCTCTGTTCCATGCAACGGCAGTTTCTCGCTGATTGCTTATACCTACACCCACCACCGATTCCAAAGCTATACCTGATTCGGATATTACCCTTTTAGCAACCGCCAAAGTATTTGCAAAAATTTCATTGGGGTTGTGTTCTATCCAACCTTTATCATCAATTAACTGGGCATGGGCAGCATCTTTACGAGCAATCAAAACGCCTATTTCATCCCACAGAAGCCCTTTCGTGCCTTGGGTGCTTTGGTCTATGGATAAGATATACTTTTTCATTGTAATATCTCCTGTGCAAGCTTTATTACCCCTTGTGGGTTAAGATTGTAATAATCAAACACATCCCTTGAAACGCCTGTAATCACAGGGTTATCCGGCAACGCCATATTTTTTACGGGTACAGGACAGGTTGCGGCGACAATCTGACTTACCATAGAACCCATGCCTCCATATATGGAGTGTTCCTCCAAGGTTATAATACCTTTGGTTTCCCTAGCCGCTTTACATACCGCTTCTCTGTCAATGGGCTTTACGCAGTACATATCCAATACCCTTGCTTGTATGCCCTGCTGTGCTAAAAGTTTTCCTGCCTCTTTAGCTACACTCACCATTTCGCCGCAAGCAATTATGGTAATATCGTTTCCGTCTTGCAAAAGAGTGGCTTTATCCATGGTAAAGGGTGTGTTTTCCTCTGAATACACGTCTTCTACAGGGTTTCGTCCTACTCTAATGTAGGCTCCCCGGTTATCTTGCAGTAAGGTTTCAATCAGTACCTTTGTCTGGAAGCGGTCGCTTGGCAGATATACCCTCATTCCGGGTATGGCACTAAGTGCCGCAATATCCTGTGCAGAGTGATGAGTCATACCCAAAGCACCGTAGCTTATCCCTCCGCTGATTCCGATTAACTTTACATTAGCCCCTGAATAAGCAACGTCTACCTTTATTTGCTCCATACTGCGTGTGGAAAGAAAGCAAGCCGGGGAAACCGCGAAAGGCTTTTTATCACACATTGCAAGACCTGCTGCAACAGAGACCAAGTTTTGTTCCGCAATGCCTACTTCTATAAACTGTTCGGGAAAGGCATCGGCATAGGCTGTAAGAGATGCTGAACCACGGGAATCGCTGCAAAGCACAACAATATCCTTATCTGTCTTTGCCTGCTCCATGAGAACTTGACAAATTACCTGTCTGTTTGGAATATTATTCATTTGACATCGCCGCCTTTTCCGCAAGTTCTTTTTTAGCTTGTTCATATTGTTCGGCAGTGGGAACTTTATGGTGCCAAGAGATTTGATTTTCTGTAAATGATACCCCATACCCTTTTGTTGTATCTGCGATAATAACCGAAGGGCCTTGAGTAAAAGCCTTTGCCTGTTGGATTCCTTCAATTACAGAGGACACATTATTGCCCTGAACGTGAATTACATTCCACCCAAATCCTGCCCAACGCAGGTCTAGGTTGTCTTGAGACATAACCTCTTCTGTACCGCCGGATATTTGCAGTTTGTTGCGGTCAACAATGGCAGTAAGATTCGCTAGCTTGTAATGCCCTGCTGCCATTGCTCCTTCCCAAACAGAACCTTCCGCAAGTTCGCCGTCTCCCATAACCGTATAAACTCGATAAGACTGACCGTTCATTCTTCCGGCAAGAGCCATTCCCACACAAACGGAAAGCCCATGCCCCAAAGAACCGGAATTCATCTCAATACCGTTAATTTTATTTGTTGGATGCCCTATGTATTTGCTGCCGAATTGAGAAAAAGTAAGCAGTTCCTCTTTGGGAAAGAATCCGCAATCTGCCAAAACCGCATAAAGAGATTCAACGGAGTGTCCCTTACTCAGCACAAAACGGTCACGATTGGGGTCATTCATCAGAGCAGGAGAAATATTCATTTGGTCATAGTATAAAGCCACCAAAATCTCCATTACGCTGAAATCACCGCCAATATGCCCGGTTTTTGCCCGATAAATTAAGTCCAATACATCTTGACGAAGTTGAAAAGCTTTGGATGCAAGTCGGCTTATGTTCATACAAATTCTCCTCTGATTACAGCTTTTACCTTTTCCTCAATAGGGTCGTATAGATCGGGTTTTATTCCCATGTATTTACAGGCTTCATATAATACCGGCACTACGTCACCATGCAAACCTGTGCAATGATGAATGTAAGGTCCGCATACAAGCTTATCTTCCAGACGATCTAAATTTTCTACCTCTACCCACAAATAAGTGCCTTTGGTATAAGGCCCTTCAATACCCTTTGCATTGCCCAAAAGCAGTGAATACTCTCCGTTGTCGCCGTCAAACCTAGCCAAGGTAATATCCCCGTGGCGACATTCGGCGGAAACAGAGCCGGGATGATTAAATGCCAACGGATACCCAAGCACCGGTTTGTTTTTAGCCACCGAAAGAGGCCAAGGACCACAGTGTTGCAATAACTCTCCATTCTCGTTGTCAGGATGGCGTACTGTCCAATCGGCAAAGAAGGTTTGGGATTCTCCCATTCCGGCGGCTTGAACAAGCACAGAAGTTATGGCTCCGTGTATATCCGTTTCACATACCACCGGTAAACCCTCATCTGTAAGCAGTGCATTTGCCCCGCAAGGCATAATTCCCAACTCATCCTGCATACAGTTCCAGCATTGAATGGCAACAGCATTGCAGTCATACTTCCGTGCAAGTGTACTCATGGCAACCTTTAAGGCGGCTATATTTTCCAGCTCATCCGGTTTTACTCGGACATCCATATTAGAGTTTATATAGGCTATAACTTTCTCCACCTCTGTTTTTTCCTCTTTAGCCTTTTTCAGTTCACTTACCAGTTCAGGCATAGGAATAGGAGCAAGCTGTATATTAAAGCGTTCCAGTAACTCTCCTTCGTTACACATAGTGGTTAAAAAATCAAAAGGACGTGTGGAAATTTGCAAAATACGCATATTTCGGAATGATTTTACTACATTGCATACTGCTAAGAAACGTCGAAGTCCTTGTTCAAAAGCCGCATCGCTTAATCGGCAGTTTTTAAGATATGTAAAGGGTACTTGGAAGCGGCGAAGTACCTTGCCCGTAGCAAACAATCCGCATTGGGTATCTCTCAATCGTATGCCGTCCGGCTCGGGACGTTCGTCACGGGGTCCCCAAAGCAAAACAGGTACATTCAATTCTTTAGCCAATCGGGCCACCAAGTATTCGGTGCCAAAATTACAATGGGGTACGAAAAGTCCGTCAATTTTTTCTGCCTTAAATTTTGCGGCTATTTTTTGCATATCTTTGTCATCATACAACAAACCTTCCGAGTTAAACTCGGTAATATCCACAAATTCAACACCCAACTGCCCCAGACGCTCTCTTGTAAGGTTGCTATACTTTACTGCATCGGGTGCGCTGAAAATACTTCTTCTTGTCGGAGCAAATCCCAGTTTTACAGATGCCATACAATCATTCCTCCTAATTTTTTTTGCAGGTTATAATGATTCTGTTGTGTCCTTCATCTTATATGGAATTAGCATATATCCAAAACGCTTTCTCTTTCTATAAGCGAGGTGCATATTTGTGTTTTGGTTTTTACGCCGGGGCTATTGTTTTTGATGCTTTCTATTAATCTGCGTACTGCCAATTGTCCCATCTCCTGTTTATGCACATGAATAGTAGTAAGTCGAGGAGAAGAAACTTCGCCAATCATTAAATTATCAAAACCGATTATGGAAATATCTTCCGGGATTCGTAATCCGGCTTCCTTGATAGCACGCATTGCCCCTACTGCTATTACATCATTGTCAGATATAAATGCAGTGGGCAAGCTTTCAGCTGTTTTTAGCCAAATACACATATCCCGGTAGGCACCATCCATAGTAGAGAGCAGCGGAACTATATCTTGTTGCAATAAAGGCAATTCATGCTTGTGTAACGCCTGCCGTAAACCTGCTGAACGGTAAGTAAAATTTTTAATACGAAACTTACCCTTAAGATAGCCTATTCTTTTATGCCCTTTATTAATTAAATACTCCGTGCCGTAAAAAACCGAGTCTTCGTTGCTAATGAGAATGCTGTCAAATTGATAACTGTCGCACCAACTGTCCAGCAACACCAATGGACATACTGCTTCTTTATAAGGTTCAAAGTCCTCTTCGGTCATTTCAGTTCCAAGCAACAAAACTGCTGCCGTTGGGTCGTTTAGAATCCCCGAAATGCCGGTTTGATAATCCTCGCTTTCCCTGTCCAAAGTGCAAAAAACCGTTTCATAACCATTACTCTTTGCTTCTCGCTCCACACCGTCAATTATTGCGGGAAAAAACGGTGTATCATCAATAATTAATCCGTTACGCTTATAAGTAACAAATTTTATGCGACTAATTTTTTTGTTGCTGATATACCCCAGTTCTTGTGCTATTTGAAAAATTCGCGAGACTGTTTCGTTATTAACCCCGGGTTTATTGTTGAGCGCATTAGAAACCGTTGCAACCGAATATCCGGTAATTTCGCTGATATTCTTTATTCCTACTTTCATTGGGGATTCCCTCCGTTATTGACCTACGTATTTAAAGTTAATGATAGTGAGAACCTCTCAAACACTATTCTTTCTTGTAACTTTAAGGACAATAGCGTCATGTTGGTTTTTAAAATTTTCCTATTCTTATTTTATAAAATTTTATATAAAAATTCAATAGTTAAATTAACACATTTTAAGAGTTCAAATTTATATATTATTTTGCAATAGATAATTATTTAGAACTTTACCGTTTGTTAAAGCTTTTTTTTAACCTTATAATAGCGATTGATTTAAGCATTTGTGTGTAGTTTTCCCGTAATATAAGCTTGTATGAGTTGGGTATATAAAATTATAGTATAAAATTTTATATAATAATTTTATATAAATACATATGCATAATAATATTGCTTTTTATTCCCACAAAAAAATTTGTAAATAATACAAACTTTTAAAGTGTTGTACCCCTTTTAAGAATTTCATATTCTTGTTAATATAACTTTTTATGTTATAATAAAAACATACAATTGTTTACATATTCAAAATATTTGACGAGTTTACCCACCAATACAATACGGATGTTTAATATTGCTTAAATTGCATGATGATACGATTTTCCTTAGGGAGGTATGTCTGTGCTGAAAATATTTTTAGTAGAAGATGAAATTGTAGTCAGGGAAGGTATTAGCAAAAATATAGACTGGCAGGGCAACGGCTTTGAATTTGTTGGTGAAGCCGGTGACGGTGAATTGGGGTATCCCATGATTAAAAAATTACAACCGGATATCCTTATTACCGATATAAAAATGCCGTTTATGGATGGCTTGGAACTTAGCAGACTTGTTAAAAACGAAATGCCTTGGGTGAAAATTATAATTTTAACCGGTTATAATGAATTTACCTACGCTAAAGAAGCTATTGATATAGGAATTTCCGGCTATATTTTAAAACCTTTTTCCCCACAAATACTGCTTGATACCGTACTTCAAGTAAAAAAAACAATACTTGAAGAAAGAGAGCAGAAAAATATTATTGAACAGCACAAAAAAGAACGAATGGACTTTGAACAATTGGAACGATGTATTTTCTTTGACGAGCTAGTTTCAAAACGGCAATCCGTTTCCGACATTATTGAACGTGGGAAAAAACTTGATACAGAACTAACCGCAAACTTTTATAATATTCTGCTGTTTAGAATTTTTGAAAAACAATCAAAGGACGATAAAACTTACTGTGCTGATATAGTAAATGCAGTGGATAAGCTGTTGGCGTTTTTATTAAGTGTAAAAAACGTACTTGTGTTTAATCGAAATGCTGAAGGTTATGCCTTAATTCTAAAGGGTGATACTCTTGAAGAAGTCGAGCAGTCCTCTGCCATGTGCATTAAGGAGCTTCAAGAAATAATTAAAGCATACGACAGCCTTTCTTATTTTGTGGGTGTTGGGGATACGGTTACGCGTATAAGCGAACTGCCCAAATGCTTTGAAAGTGCCGGCAGGGCTTTTGCTTTTCGTTATATTATTGATGAAAACCAAGTAGTATTTGCCGATCAAGCGGCTGCTTCCCTTTATCAGCCGGTGGACACAGGGCTTACAAACGTTAACGTATCAAAGCTTGATAAAAATGTTATAGAAAAATTTTTACGCAGCGGCACTTTGCAAGACGCCGAACTTTTTATGTCTGATTATCTGGATAGCATCAGCTTTGTTAAAATCGAGTCATATTTGTTTAGGCAATATGTGATTATTGATATTCATTTTGCTATTTTGGCATTTATAGAAGAACTGGGTTACAGCAAAGGCGATTTTATGGACAGTGTTGGAAATATAGAGAAAAACCTGCTGTTAATTACATCGGCAGAGCAAACAAAAGAATATTTAAAAATTATGTTGTGCCGAGCAATTGAAATACGTGATGAGGTGTCCAACAAAAAATACACCGGTATTTTAGACCAAGCAAAAGAGTACATAGCCCTAAACTACAGCGATTGTGAACTGTCACTTAATACTGTGGCGGCAAAGGTAAACATCAGCCCCAGCCATTTTTCCACAATATTTCATCAAGAACTGGGGCAAACTTTTATAGCCTATCTGACTGAATTACGTATGCAAAAGGCAAAAGAACTGCTTCGTTGTTCATCCATGAAATCATCGGAGATTGCACATGCGGTAGGTTATAAGGATTCTCACTATTTCAGCCACCTGTTTAAGAAAACGCAGGACTGCACTCCTATGGACTTCAGATTACGCAGAAAAAAGCCGTAGTTATAATAATTTAAGTCAGTATAAACCGGCATAGCGGCGGAAATATAAATCTGCGTTGAGTATTTATCTGCTTTGGGGAGGAGTAAATTGTTTTGGTTAATTTAAAACGACTTAAACATATGTCGTTAAGCATTAAGCTAAAGCTCTACTTTGCCGCCATACTACTGCCTTTGGCGGCACTGGTAATATTTCTGCTTATTTCAATGGTGGAATACAGCAAAAAATATAACCGGATTATTAGCAATGTTACCTCAGCAAGTGGTTTTAATTTTAATTTTAAACAGACTTTAGATTATAAAATGTATCAATACGTAGCAAGCGGAAAAGACCTTGACGAATTTCGACCTTTTTCCGATATTGATGAGGCTTTGCAATTGGTAAATACCTTGAAGCTGACAACCACAAAAAGCGAAAGCTTGGCTCTTATTTGGGATATGAGCCAATTTCTGAACAATCTTAGAGTCAGCGCCGAGGATATTTATAAAACTACCGGGTACGACAAGCGAATATCAATGCTCGAAAACAATGTTTATATACTTACCGAACTTATTAAGGATAGAATGTCCGAATACGTCTACCTGGAAACACGCCATTTGGCGGATTTGCAAAAGCTTACGCAAAGCGAAATTTTACACGCAATACAAATAATAATTATGACTTCCGTGGCTCTTATTTGTGTGCTGTGGCTTGTAACGGTTGGGATGGCAAACAGTATAACACGCCCATTACAACAGCTTTGCGAAAGTACCAAAAAGATCGGTTCCGGCGATTTTACGATACGGCAAATAGAAAGCTCCAATAACGAAATCCAAAAATTGGGAGACAGCTTTGACCTTATGGCCGAACGCATACATACGCTTCTTAATGACGCAAAACAGGAACAAATAAACCTCCGCAAGACAGAGCTTAAACTTTTACAGGCTCAAATCACGCCACATTTCCTTTACAATACGCTTGATACTATAATTTGGCTTTCGGAGGACGGAAAAAACAGCCAAGTAGTGGACGTGGTTACTTCCCTATCAAACTTTTTCCGCACTACTTTGAGCAGCGGTCGTGACTTTATCAGCATTCATGAAGAAATGGTACATATACGCAGTTATTTGGAAATACAGCAGGTGCGCTACAGGGATATTTTGGATTACCGTATTATTATTCCCGAGGAAATTTATGATTATCTAATTTTAAAGCTAACCTTACAGCCTATAGTGGAAAATGCCCTTTATCACGGTGTTAAAAACAAGCGGGGCAAAGGCAATATAACTATTACCGGAACTCTAAAAAACGGTAACATTTATCTCGAAACAACAGATAATGGCAGAGGCATGAGCACAGAAGAAATGAACGATCTGATGGAATGCATTTGCGAACCCTTAAACAGATGTGAAAGTTTTGGGCTTAAAAATGTGAACGAACGTATAGCTTTAAATTACGGTAAGGAATATGGATTATACATAGAAAGTACTCTGGGTGTAGGTACAAAGGTCACCGTTATTATTCCGGCTCAAAAAAATATACAAAAATCGTAAAAAAATACACCTGATTTGTATTTACGTAATTTTATCAACTTAATTCATAAATATCCTCATTGATACAGTTGAGAAAACATTTATAATATTAATTGCAAGAGGAAGTAATCAATAATGCTCTCAAAGCATATCGAATCGATAGGAGGATTTAACAATGAAAAAATTCTTTTGCTGTTTATTAACCGTTACTCTTCTTATTACAGCTTTATCCGGATGTACACAACCACCCACAGCTCAAGTTGATTCTCAACAACAACCGACCCAATCTGCTGAAGTCCAAAACCCATCTCAATCTTCAGGCAGTCTTATTACTGTTGGCTATGCTCAAGTAGGTGCAGAATCCGACTGGCGTACCGCCAACACAAAATCCTTTAAAGACACTTTCACCGAAGCAAACGGCTATAAGCTGATTTTCGACGACGCACAACAAAAACAAGAAAATCAGATTAAGGCTATACGTAACTTTATACAACAAGGCGTAGATTACATAGTTTTGGCACCGGTTGTTGAAACAGGCTGGGAAACTGTTTTGGGAGAAGCCAAACAAGCAGGTATTCCTGTAATTCTTTCAGATCGTATGGTTAGCGTAACCGACGATTCACTCTACACTTGCTGGGTAGGCGGTAACTTCCTTAAAGAAGGACATGACGCCGGCGATTGGCTTGCAAATCATTTAAAGAAGCTTAACAGAGACACCGAAGAAATTAACATAGTTTTACTCCAAGGTACTATCGGTGCATCTGCTCAAGTAGGGCGTACTCAAGGTTTTGAAGAAAAACTTGCCGAACATTCAAACTGGAAACTGTTGGCTAAACAAACAGGCGAGTTCACTCAAACTAAAGGTCAAGAGGTTATGGAATCTTTCCTCAAGGCTTACCCCAAAATTGATGTAGTTGTTGCGGAAAACGATAACATGGCTTTCGGTGCAATTGATGCTATTAAAGCCGTTGGTAAAGTACCCGGCAAAGATATTATAATTGTTTCCTATGATGCAGTTAAAGCGGCATTCGAGTCTATGATTAAAGGCGACATGAACTGCTCCGTAGAATGTAACCCGCTTCATGGACCTCGTGTAGCTGAAATTATTAAACAGCTTGAAGAAGGTAAAAATGTTGACAAAATTCAGTACGTTGCAGAACTTGTTTACGATCAAGATAACGCAGCAGCTGAATTGCCTAAGCGTTTATATTAATTATAACGGTAAAAAACTCAATGTCAGAGTGAGCCGGAAGCAGCCATGCGGCGGCTTTCCGGCTCTTTTTATGCCATTTTCATATTAATTAAACTAACGTGATTATATATATACTTAATTTAGAGTAAAGCAGTAACAAAAGCGTATATTTGTAGTGGTGAGCGACCGGTGTTTTTTTATAAAAAACACAAGAGCGAACCGTTTACGAAGAATAGCTTTTGTTACTATTCCTAATGCAATTAAGTATAGTCTGATTTTGCAAAGTGAATTAAATTCCGAAGAAGTTTTCCCAATTCGATGAGAATTAGTTTATTTTTTGTATGTTTATTAATTAACGTAAATATAAAGGTGGGAAAGGTATGGCAAAAGAAATTTTAAAGATGCGCGGAATCTGTAAAAACTTTCCCGGTGTTAAAGCTTTGGATAATGTGGACTTTACCCTTTGCGCCGGAGAAATACATGCACTTATGGGTGAAAACGGAGCCGGAAAGTCAACCTTAATTAAAGTGCTTACGGGGGTTGAGGAGCTGGAAAAAGGTGAGATTAGGATATCCCGCTCACCAAACCCCATTATAAATCACTTTCCTCAGGAGGCTCAAGCTAACGGCATAAGCACTGTTTATCAAGAGGTTAACCTTTGTCCCAACCTTTCTGTGGCGGAAAATATTTTTATTGGGCGAGAGCCGATGAAGATGGGGCGTATTGATTGGAAAACAATGAATATTCAAGCTGCCAAAGTTCTTATGGACTTGAATATAGACATAGATGTAACAATGCCGCTGGAAAACTATTCGGTTGCTATACAGCAAATGGTTGCCATTGCAAGAGCGGTTGATGTTTCCTGTGATACATTAATTTTAGATGAACCCACATCCAGCCTTGACGAAAACGAGGTAGAAAAGCTGTTTGCAGTAATGAATAAGCTAAAAGCACAAGGCAAAGGCATTATATTTATCACCCACTTTTTGGAGCAGGTTTATAAGGTTTGCGACAAAATTACGGTTTTGCGTAACGGTAAACTGGTAGGCGAATATTCAGTTGAAAACCTACCAAGAGTACAGCTGGTTGCAAAAATGATGGGTAAAGAATTTGACGACTTGGCGGCTATTAAAAACACGGATTACCAAAATGCAGGTGACGAACAAAGAGACGTTTTAATAGATGCACGAAATTTATATAAAGGCGGCACAATAAAGCCTTTTGATTTTGATATTCACAAAGGCGAGGTCGTTGGGCTTACAGGACTTTTAGGCTCGGGGCGTTCTGAACTTGTTCGTACAATATTCGGTGCGGAAAAGCCGGACGGCGGCGAACTGTATGTAAAAGGTCAAAAAGTAAATTTTAACGCACCTATTGATGCTATAAAGCTGGGGCTTGCCTATTTGCCCGAAAATCGTAAGGATGAAGGTATAGTAGCCGACCTTTCCGTAAGGGAAAATATGATGCTTGCTTTACAGGCTAAAAGAGGTGTTTTGAACCTTATAAGTTATAAAGAGCAGGAAGAACTTACACAAAAATATATAGAAATGCTGCAAATTAAAACAGCTTCTATAGAAACTCCCATTAAACAGCTTAGCGGCGGCAATCAACAAAAGGTAATATTGGGCCGTTGGCTTCTTACAAATCCGGACTTTTTAATTCTGGATGAGCCTACACGGGGTATAGATGTAGGTACGAAAACTGAAATACAAAAGCTTATTTTACGTCTTGCCGGAGAAGGTATGTCTGTTGTTTTTATTTCATCCGAGATAGAAGAAATGTTGCGTACGGTAAGCCGCATAGGCGTTATGAGGGATCATGAAAAGGTAGGCGAACTTTCCGGCGACCGGCTTTCACAGGAACATATAATGCAGGCTATAGCCGGTATGAAAAGAGAACTTGACGAGCAGAATGGGGAGTTAATAAATGTATAAGAACACTGTAAAAAAAATTATGGGTTACAAGTTGTTTTTTCCCTTGGTATGCCTTGCTCTTGTATTACTTTTTAACGTAATAAAAACGCCGGACTTTTTTAATATAACCATTAAAAACGGCGTACTTTACGGCTATATGGTTGATATTATTAACCGCTCCGGTGAACTTGTAATTTTGGCGGTCGGTATGACTTTGGTTGTTGCCGCTTCTGCAGGTGCGGATATTTCGGTAGGAGCTGTAAGTGCTGTTTCCGGTGCCGTTTGTATATTTGCCCTTGGCTCGAGCAGTACATATCAAATACCTTATGTTTTCGGTTTATTACTGGGAATACTGTCCGGTGCGATTTGCGGAGCATGGAACGGCTTTTTGGTTGCTAAATTGAAAATACAGCCAATGGTTGCCACGCTTATTTTGTTTACTGCCGGCAGAGGTGTTGCCCAGCTTATTACCCAGGGGCAAATACTGTACGTGCGTGAGGAAAGCTATAAAACCCTTGGTGCGTTTATCCCCGGTATCCCTTTGCCTACGCCGGTTTTTGTGGCGGCAATCGTTGTTATCGTAACTCAGATTATTTTGAAAAAGACTGCTTTGGGGCTGTATATACAGTCTGTGGGTATAAACAAGAAAACAAGTCGCATTGTGGGGCTAAATTCCAATTTGATTATATTTTTGACATATACCTTTTGCGGAATTTGTGCAGGTATTGCCGGTCTTATTATTACATCACGGGTATACTCCATTGATGCCAACAACGCAGGTTTAAACCTAGAACTTGATGCCATTCTTGCGGTAGCCCTTGGCTCAAACAGCCTTGGCGGAGGAAAATTTACGCTTGCCGGCAGCGTAATAGGAGCAATTACAATTCAAGCACTCACCACTTCTCTTTACGCTATGAAGGTTACAGCCGACCAGCTGCCCATTTATAAAGCAATAGTGGTAATTATCATTGTTTCTTTGCAATCACCCGAACTTAGGAAGTATTTTAGCCAAATAAGAAGCAAGTTTTCAAGCAGAAAGCAGGTGGCTGCATGAAATCCATAATAAAGCTTTCTAACAAAACAAGTTTTTTGCTTATTATAACTATTGCTCTTTTTGTGATTATGTACGGAACAGGCACAATTGTATTTGCAGATAAAAACTTCGGAAATTTACAAGTGTTTCTTAACTTATTCATAAGCAACGCCGGTTTAATAACAGCGGCTATGGGTATGACAATGGTTTTAATTACAGGCGGTATTGATATATCTGTAGGCTCTGTAGTAGGTGTTACCTGCATGATGCTTGCCTGGATGATGGAAAAGCAAGGTATTGATGTTGGTACGGCTACAGCAATAGTGCTTATTTTCGGCATAGTATTTGGTTTTGTGCAAGGTTTTTTGGTGGCATATCTAAAAATTCAGCCGTTTATTGTAACGCTGGCGGGTATGTTCTTTGCCAGGGGTCTTACGGCTGTTATCAGTTCAGAGATTATAAGTATATCCAATAAATCCTTTTTGTCACTTGCCAACATGAGGTTATACTTGCCCTTCGGCGCAACTGTAAACCGGAAGGGAGAGCTTATTTATCCGTATATTTACCCAAGCGTAATTATTGCTTTGCTTGTAATGTTTATACTGTTTTACGTGCTTAAATACAGTAAATTCGGTAGGTCGGTTTATGCCGTGGGCGGTAACGAGCAGTCTGCTTTGCTTATGGGGCTTAATGTACGCAAGATTAAACTTTGGGTGTATGTAATAAACGGTTTTATTGCTTCTCTCGCCGGTTTCGTTTTCTGCCTTAATTCCAGCGGAGGCTTTGTTGAGCAAGCAAGAGGGTTTGAAATGGAAGCCATTGCTTCAGCCGTAATCGGCGGTACTTTGCTTACGGGCGGCGTGGGTAACGTAATAGGAAGCTTGTTCGGTGTATTAATAAAAGGCACTATAGAAACGTTTATAACCTTTAACGGTACACTTTCCTCTTGGTGGACAAAAATTCTGATAGCGGCGTTGCTGTGCTTTTTCATTGTAATCCAAAGCATCTTTAAAAAGACAACTAATATTAAAAAGAAAATTAGCAAAACAAATATTAATAAAACGAATACAGGCAAGCCAAATATTGATGAGTTTTCTCTTGCCGGTACTAAGAAAGAGTAATCTGTAATTACTATTGCTAACGTTAGGTTAATAGGTGATTTTCCTCAATTTCAGTCAAACTCACATGACTTATGCAAGGAGTTGAAAAAAATGAGCGAAGCAGTAAAGCAAGCCATAAACCTGGGGCAAACCGCGCTTGGTTTGGAACTGGGTTCAACACGTATTAAAGCTGTATTAATAGGCTTAGACCACTCTACGCTGGCAAGCGGCAGCCATGAATGGGAAAATCGCTTTGAAAACGGCGTATGGACGTACAGCCTTGACAGTGTATGGTCGGGGATACAAGAGTGCTATAAATCTTTGGCTGATGAGGTGCGTAAGAATTACGGCGTTGAGCTTACAACAATAGGCAGTATAGGTTTTTCCGGAATGATGCACGGCTATCTGGTGTTCGATAAGGAGGTCAATCAACTTGTGCCTTTCCGAACATGGCGTAACACTATAACCGAAAAAGCCGCAGAAGAATTAACGGAACTGTTCGGCTTTAATATTCCGCAACGTTGGAGTATAGCACATTTACGACAGGCTATGCTCAACAAGGAGGAACACGTTCCGCAAATAAGGCAAATTACTACTCTTGCCGGTTATGTACATTATATGCTGACAGGAAGGCATGTACTCGGCGTTGGAGAAGCATCGGGTATGTTTCCTATAGACAGCAGTACTTGCAACTATAACGAAAATATGACAGCTTTATTTGACGAAAAGCTAAAGGAGGCAGATTTACCCTACACTTTAGACGATATTATGCCAAAGGTTCTTTGTGCCGGTGAAAACGGAGGAACCCTTACAGAACCGGGAGCAAAGCTTATGGATCCTACAGGCAAATTAAAAGCCGGTATACCGCTTTGCCCGCCGGAAGGTGACGCCGGAACGGGCATGGTAGCAACAAACAGCATAACTGAACGCACAGGAAACGTTTCTGCCGGTACATCGATTTTTGCAATGGTCGTGCTGGAAAAGCCGCTTTCAAAGTGCTACCCCGAAATAGATATGGTTACAACACCGGCTGGCAGTGCCGTTGCTATGGTTCACTGTAACAACTGTACGTCGGACATTAACGACTGGGCAGACATCTTTTGCCGGTTTTCCGATAAAATAGGTTTTCCTCTCAATAGAGGGCAGGTACTTACCGCAATGTTTGAAGAAGCACTTACCGGAGACTGTGACTGCGGCGGCTTATTCGCTTGCAACTATCTTTCCGGTGAGCATTTAACGGGCTTCACTGAGGGCAGACCGCTTTTTGTGCGTACTGCAAAGTCAGAGTTTAACTTTGCCAACTTTTCTCGAGTACATATTTATTCGGCAATAGCTACCCTTAAAATCGGAATGGATTTATTGATACAAAGCGAAAATGTTCAGCTTAAACAGCTTTTGGCACACGGCGGTTACTTTAAAACTAAGGGTGTGGGTCAGCGGATAATGGCGGCGGCTATAGGCGTTCCCGTTGCGGTTATGGAAACAGCGGCAGAGGGCGGCTCATGGGGCATGGCTGTACTTGCGGCGTATATGAAAAACGGTAACGGTAAATGTTTGGAAAAATACCTTGAGGAATACGTATTTGCAAATGCAGAGGTTAGCGTAGTACAGCCCGATAATGAGGAAAGAAAAGGATTTACCGAATTTATTGAAAGATACAAGACAGGGCTTAATATAGAACGTACAGCCATTGAATCAATTGTTGATAGAAATTAGTTAAGTCAAGTTAAAGAGAATCATATTCTTTGCAATTTATATCAAACTCACAATAACATCCGGAGGTATAGATATGGAATTTTGGTTTATAACAGGCTCACAGCACCTTTACGGTGAGGAAACACTTAAACAGGTAGCGGTAAACAGCAGGCACATGGTTGAAGTACTTTCAAAAAAACTGCCATTTCCTATTGTTTGGAAAGAAACGGTTACAACTCCCCAAGCCATAACAGATACTATAGAGGAAGCAAACTTTGACAAAAACTGTGCAGGCATAATTACATGGATGCATACATTCAGTCCGTCAAAGATGTGGATTGCAGGGCTTACAAGCCTTAAAAAGCCCTATTGCCACTTACATACACAATTTAACAGGGAAATACCCTTTGACACAATTGACATGGACTTTATGAACCTAAACCAAGCGGCACACGGCGACAGGGAACACGGATTTATAGGTGCAAGGTTACGTCTGCCGAGAAAAATTGTTGTGGGTTATTGGGAAAACGATGACGTCCGGGAAAAAATAGCTGATTTTATGCGAGTTGCAGTTGGCTATAACTTCTCAAAAACACTAAAAGTAGCACGTTTCGGCGACAATATGAGAGAAGTTGCCGTAACCGAAGGTGACAAAGTAGAAGCACAAATAAAGCTGGGTTGGTCTGTTAATTATTATCCTGTAGGCGATTTGGTTGAATATATAAATGCCGTAACACCCCAAGAATTGGAAGAAGTATATTGCAAATGCATAGATAAATACACTTTAGCTACGGATAATGTTAAAGCGGTTAAAGAGCAAATTAAGTATTATGTAGCTATGAAAAAATTCCTTGAAACTAAGGGTTGCAATGCCTTTACAAACACCTTTGAGGACTTGCACGGAATGAAGCAACTGCCCGGTTTGGCTACCCAGATGCTTATGGCAGACGGCTACGGCTACGGCGGCGAGGGCGACTGGAAAACATCGGCACTTACGTCTGTTATCAAGAAGATGAGCCAAGGACTTTCCGGAGGTACTTCCTTTATGGAGGATTACACCTATCATTTGTCTGTGGGCAACGAAATGATTTTAGGGGCACATATGTTGGAGGTTTGCCCCACTATAGCCTCCGATAAACCCCGCATAGAGGTTCAACCCCTTGGAATAGGCGGCAAAGAACCGCCGGCTCGTTTAAAATTCAACGGTTCAAAGGGTAAAGCCGTATGCGTAAGCTTGGTTGACATGGGCGGTCGTATGAGGCTTATTGTAACTGATGTTGAGGCTGCAGAGCCTATACAAAACATGCCTAATCTGCCTGTGGCAAGCGTTATGTGGAGACCGCTGCCAAACCTTGAAATCGCAGCGGAAGCGTGGATATTATGCGGCGGTGCTCACCATACAACTATGAGCTATGCTGTTACAGCCGAGCATATGCGTACATTGGCTGAATTTTGGGGTATCGAATTTATACATATAGGCAGCCATACCTCTATAAATGAACTTAAAAAAGAGCTTATGTACAATGATATATATTATAAGTTGAGGTAGATAATATGCTTGAAAAACTCAAACAGGAAGTATTGGAGGCAAACCTGGAGCTTGTACGCAAAGGTCTTGTAATATATACATGGGGCAACGTTTCGGGGTTTGATAGGGAAAGCGACCTTGTGGTAATAAAACCCAGCGGTATTGAATACGACGGGATGAAGGCAGAGGACATGGTGGTAGTTGATTTGCGGGGTAACGTGGTCGAGGGTAATTATAAGCCATCGTCCGATACACCTACGCATTTAGAATTATACAAAATGTATCCTCAATTGGGCGGTATTGTACATACACACTCAACCTATGCAACGTCCTTTGCACAGTTGGGTCTTGGCATAAAGCCCTTCGGAACAACCCACGCAGACTACTTTTACGGCGAAATACCCTGTACACGCAAAATGTCGGACTATGAAATCGCCGGCGAATATGAAAAAGAGACGGGTAAAGTCATAATTGAAACTATAGGAGACAGAGATCCGTTGGAGGTGTGTGCTGTTTTGGTGCATTCCCACGCACCATTTGTTTTGGGCAAGACTCCTGCCGATGCGGTTTATGAAAGTGTAGTGTTGGAGGAAATAGCAAAAATGGCTGTTAATATGGCAACCTTAGCCGGTGGCATAGATAATGCTGTATCTATTCAGCAGTCACTTTTAAATAAGCATTATTTAAGGAAGCATGGAACAAATGCTTATTATGGGCAGTAAACGGTTAAAGGTTAATTGAAGGCGTTGTACGACTAAGGGGTGAACAGTATGACTAATCCTCGTAAAATATTATCGCTGGTACTTGCATTTACGCTTTTGATCGGTATTATCTTCCCTGTCAGTAGCGTATATGCAGAAAGTACAGAGCAAGAGGAACAACAAAATTTAACTGTAGCTACAGACGAAGACTTAAATGCAGAAACAACAGAAGAAGCTGCGGAAACAGTTACAGATGACAGCACTGAAAATGATTTTAGTAATGCAACCGAAACCAACACTTTTATAAGCATGTCTGCTAACAGCATGATTGCTCACTATGATATGTCTCACAGCGGTTCAACCCTGCGTGACATAAGCGGAAACGGGTTAGATGGCACTGTATATATGCCGGCAAATACCGACCCTGATTACTATTTTAATTCAACCGGCAACAAAACCACCTTGAATTTTGACGGTACTAACCATGTTGAGCTTCCGAGGCTTGATGTTTCAAACAACGCCATGACAATTTCAACCCTGCTTTATAATGATGGTGTTGTAAACGGCCGGGCTTTCGGATTTGGGCAGGATAGTACAAAATACTTCTACATGACACCTTACACAGACACTGATGACGCAAACAGCGTAAGGTCGGGATTAGCATATTCCGACAGCTACGGTTTGCAGGTTGAACAAAGTGCTACCGTGAATTCTTCGCAATTTAACGCACTAAGAAATTACTTTTTGTGTACAGTTGTAGCGGACAGTAATTCAAATACAATTACCGTTTATATAAACGGCGAGAAAAAGGCTGAAAAAACCGACTTAACCTTTAACCTAAGTGATATTATATCTGAATCGGCACAAACCAAATTCTACTTAGGTAAATCCCTTTATCCGGGAGATCCTCTGTTTGAAGGAAAGATTTCAGACGTTAAAATCTTTAATTATGCATTAACGCAATCAGAAGTAAATAATTTAGCAATCACCAATAACCAAGCTATAGCCGATTCTATCTTTGCAGATTTGGCAAAGAGTATGCTTGGCAATAACGTTGATGCCCAAAACTTAACTTCAAAGCTTACTCTTACGAGTATTTACAGCAATACTGCCATAGCTTGGGAAAGCAGCAACCAGGCGGTTATTAACTCGTCTACAGGTGATATAAATGCAACAGCCGGCACAGGCGAGGAAATAGTGCTGACAGCCTCCTTTGCCATTAACGGCACAGATTATTCCCACGATTATAAAGTTAAAGTGAGCAACAATAATGCTCTTAGAGGTACACTTAGAGAAGTACTTAGCGATGCCGACAAGGTTGCTCTTGACAAGGAAGCGCTTAATATTCCCAACGCAAGTAACATTATGGGCAATATTACGTTACCGCTAAAAGGAGAAAACGGCTCAAACATAACTTGGGTTTCCAATAACACTTCCGTTATACGAACAGAGCCTATTCTAAACGCCGACTACGACGATATGCCGGGTGGTATCGTGACAAGAGGCGCTTCTGATGTAAGCGTTAAGCTTACGGCTACAATTGCATCAGGTACCGAAATAGATACCAAAATATTTAACTTAACTGTCAAAAAAGCTCCGGCACCTGTTCAAACGGAAGCTTACCTATTCGCCCTTTTCAAAGGAGAATATTTATCCATGGGCGAGCAGGTTTACTTCGCAACAAGCCAAGACGGTATGTTTTGGAAGGATTTGAACAATAACGACCCTGTACTTACCTCTAACTTAGGAGAACAGGGAATAAGAGACCCCTTTATCGCTCGTTCCCACGAAGGGGATAAATTTTACATGATTGCAACGGACTTGAAGATTAACAACCGGGGCGGAAACCCATGGGCAGACTGTCAAGTTAGCGGAAGCCAATCTATAATTATTTGGGAATCCGAAGATTTGGTAAATTGGACTGCTCCTCGTATGGTTAAAATAGCCCGAGATGATGCCGGTTGTACATGGGCACCTGAATTTATCTATGACGAAAAGACCGGTGAATACGTTGTTTTTTGGGCATCAAGAATCGGCGAAGATAATTTCGGGAAACAGCGTATGTATTCAGCCAAAACAAGAGATTTCTATACGTTTACCGAACCCGAGCTTTACTATGAAGCAACCAATGACGTAATTGACTCTACTATGATTAAAGCAGGGGATACTGTCTACCGTTTTACAAAAAATGAAAATACATCAGGTATTTTAATGCAAAAGAACAGCAATATTTTGGGCAACTTTACAGATGTCAGCGCACCGTTTGTTGAAGCACAACGTGGTGTTGAAGGTCCGGCTATTTTTAGGTTTAATGATGACCCTGATAAATATTGCCTTTTGTTGGATAACTTTGGCGGAAAAGGATACTATCCTTTAATTACTACCGATATTGCAAGCGGTGTGTTTGTAGAACCTGACCAAAGTACATACTCTATGCCTTTATCACCAAGGCACGGTTCTGTTATTCCCATTACTCTAACCGAATATAATGCACTGCAAAGAAAATGGGATTTAACCGCTAATCCTCTCCAACCTGTTACGCCCGATCCCACAGGCTCACAGCCTATTGCATGGTATAAGTTTTATGAACAAACCGACGGCACAACAGTTATAGACAGCAGCGGTAGAAATAACAACGCTACTCTTTACGGTTCCTCTGCTTACATAAACGATGATACAATGGGAACCAGGGTGCTTAATCTAAACGGTACTCAAGGAACGTATATGCAACTTCCCACGGGGTTGCTTGATAAGCGAAACGAGCTTACCATATCCATGAATGCTAAAGTAGAAACAGACGCGGGTAATTACTTCACATTTACTTTCGGACTAAGTGATATGAAGCATTATTTTATGAAACTAATGGATTCGTCCATTAAATCAATTATTACAAAAAATATGTGGAATGCTGAAAGAGGCATTACAACAACTTCTTCCGACACGGGAAATTTAAGAGGTACTTGGGCTAACATTAAAGTTGTTATTACAAAAGGAACCATGAAGGTTTATCGTGACGGAGAATTAATCGGTGAAAATTTAAGTATTGATACTGCCGTAACGGATTTAGGAGAAAATCTTAAAGCGTATTTAGGAAAATCTTTTTATTCGCTGGACGGTTACTTTAAGGGCAGTTTCTATGACCTAAAAATTTATAACTATGCTATGCCACCCGCACAAATTGCTGCTGATGTGTTTTACCCGGTTACGATTGAGCAAGCTCTTAACGGCAGCATTAATACAAACAAGAAGCTTTTAACTAAGGGAGACAGCGTAACGCTTACATTTACACCAAACACCGGTTTTGAACTTGATACAGTTTATATTAACGGTTTTGAGGTTAGGGTAGTTAATAATACCTTTACTGTCAATAACGTTAGCGGTGCCATAAGTGTAAAAGCCTTATTTATGCCGACGGGCGGAGTAGCTATAGACAAACCGCTGATAGCCCACTATCTATGGAACGATACTTCTACAGGCACCACCGTTGTTGATGAATCGGGCAATGGTAAAAACGGGTTGATTAGAGGAAACGGCGGAATTTTAGAAAACGGCGTAATATACCTTCCGGGTGGAACGAAAAATACCTCTAACGCCTATGTTGAGCTTCCTACGGGAATGGTTGACGGTAAAAACTACATCACTGTTTCTGTTTGGCTGAAAAATGAAAACCCCGGCGGCAATTACGGTGCTGTATATTTTGGAACAACAGAGAATTTCCCTTCACAGTACTGGCAACTAAACGCAAAAAGCCCCCAAGGTAGAATGAAATCCGTTATGACTAACGGGCTAAACCCATCAGCACCTTGGAGTACAGAAGCCGGAATAGCGGCCGGGCCAATTACAGACAGTAACTGGGCACTTTTTACAACGGTTATTACACCAACCACTCTTACAGGATACTATAACGGCGTTAAGGTTGACACAGTGCCTTTAAGCAGAACAATTAGCCAATTTGGAAACAATTTGGTGGTTTACATCGGGCGTTCCTCATATCCCGATGATCTTTACAAAGGCAGTGTTAAAGATTTACGCTTTTACGACGGAGCACTTAGCGATGAACAGGTATGGCAGGTTTATAATGAAGAAGCTGTAAGAGCAAAACTAAAGCAAGTACATGACAACCTAAGCCTAGGCGACAACGAATTTGTTATAAGTGATTTGCAACTGCCTACCGGTGGAGCATACAACTCAACTATCTCCTGGGCTTCCTCAAACAACCTGTATATTACACCGGATGGGCGAGTAAATCTTCCTGCAAAGGGTCAAGGTGATAAGCAGGTATCTCTTACCGCTACCATATCATTGAAAGGTCAGACTAGACAAAAGACATTTAATTTTACTGTATTGGAAAACGACCCCGACAAAATCTTGAACATTATAAAACATAACTTGAATTTGGGACTTACAAAGGTTATTACCAAAAACATTACGCTGCCTTCATCACCGGTAGCCGGTGCAACCGTACAGTGGAGCAGCAGTAATACCGCTGTTATTTCAAACACAGGTCATGTAACAAGACCATTGGCAGGAAGCGGAAACAGCAATGTCACGCTAACCGCTCGAATAAGCTATCCGGGAAAGACTACCACAAAGCAGTTTTCGTTAACTGTTTTGGAAGCGTTCTACGGTGAGGTATTTGCTTACAATGAAGCCGGTTCTCCGGCAAATATTAAAAGCAGCATACATTACGCCACAAGAACAGGTAACGCCGATTTTGAACGGCTTAATTCGGGGCAAGGAGTTATATATTCAAAATTACTTTCCAAGGCTTTTAAAACCCCGTATCTATTCAGAAAAGAGGACGGCGGATTTATAATTACAGCTTGCGACAACGAACAAACAAACGTTGTGCATATAGTTGAAACCGACGATTTATTGACAGTTAAGAGCGAGACAAATGTTTCCCTTAACGAATTGGGTATTAAAGTTGCAAACCCCATGGTTAAATATGATTCAGCCATAGGTTTATACAGAATACTGTGGACAGGAGGGAACGGTTTGCAATACAGCAACACAACGGAAGACTTTGAAACCTTAAGCTTTCCTGAATTGTACGACTATACTGTTGAAGCTCCCACGGTAACAAATATTACCGAGGCAAGCGGCGGAAATATTATAGGTTTAACAAAAGCCGAATATGAAAAGCTGGTAGTCCGACTTAAAAAAGTTCAAAATATATCGGTTAAACCTGTATCGGTTTCCACAATTATCGGTAATGCGGTGGTTCTACCGCAGGAAACAGAATTGCTCTACTCCGATAATTCTTCACTGAAAATGCCTGTAGTTTGGAACCAAGATGATGTAAATGCAGTTAATTTCAATGCTGTCGGAACTTATAGGGTTCGTGGTCAAATTCAACAGAAAAAGTACAGTAATCCGTTCATTATGCAACGCGCAGACCCGTATATAGTCAGGAGTGATGATGGCTACTATTACTTTACAGCCTCATACCCGGCATTTGAAAGTGTAAATAACGGCTATGACAAAATTATTTTAAGACGTTCCGCAACTATAGAAGGCTTAAAGGATGCCCAAGAAGTAACTATTTGGAACGCTCATCCAAGCGGCATTATGTCTAAACACATTTGGGCGCCTGAAATGCACTATATAGGCGGAAGTTGGTATATTTTCTTTGCAGCAGGTTCAAGTACTGATATTTGGGATATTCGTGCCTGTGTTCTAAAATGCGAGGGCGACGGCGATCCTTACAAGCCCCAAAATTGGGTTGAAAAAGGAATATTCAAAACGGCTTCGGGGACAGATATAGGCAGGTTTTCTCTTGACATGACCTACTTTGAGAACAACGGTAAACATTATGTTATTTGGGCTCAAATTGTAGGTGATTCCAGCCTGTTTATGGCGGAAATCAACCCCCAAGAGCCGTGGAAGCTTATCAATGAGCCTATATTGCTTACAAAACCCGAATTCGGTTGGGAATTGATAGCTCATAATGTTAACGAAGGAGCTACCGTGCTAAAGCGTGACGGAAAGATATTTGTAGCTTTTTCGGCTTCGGGTACCGGAGAGGAATACTGCATAGGTTTGCTTACTGCATCTGCCGATGCTGATTTAATGGACGTTAATTCCTGGGAGAAAACAGGCTATCCTGTATTGTCATCATCTGACGTTACAGGAGAAAGCGGACCCGGACACAACAGCTTCACAGTAGACGAAAACGGCAACGACATTTTCGTTTACCATGCAAGAGTAGCCGGTGCAGCAATAAACGGCAACCCTCTCTACGACCCAAATAGGCACGCAAGAATAAAACGTGTTTATTGGTTGGCTGACGGAACTCCATACCTTAAAATGACTTATGAAAATGAGCTTTTGCCTGAACTTCAAGAAATTACGGCAACAGTTACGGTTTCAAATATATATACCGTAACATTTAAAAGTAACGGCGGAGTTCAACGTGATGTAACGGTACGTGTAACACCACCTGCAACTACAGTAGGTACTTTGCCTGCTAAACCTACAAAAAACGGCTATGTTTTTAAAGGCTGGAACACAAAAGAAGACGGTACAGGCAGAGGGTTTAACGAAAACACGCCTGTTACCCAAAATATGACCGTATATGCTATGTGGGCGGTATCAACGAAAAGTGGTAGCGATAACAAAGGTTATAATGCAACCGATGATACTGCATCAAAAAATGCCTCAGTTAACGGGCAAATTTTTAATATTAAAGAGGTTGACAATGAAGCAACGCTAATTCTGAGTACCAACGATTTGGCTAAAGCTTTAGCTTCCGATTCTTCTGAGTTAAATGTATCCGTCAGTAATAAAGACAATTTATCGGTAACGTTGCCTTTAAAGGATTTGAGTAATGTAGGCGTAAACATCAGTTTATCAGGTGCTAAGCTTACCATGCCTTCCGGTGCCATAAAAGATATTAACGCCAAATACGGCAACAGCGACCTAACCGTTAAAGTTACCGGCAATCCTATAACCGTTAATGTTTCCGTAGACGGAAAACCTCTTTCTTATAGCAAGGGAGAAAGGCCTTTTAAACTGAGAATAGCATACGCTAAAAGTTCAAACCAAAACCCAAATACTGTTGTTATTGCAGATAAGAGTAATAAGTCTATACTGCCCTTAAGTTATTATGAAAACGGCAGTATTACTCTAAACGTAGGTTCTTCAGAGGAATACGAAATTATCGATAACAGTAAGACATTTGAGGATATGCAAAATCATTGGTCCGGGGCTTATGTAGACTTTGTAACCGCTCGTGAATTATTCCAAGGATCTGACGGTAAATTCAATCCGGACGGAACTATGACGCGTGCAATGTTTGCAACTGTTCTTTCGAGATTGGATTCGGTTGACGTGTCAAAGTACAATCATTCACGATTTTCAGATGTTTCGCCTAACCTGTGGTATACAGGTGCTGTTGAATGGGCGGCTGATCAAGGTCTTTTTGGCGGAGTGGGCGACAATAAATTTGACCCCAACGCACCGATTACCCGTGAGCAAATGGCTTCCATAGTTTACAAATACATGAAGCTAAAAGGGAATGAGACAAATTCAACCGGCAATTCAAATCGCTTTACAGACGAAGCAACCATAAGTCCGTGGGCTGCAGAGGCAGTAAAAGCCGTACAAAATGCAGGGATTATAGTCGGTTCAACAGACAATAACTTTAACCCCAAAAAAACAGCTACACGCGGAGAGGTAGCCACTGTATTTACAAAGTTAATAAAAAGTTTACTTTCATAATAAGATTTCTTTATAATAATATTTAAGTAATTTATAGGTAAGAACCTGTTTACAATCTCCATTATATCACTTTATGGAATAATCATAAAATGAGAGAAACTAAACAGGTTCTTACGTTTTTTTAACGAATGTGTCTTGAACGTAGGCATAGGATTTAGTAAAGGGTCTTCCTTTGTCCGGTTGGTACATAATTCAATTCTCATGGCTCATTCCTCCTTTTATCAAAAAATCCCGAACTTTTAAAAAAGTCCGGGATTTTTACATCTTTATAAAAGCAAATCAAACATTTTTATTAAAGCACAGGTCTTTATGCATAAAGCCGCAACCCGAGAGTTGTTTTTTATACAATATATCTGTATAATATATTGTGGATAATTATGTTAAGGAAAATGAAGCGAAAAAATCATTACTCACTTAGAAAATATCTAACTAACCCAATTTATAATAACCGGCATTTACCTTTAAACGTGCGAAAAAAGCCATCATGGATGAGTATGGTTGGTTTCAATTTGAGAGCATCCGAAAAAGGAGGAAGCTATGTTGAAACGATTTTTTGTTATATTTCTTTCGGCACTTTTGTACTTTGGAACTGCGATGCGGATTTTTGCGGAAAGCTTCACAGAGGAAGCGGTTACATATACAGAGGAAGAAAACTCAGAAGAAAGTATAGAAAGTTTAGACGGCAATGAAGCTACGACAGAGGATTTTAAAGAAGATACTTTAAAGGATCCTCAAGAAGATTTATTGGGAGAATTGCCCGAATATACGGAGCTTGAATCGCAGAAAAGCATGGGTGGTGATATTTCTGCTCTTACCCGGGACAGCGAAACACCCACCATTACTGCTATTGCTGATAGCGAAATCCTAAGTAATCCGCCACGGCAGACGATGGCACTAAACGGTGATATAAGTGATGCGCTGACATTTGCTGTGCAATATATTTTTGTTACACAAACCATCACCTATGCCGACGGCACAACAAGGTCTGCACGAGTACGTGTAAGCTGGGATTATAACGGCGTAGACACCCGCACATCGGGAGACTATGAAATAATAGGCGAAATTCCGCCGGCAAGCGGCTGTGTGTTTGCCGAGGGTGTGTTGCAAAAAATAATTGTACCTGTGACCGTTAAGGAGGTTACAGAGCCTGCTGTTATAGTTCGATTTGAGGACTGGCTGCCTTACACCGATGCTTATGCTACCTTGCAGGGAGAGAATCCCCGGTTGGTAGCTTCTAAAATAAAGAAATGTGCATATCGTGTCAGTTGCTATGATGCAGAGGACAACTTATATAACAGCCTTATTCAGTGGGACTTTGATGATTTGGATATTGATACGGTTGGAGTTTATTGGATTAAAGGAACCTTTGACCCACCCGAAAATACGGTTTTTGCCGAGGGACTCGTACTTCCCGTGCCTGTAGTTCCCATTTCCGTGCAAGCACCCGGTAAGCCCGACATAAACTGCTACTGCGCCGGTCGAGGCGAGTTTATCTTTCCGTGGGTATCGCCTCCGGGAGAGTTGGGGGCTGTAAAGTTGTGGCTTTCCAAAGATGGTGGCGAATGGATTCAAGTCACCGATGGTATTCATGTTCAAGAAGATTTTTTGTCAATCTTTTCAAGAGTATTTACCGTAGGCAGCAGCTATCGTATGCAGGTGGACTATGACGGAGGTAAAACCGGCATCCTAAACTTTACATACAGCGAAAGCATAGCACTGATTATCAACAATTATAGCGGCGGTGACCGTGACGGCGGCGACGGCGATGGCTTTAATCCTCCGGACGGAGAACAACCCGGACCGGGCAGCGATTCCGGTACTAAGCGGTATACCGGCTCTAAGTCAGGTTCGAGAAGCCGGAAGCCGACGGAAAGAAAAAACCCGACACCTACTCCAACGCAGGAACCTATGCCAAGCACACCGCCTGCTACTACCCCTGCTCCGGAACCCGGAACATCTCCTACGATTACTCCTACGCCGGAACCGATTAAACCTACGCCCCAACCAACCACGCCCACCGTTTCTACGGCAACACAGGAATCGTCCGGGGCAACACAACAAACCCTTGAAGTCACCGGAACACAGACTACCGCTGTAAAGCCACAAGCTCCAAGCGAAAATAAGTATGTAATTATAGAGAGCTTTGGAGAAACGGTGGACGTACTTTCCGGTGCTCGGCTGCAAATCATGTATGAAACCGGCGGTGTGCGGTTTTCAAAACAAGGCGTGACAGTTACACTGTCAGATACTGCTCTTGACGCGTTAAACATACAGGACAGCGACAGTTTTACGGTGGAAATCAAGCGAATTTCGGACAATGCCTTTGCCTTTTTCATGGAGCAAAACGGAGTTCCGCTCTCGTACTTACAGGATACGTTGATTATGCTTCCCTATCAGCCAAAAGATGAGAAATCCGCCTTAACCTTGCAAAACGAACAGGGTGAGCTTGTCTGTGAGGGTAGCTTTAATAAAGAAACGGGTGTTGCTTCTTTTACGGTAAATACAACCGGCAGCTTTACCATTGCAGAATCAGAAGATACAGTTCCCACAGTGGCACTGTTCGGCAATCAACTTGCCGCTGAACCCAAAGTAGTACAGGAAGCAACTGAGCCGTCATCACCGCAAGGCACCACCAAAGGCATAAGCAGTACAGCGGCGACCGCCGGATTCGTCATCGTGCTTACTGCCGGAGGCGGAACAGTTTGGCTTTATCTAAAACGCAGGTGGGTGCGATGAGTTTGCAGACCAAAAGAGCCGCCGGATTTATCATCACAATTGCACTCGCCGCCGCACTGTTCTTCACTCTTTATCAGTATGATAATAAATATACCCGCCCCGGCATTCAGGCGGCAGACGGGCTTTTTGTGTTATCTGAACAGGACTTAGCCGAAACGCCACTACGCTTTTTATGGCACGGCTGGGCGTTTTATCCCGATGTTCTGCTTTCGCCGGAGGACTTTCAAAGAGGTAATCCGGCTCGGTATATGGAGTATCTTTCCATTGGGCAAAAGGTGCATTTTAACAGTCCGGCTAACCCAAAGAGTGCCCACGGTAGCGGAACTTATGCCTTACGTCTGCGGTTGCCTAAAGAAACAGCGATTTATGCCCTTGAGCTGCCGGAGGTTTTTTCTGCCTACCGGCTTTATTTAAACGGAAAAATGATATTGCAAATGGGAAATCCGGAGATAGAGAATTACAAACCGGTAACACAAAATCGCACCGTCACCTTTAATGCATCGGGAGATGTGTTACTGCTCGTTGCCGTCAGCGATTATTCTCATTTTTACAGCGGCATGGTCTACCCGCCTGCCTTTGGCACACCCGAAGCGGTCAACGGCTACACCACCGGGCGCATGACCGCCGACGTCGCTCTTGCTGTGGTGGCGCTGATTGTTGCGTTGCTTGCCCTGTATTTGGGCCTACGTCTTAAAGAGAAAAACACCCTTATCTATGCACTGCTTTGCGCCGCCATGCTGGGTTCAACCTGTTATACGATTTTTCATACCGCCTTTGCCCTGCCCGTGTTTCCTTGGTATGGACTTGAAATAGCAAGCGTGTACCTTGTTATAACGCTTACCGTGATTGTCAGCAACCGTATCTGCGATGTGGAGGCATTCACCGCAAAAGTTTCTGAAATTTCGGCAGGCGTTTTTTGCCTTGCTGCTCTCTGTTATGGACTGTTTGCGGCTATTTTGCCGTTGTGGCTTATGCAGGGTTTCTCGACTGTGATATTTTTGTACAAATCAGCCGTTGCCGTTTATTTGATTGTCACGGCTTGGCGTTCGGTCAAGGTTCAGAGCAGCTACGGTGCGCCGCTTCTATACGCCGCCGTTTTCTTTGCTGCGGCGATCGCCTGTGATCGTTTCATGCCTATGTATGAGCCTGTCACCGGCGGTTGGTTTTCAGAATGGGGCAGTATAGCCATGGTGTTTACCGCCGGGTATATTCTCTGGCGTGACTTGGTGTGGTCGTATTCGTATAGCCTTGCCTTTGCCGAGGAGCACAGGCAAGTGGGTCGACAGCTTGCCATGCAGGTGGCGTATTCCAAGCAGCTTGCCGATCGAGCCGAAGAAAACCGCCGAATTGTACACGATTTTCGTCAGCATATCGTGACAATAGACGGAATTGCGGAAAAAGCAAACGCAGGAGCGGTGCGGGAGTATCTCTCACAAGTTTCGCAAAATTTAACCGCAGGTATGCCCCACATTTCCTTTTGCAAAAATCTTGCCGTTGATGCACTTTTACGGTATTACTACGCCCTCTCAAAAGAAAATGACATCGAGATACGCTTTGATTTTAGTCTGCCCGATAGTTTACCCCTTACTGATGTGGAGCTGTGTACGGTGCTTGGGAATTTACTGGAAAACGCTGTGGAGGCTTGTAATCGTGTCACCGATGGCAAACGATTTATCTATTTAAGAAGTAAAAACACCGGGCAGATGTTTTTTGTTCTGATTGAAAACAGCTTTAACGGCGTAGTCTACAAGCTGGGAAATAAGTTTTTATCAGGCAAGGCAGACGGACGTGAGGGTGTTGGGCTACAGTCCGCCCGGAAGATTTTAGAAAGCCGCGGCGGTTCATTGATTGTAAATCCTCGGGGAAATATATTTGAAATAGGGATTAGCTTTCCGCCGGTGTTTTAAGTAAGGTTATGATACCGGCAAGCAAGAAAAGTGTATGTACTAATACTTACACAGTGACCAAATCTCCGAGCGGTCATACAAAACCGGTTGCTATATGACCATGAATGGCGTTATGCTAGGTAGCCACAACCGGGTCAACCTTCAAGGAACGGAATAAAGGGCAAAGGTTGCTCAGACTTTTATAGGGTTATGAATACGGCACAGAATTTTAACTATTATTTGGAAGCGAATTTATCCAATGAATAAAGCAACTTAATTTGGGCGTAATCGGTTGTTTATTTTTAATTAACCAAAACACATCGTAAAGCGAAAGATAAAATCACCTTAAAGAGCCGGTGAATCCTTCTCCGACGAGTATTGTCAAGTGTTCAATAAACTCTTTAAAATAATAAGGCTCACCGGAGAATTTCCTACGGATGAGCCTTATGCCTTATATTTTTCTTCGTTACTTTTCCATCACATTGAGCAGATTAAGGATTATCTGCGCAACTTCTGCTCTCGTTGCCTTGCCTTGCGGGTCGTAGGAGTTGTTACCCTTGCCGTTTATCAGCCCGAGTCGGCGCATATCGGCGATAGCTTTTGCAGCCCAAGGACTGAACTCATCACTGTCCGAGAATGGAGTGACACTTCCGTTTTGCGGCAGTTTCAAGCTTTTATCCCTTATGTAATTAGCAAGGATAATCGCCATTTCTTCGCGGGTAATGCTTTTATCCGGGGCAAATCTGTTATCACCAATACCGGTTACAATGCCATTATTCGCCGCCCATGCAATGGGTCTTGCGTAGTATTCAGTGATTGCTACATCATCAAACGGTGACACGTTGTAGCGGGTTAAGTCCGCGCCATCCAATCTTGACAGTACAGTCGCGAACATTCCTCTTGTCATAGACATCTGCGGACTGAAGGTGTTTGCACTCGTTCCTGCGAACAAACCTTGGTGATAGACAATCATCACGGCATAAAAGAACCGGTCCGATTCTCGCACATCCACAAAGGGGTTATTTGCGCTTATATTCGGGTTTTCCGTCTTAGGCGGTGTGTCCTGCTTGTCGAGGACAGTAAGGTTTGTTTCGGCGTAACCATCGCTGAACAGAATCCGCATCGTATGCTTGCCGAGCGACAGCGTTTCCAAATACTCCGGCTTTAGTGTGACAATTGTGCTACCGGATTTCACCGTTAGGTTTGTGCTTGGAACGGTCGAACCGTCCATTCTAACGCCGTAGAATTTGTTGTAGCTTGCGTCTACCTCTACCGTTAGACCGGTGCCATTGCCCTTAACAAATTTGCTGTTTGCACCGGAGAGGAAGCGGTATACGGTGTTGCTGTAGCCTCCGCCTGTAGAAGAATAACCGCCGCCGCTGTAAGTAGAAACCGTCACGGCGCAAGTGGCTGATTTATTTCCGTCAACCGTAGTGACCGTTATTATCGCTGTGCCATTACCAACCGCCGTAACAACGCCGTTTGAAACCGTTGCAACTGCCGAGTTGTTGCTTGACCATGTAACATCTTTATTGGTCGCATTACTTGGGGCAATGATTGGGGTGAGGATTGCGGTATTCGGCGTGGTGTTTTTGTAAAGGGAAAGAGTGGTTGGGCTAAGCGTTACATCGGTGACGTCAATGGGCGGAACATAATCATTTACTGTTAGCGCAAGCCGAAGGCTTTCTGCCTTGTCTGTTTCGGTGACGGAAACATAATATGTACCTGACGGTATATCGGTTAAATGGGATAGTGTAAGTTTGTTTTCCCCGGTATCGTAAGCAGCGGTTACTTCCGCTAAAGCAGTTCCGTTTGTCGCAACATTGTAAACCTTCCATGACAATCCATTTGCATAAGCAGGTGTATTGGTTAAGGTAAATTGAACGCTTGATTGGGTTACCGCTGTTTTTGATAAGGTTGCATTGGCTGTTGTGGGTGTTGCTGAAACCGGCTGAACAACCGTTTTTATATTTCTGAAATCCTCTGCCAATTGGTTACCGTTCACATCTCGAAAGCCCGAAATCATCACTTTGTAGTTTGAATCGTATGCCAGCCCGGAATAGGGAATTGTGTAAATAGTATTGGTTGGGGTGTTCCAACTGCCGGACGATAGCGTACCCATGGGATCGAGTGAAACAATTCCTACGGACGTGTCCATTGCTTCACTGAATGTAATCTCAATATTGCCTGAAAGCGCAGCACTTGTGCTTGGATTTGCAGACGATACCGTTGGTGCAGTTGTGTCTATTAAATAGGGTGTGCTTGCATAGTCTGTTAAATTATCTCCGTTTGCCTGCTCGCTGAATACTTCAAGTTTCATATTTGTTGTAAATCCGGAGGGTAATGTTACGGTTGCCGTACCGTTTGGCGTAATTCTTGTATCTGCAATTTTCCCGTAAAACTTTACATCATCGCTATTGTCTTTTACTATTGCAGAAAGATATTGACCTATGCCGGTTTTTGCATTGGAATAGTTGATAGTGATGGTATTGTCGGAACGTGATGTCGAATTAATCGTTACTGTTTGTCCTGAAGGATTTGTTGTCTCATTAAAATCATCTAAAATCGTTACTTTCAAGGTGCCGGAGGATGCTTTTACCGATGTGAGAGCTGAACTTACCGCTGTTGGTTTTGCGCTTGTTCCGTTTGCGGCAGATGACAAAAGGACAGAAGACAGATTTAATCTAAAAGCGGGACGTACACCCTTGGAAGATTTTATATCGTCAGCATTTACTATAGTGTATGATCTATCAAAATACCATGCAAGGTTGATATTAGCATTCGTACGCAACCACCAATCAATACTTATTGCACATAATATATAATCTAATCGTGCAAGGGTTACTTCATTTAAACCGGGCGGCCAAAGAACGGCATTGTCCACAGCAGATTCTCCTATATCATCAAGGGAACGTGGTTTTATTGCTGCTTTTTCTTTTGCTGAAAAAATCCCTGTATTATCGGAAGCTAAAGCGTCTACAGCGGTTTGAAGGTCGCTTCCGGCATATTCTGCGTTTGAAGTATGGTACTTTGATTGCGGACCAATAGCGTTCAGTGCAAACAGGGTCACTGTGCCGATTTCCGAAGCGACATGATCGCCGTTATAGCCAACGACATACCACTCTAAAGGGGAGCCACCATATGATCCATAGTAAATTTTTGTGGTGTGGTCTTGCGAATTGTTCACTGATGGGGTACCTATGCCCGCCTGTATGTCAGCGGCGAATGCTGTATTGCCGGCGGGTAGCAGCATGGTCGTTACTATGCAAAGAGTAAGGATCATGCTCAAAATTCGTTTCTTCATTTATCGCTCCTCCTGTGTTTACATCGCAACTATTTGTGGAGTATTATAAGACTGTTTTTCTCTTCTGTAAATCGTTCGTTTTTCTAAAAAACGAACGACAAGCAAAAAAGACGGTGATAAACCGTCTTTCACGCTGTTACTTTAGCATATACACACTAAGTTCTTTTCTGCCTGTAATGCTGAGCTTTTTGTTCGTTCGCCGCATATGGGTTTTCACTGTAGTGACAGAAACATTCAAATGCCCGGCTATCTGCTCATTGCTCCAACCTTTGCTTGCCAACATAGCAATAGTGAACTCGGTAGTGGTCAGCATATCGGTTACTGTTGCGTTGTTATGCGGATTGTGAATATCGCGCCACGCCTGCGCGAAACGGTATACCTGCTTGGTGATTACGGCATAGGCTTCCGGCTCATCTTTCTTTAGATGAATCTCCACCATTCCGCCCAGCAGTCCGTGATGCTCCGCGAATGGCTGATAGAAGCTTTCCGGTTTAGCTAATTTCCACGCATCAAGGAAATGTTTATTAGCCCGCTCAGAATTTTTCCGGTTAATATAGCTCATGGCAAGCACAAGATTTAAGTAGGTTTCACCCACAGGATAGGAGCCGTCTTTCAGTGTTAGTGCCACTTTAGCGATGCCAATCGCCTCTCCGTATTCACCGTTTAGATAGTGCTGATGTGCCATTGAGTACAGCGCAATGAGCCGGATTCCCATCGGCAGGGTGTGAAACTCAAGCGGCAGGGTATCCACACCTTTAAGGTGAATGAGTATAACCGACAGGTTATTGACAAACGCCAAAAGCTGTTTTTCTTCCTCGGTGTAGCTATGCCCGGCTTGGTTTTTTGCCTTACAGGCACAGCGCATGGCGTGGATGATTCCGGCGGCTTTTTTGGAATCTCCCATACAAAGCGCGCCAAAGCCGGTCATCAGCATAGCTGAAATCCGAATAAGACCGCTTTCACTTTTCATAAGGCTTTCCGCCGGACGATAACAAGCCGCACCATCGCCGCGGTAATAGTGCCGTTCGCAAAGTGCAAGGGTTTTGGTTTCGCTGTCGGTCAGGTTTTCGATGTAATCGTCCGACTGCCCCGGGGTAAAGCTGCCGGACATAAAAGGAAGAGGTAGCTTTTCCGTAACTCTATAATCCTGCATTTTTAGTTCCTCGCTTGTCGTTATTTTTACAAGGTTCACTTTTCCTTTCAGCTGCAAATTATAGAATATTTAATATTTCAACTTCAGAAAAAATTAAGCAGCGAAACCGTCGGCGAGGAAATCCCAATACGGCTGTAAGTCAACGCCCGATCCCGTGCCGATAGAAATTATTGCTTTGATATTTCTTTAACAGTAAGAAACACATGCTACATTGGCTTCAAGTTTTCATTAAGACGTCTGATTATCCATGATAAACGGTTTGTGCGTCCTTGCTCTGTTTTTGCATCCAAGAATGCCCGCGTATATGTTTTTTAATCGAAAAAGACATGGCCATAAAATTTGTATAAGCCGGTTCATGCCCCTTTAATAAAACAGACAAAGAATCAATCTGTTCATCTGTAATTATCGGAGCCTTTGTTGCATTCCACTGACCGTTTTTCTTGGCTTCATCTATTTTCTTTCTACCATAGTCAGTCATTATTCCCTTTTTCTCAAGCTGCTCTGCTAAGGCTTTGTTTTTTTCTGACCACTTACTGTTTTTTCTGCGTAAAGAAAAATATTTTATGTAAGTCTTGTCATCAATGCTTTTCATTTGTCCGTCAATCCATCCAAAGCAAAGTGCTTCTTCCAACGCCTCATTTGCCTTAATCGTTATGGGACCGCCGGCCTTGCCGAATAGCAGCCAAATACCGGTGCTTAACAAACAGTTATCATAGAGCCACTTCCTAAAATCATCTCTGCCGGGAAATTCCATAATATCGTTCATATAGACCCTCCTTTACTTCTACTTCTCTGCCTAATGTGAAAACAAAAAATCCCTGAAAAATATCGTTTTCGGTTGCTATGGATTAATTTATTTTCAATCATTCCGGGTTCATATTAGGTGTGCAAATTTATTATAATATATCATGCCAATTGGCGAAGTTCAATTCATGACATAACATCCACCTTAACGACCCTATATCAGAAATTCAACTGAGCCATGCTTTGGCACAAGCCGGTTATCCTCGTCGTAGTTAATGGTCAATTAAGTATTGGTTTGTTTCAATAATGCACCCGTTTTATGTAGCAGTATTGCAATACAATGATTAGAAGATGTTTTTACTCAATTTGTTTGGTTTATATATTCTTCTTGTGTGATTGAGTATACCTTCGTCATCTTGTTTTTTACGTCGTCATATTCCATAACAAATCTCATGCCATTTTTTTGGGCAACCTTTTGAGATGGAATATTGGTGTATTTCATATAAGAATAAATTTCATCAAACCCAAAGACTTCAAAAGCGTATTTCATACATGCTTGTGCTGCTTCTGTGGCATAACCTTTATTGGTATATCTTTTGTTGATATGATAACCGATTTCGGGTTTCATCTTTCCATTGATATTTTGCATTGTTATACCGCAATCACCGATGAATTGACTTTCTGCTTTGAGAATAACCGCCCATAAGCCAAATTTATATATAGCATAATTCTCAATATTCCATGCAATCCAACTCTTGGTTTTGTCCATATCAAATGGTTTATGATAATGCTGCATTGTCTCAGGATCAGATAAAATCTCATGTAAATCCTCAAAATCACCAATTGTTAATTCTCTCAAAATAAGCCTATCTGTTTCTATTATCACAATTTATACCTCCTGTATGTTATATTTATTCGTTGATAGAGGTTATGCACATTATAAGCACAGCAAATAGATGGCATTACTACCAACGAAAAGGGCAATCTAACTCCCACTTATTTTTGTATAAACTTGCCGGTATAATAAGGTAGCGAGAAAATATTTTTGAAACCTAAATCCTCTCCGGAATGTCTAATGGGTGTAAACCAATTTGCAAAAAGAATTACAAAGCGGCAATAGGGGGTTGTTAAAACAAATGAGTAAAGATGTCGATGTTATCGCATTAAGCAGAGGAAAGAAAGAGTCTTTATTTTCATCAGCAAGCATTTCTGATGAAACATTTATAAGTCTGCTTAAAGGCTACGAAACAATTCTTTATAAAATGGCATTTATTTATGTTCGAAATGAACATGACGCATTGGAAATGGTGTCGGAAACTGTTTATAAGGGATATAAAAACAAAAAATCATTGAAAGATGAAAACCTTTTTTGCACATGGATTACTAAGATACTTATTAATACGTGCATTAATTATTTAAAAAGAAATAAAAGGCTTACACATCTTGAGAAAATATTGGATAAAGATGAGGCAGTCGGTTTGCCGCAAGACTTGCCTGAAAACACTATTCTGCTTGATGAGGCGTTGTCTTGCTTGAAGCCCCAATATAAAACGGTACTGTTGCTTAGATTTTATCAGGATTTTAGCATTAAACAAACATCAAAAGTAATGGGTGTACCGGAAAATACGGTAAAAACCTATACCCGCAGAGCCTTAACCGAACTGAAAAAGTTAATAAAGGAGGATGATTTTTATGAATAAAATCAGTTTGGATAATGTACGGGTTCCGAAAGAACTCTCGTCTGTTGTGGATAATTCCATAGAAAGGGCTAAAACAAGTAGCCGAAAGAGTATGCTGTTACGAAGACCGGGTGTGGTTGCCGCAGTCCTTGTAATTTGTGTAATATCATTAAATTTTAACGCTTTCGCGGAAACAGCAAAGCAGTTATTTTTGGCGATGCAAAACAGTTTAATGCAAAATAATTCAAGAATAGAGGCTATTAACAATGACTATTACAGTCAACCTACGGATACCGGTTTAAAACAGTCAGTCACGTCAGGGAATACTGAATATACAATAAGCTTGAATAATTACTATATTGATGAAAACGAGGTGGGATTCGATTTTACGCTTACAGGAAAGAACTTGGATGAGAAATTTGGCGAATATTTGGACTATGTTAGCGTTTGTAACAAAAAATTGACGATAAAAAATAGTAAACTGAATGAAATCCAGGAATGGGAGGAAATATTTAACCCGGATACAGGTTTTAACAGCAGGATATTTCCCGGCGGTCATTACATTGACGACCCACAAAATAATAAATATGAGTATGTGGACGGCGGTATCGACTCTTTAAACGAGACTGCCATTAAAAAAATCAGCGATAATACTTATAATATGGTTGATATTACCGGATTCGGTAAGCCCATAATTGTAGGTGATAAAATTGAAATTCATTACGGAAGTCTACGGCTTATGAAGTATGGTGATGTATCAAAAAATCTTCCTGATTCACTTAAATATATGGATGTAGATTGGAACTTTAGCATTGATGTAGATGAAAAATTTGCCCAATCGGACAATTTGTCCTATAAGGTTTCCAATCCTGAAATTGCCCTTGAAAAGGGTATAGGGATAGTGAGTTTTACCGTAAGCCCCTTAGTAACGAAACTAAGCTTAGCCATTGACTTTACAAAAAATGATATTGCCAATCCCGACAATATAAAAATCGTAAGCGAGCCTCAATACGTTCACAAACTTGACGTGATGGATTTGCACAGTGCTATTATAGTAGAGTGTAACGGTGAAAAAATCTTGGTTCAGCAGAGCACCATCACAAGTCAAGACGGTAATACTACTTACTGTACCATAGAGATGGATAGCATATATTTTAAAAACGCCGACAGTATCGATATAACTATAAATGAAAGAAGCGGCAATGTAATCCGACTAAATTTCAACAAAGATAACACGTTTAATGCCACGGAGCCAAATCCCGAATAAAACTTTAATCTGAGTAAGCGTATACCCATGTAAAAAACAAACAGCAGACAATGCAAATATGCAGAGCCGATAATGTTTAAAAATAAACACAATAATCGGCTTTGCAAAATATATCTGAGCCTATAGGAACGATTATTACACCCTATTTAGACGGCATTAACAGCCGGGCTATACCTATATAAAAAACCTTGCCCGGATGTAGAGCAAGGTTCCAATTATAAATCATTTTATTGATTGGGAAGCCTTAAAATAAATTCTACGCCTCCTTTTACGTTTTTTACTGTAATACTGCCTTGATGTAGTTTGGCTATGGTTTTTACAATTGAAAGCCCCAAACCATGACCAAGATTATCTCCTCTACGTGTTTTATCAATCTTATAAAATTCTACAAAAATCTTTTGAAGTTCATTTTCCGGTATGCCTACACTTGTGTTAAAAACGCAAATTTCAACATATTCATTTGCGGTAACGCTCACTCCAACATATTTATTTTCATCGCAATAATGGATAGCATTTGATACTAAATTAGAAACCGCTCGTAAAATCAATTCATAGTTACCGTTTAGTTGTATGTTGTCATTACAGGCTATAGCAAATTTAATCTCATTACTTTCAATAAACAGACTATATTGTTCTTCAATTTCCTTTAATAATGGTCTTACATAAAAAGTAGACCTGTCATCCATAATAAAATCTTTTGCCGATATCTTGGAAAGTATAAGTATTTCTTTTACGAAATCTTCCATTCTGTCACATTCCAAAGTAATGGTTTTCAAATACTTTTCTCTCATTTCAGGATTGTCTGCAACGCCAAATAAAACTCCTTCGGCATAACCTTTGATTATGGATATAGGGGTTTTAAACTCATGAGACATATGTCGGGATAGAAGCTTATGATATTCAATGTCACTTTTTAGACCATCAATACTTTCCTCTAACGCAACAGATAGTTTATTAATGCTATTGGCAAGAATGCCGATTTCGTCTTTAGATGATATATTTAGCTTTCTACCAAACTTGAGTCCGGATATTTCTTCTGTTATTTTACTCATTTCAATAATGGGCTTCGTAACATTGCCGGCAAAACGGTATACAACGATGCTCCCAAGTAACAATGTAATAATGCCTGCAATCATAAAAAATTCATTTGCTATGGTTGAGCTTTCTTTTATACCCTTCATGGGCTTTATTAAGATGACATAATATTTATCGTGGGTATAAACATACACAAGTTTAGACTGGGATCCATCACGCTTATTAATTACAGAAGAAATGGGAACGCTCTTAATATTTTTATTGTTTTCAAGAATTAACTCCTTGATTTCCTTTGGAACACGATTATTGTCCTTCTTACGCGTAAAAGAAGAATACTGTATGCGAAATTTTTCGTCCGCAATGGTAATAGATACGCTTTCATCACGATCTATATCTTCAATACAACCTTGTATGTCTTGCCCATTTTCCAGTATCCACCGAACGTCAGATGCCACGCTGTCCATAATCGATTCATTCTTAAAAATATAGTATTTCTCCAGCATAAAAACATTAAGTAGTATACCAAAAAGAGCAAAACCCGCCAGAATTGCAGCAACCAACAAAAACAAATCAAATCGAATGCTCTTTTTCATGGCTCACCTCGAATTTATATCCTGTACCCCTTACAGTAATAATATAATCACTACATATTCCAAGTTTAGAGCGAAGCATTTTAACATGTGCATCTACCGTTCTGTTTTCACCGTCAAAATCAAAGCCCCACACTCGGTCAAGAATTTTATCTCTGTCGAATACAATTCCTTGATTTTTAATAAAAAGATTTAAAAGAGAAAATTCTTTATTGTTGAGAATAACTTCATTATTATCAACAGAAACTCTGTGAGAAGCAAGATTTACAGTAAGCTTTCCGGTCACAATGTTCTCCTCGTACTCTTGCTTTGTTTTTCTGAGCAAAGCTTCAATTCGTGCAATTAAAACAGGATATGAAAAAGGTTTGGAAATATAATCATTCGCACCCTTTGAAAGTCCTTTAACCTCATGAATTTCGTCACTCAATGCAGTAAGCATTAGTATAGGTATATCGCTATGCTTCCTTATTTCCCCCAGAACTTCCCAGCCGTTGTAAACAGGCATCATGACATCTAAAATACATAGGGAAATATCAATTTGTGAAAAAAATACATCTATTGCTTCTTTACCGTTTTTAACAGCTATCGGAACATATCGTTTTTTTGAAATAATATCACAAATTAATCCTCTGAAAGAAGAATCATCATCTGCAATCAAGATTTTTATAGTCATCAGAATTCACCTATTTAATAATATACTAATTCCAAATAAGATGAAGGACAAAAATAATCGTTTTTTTCCTTGACTGTTTAATAAATAATTATTTTTGTCCTCTGTTTAAAATGGCATAATTATAACACATAATTGTGAAATTTAGATGAAAACAAAAAAATACTATGGATTGTTGAAATTCCATAGTATTTTTGTTTTATTCTTATAAGTATTAAAAGTATATACAGTGCTTATCAAACTGCCGGTTTTGAGGCTCTTTTTTCTGCATTTGCAGCTTTTAAAGCTTGAATCTCATCTTTGGTCATGCCGGGGAAACGTTCAGCTCTTTCAGCTGCTTTGGCAGCCTTTAAAGCTTGAATCTCCTCTTTGGTCATACCGGGGAAACGTTCGGCTCTTTCAGCTGCTTTGGCAGCCTTTAAAGCTTGAATCTCCTCTTTGGTCATACCGGGGAAGCGTTCGACTCTTTCAGCTGCTTTGGCAGCTTTTAAAGCTTGAATCTCCTCTTTGGTCATACCGGGGAAACGTTCGGCTCTTTCGGCTTCTTTGGCAGCCTTAAAAGCTTGAATCTCCTCTTTGGTCATTCCTTCAAGCTTTTCATTCATAACTTTTGTTGCAGTTACTTTTGTTTTCTCGGTTGGAACTACAGTGCCTTCTGCTGCAAAAGCAGATACAGAACCCACTAAAGTCATTGATAATACAAGTGCAGTAGTAATTATTTGCTTCTTCATAAAGTATTCTCCTTTGGTTTTAGATTTTAATGAATGACAATACATTCAATAACGCTATCATAAATGAGTAATGTGAAATATATGTGAAATGTTGTTTGAAAATTTAAAATACACAAAGAACGTAAAGTATCGGTGTTGTATAGCCGACTCTGCCTTAAAATATGTAGAAATATCCGTAAAGTGGTGGTACAATTAATTTATATAAAAACTTCAAGAATAAACTGAAAAATAAAATTTCATATAAACCATAAAATCCTTAAACGAAGCTTTAATGTTTCACACAATAGGAATAGCATATACCTAACTCTCCAACCCCAACTCTCCACACAAGAACTTAACCACCACTAAAACCGCAAGGAGCTCTGTCATGGAAAAAAATTTACAGGAAAATAAAGTATTAGCGCAAGAATTCTCCATCCCGGAATCAACAGCAGAAAAAATCATCGAGCTTATTGATTTGGGCAATACCATTCCTTTTATCGCCAGATACCGAAAAGAAGTTACAGGCGGAATGGATGACCAAGTGCTTAGAAGTTTTTTTGATAAACTTAACTCTGTCAGAAACTTAGAAAAACGCAGGCAGGAAATACTTTCTTCAATCGAAGGCCAAGAAAAGCTTACCGATGAACTTTCGGAAATTATTGCAAAGGCGCAAACCCTTGCGGAGCTTGAGGATATTTATAGACCTTTTAAACAAAAACGCAGAACAAGAGCAACTGTTGCCATAGAAAAAGGATTAGAACCGCTGGCGGCAATTCTTTTTGGAGATATGCCCCTTAACCAAACCATTGAAACCCTTGCCATACCCTTCATTGATGAAGAAAAAGGCGTGCTAACTGTCGAGGAAGCTTTGCAGGGTGCATTTGACATTATAGCTGAATGGATTTCGGATGATGCAGATATGCGAAAAACTCTTAGAGGTTTTTGCACCACTACAGGTTTAATTGCAACAAAAGGGGATATTGAAAAGGAAAGCGTTTACAATATGTATTACGATTATACCGAGCCCCTTTCAAAAATCCCCAGCCACAGAGTGCTTGCTATTAACCGTGGAGAAAAGGAAGGTTTTCTAAAAGTTGATTTACAAGTTGACTTGCCACAAGCGGTTTCTTTGATACAACAAAAGTTTGCCAAAAACAAGCCGTGGCTTTTAGATGTATGCGTGGATTCATATAAGCGGCTGATTTTTCCGTCCCTTGAACGTGAAATACGCAGCAGTTTAACCGAAACAGCGAGCGAACAGGCAATTTTAATGTTTGCAACAAACCTAAAACCCTTACTTATGCAACCGCCGGTTAAGGGCAAAGTGATTATGGGGATAGACCCTGCCTATCGAACAGGATGCAAAGTAGCCGTTATTGACGAGCACGCGAAAGTCTTGGCAACGACGGTTATTTACCCCACTCCGCCGCAAAGCAAAACCAAAGAAAGCATGGACACTTTGATTCAGCTTATAAAAAATCATAATGTAACTGTTATTTCGATCGGTAACGGCACGGCTTCAAAAGAAACACAGATATTTGTTTGCGAACTTATTCGCCAAAGCGGGCTACCTGTTTCATATGTTATGACAAACGAGGCAGGTGCTTCGGTATATTCAGCATCGAAACTTGCCGCAGAAGAATTTCCAAACTACGATGTAACTTTGCGCAGCGCAATATCCATAGCTCGCCGTTTATCAGACCCTCTTGCGGAGCTTGTGAAGATAGAACCAAAGTCCATAGGTGTTGGCCAGTATCAACACGATATGCCTCCTGCAAAGCTTGATTTTACTCTTTCGGGCGTTGTAGAAGGCTGCGTAAACGCCGTTGGAGTGGATTTAAATACGGCATCGGCACCACTGCTTTCATATATTGCAGGCTTAAACGGAACAGTAGCCAAAAATATCGTGACATACAGGGAAGAAAACGGTGGATTTTCAAAACGTACTTCTCTTAAAAAAGTGCCCCGATTAGGCAATAAAGCCTATGAGCAATGTGCCGGGTTTTTGAGAATACAAAATGGCAGTGAACCGCTTGACAACACAGGTGTTCATCCCGAATCATACGACGCAACAAAAAAACTGCTCTCCCATTTTGGTTTTTCTGACATTAGAACATTGGATGCAAATAGCTTATACGAGCAGGTTGAAAAGACAGGATTCGAGCAAACGGCAGGAATTTGTGGCGTTGGCGTTCCCACTTTACGCGATATTTTAACCGAGCTAAAAAAGCCGGGCAGAGATATTCGTGAGGAACTTACACCGCCAAAACTTTTGCATGATCTTTTAGATATTTCCGATTTACGCGAGGGTATGGAGCTTGAAGGTACTGTTAGAAATGTTATTGATTTCGGGGTATTTGTTGATATTGGTGTACATCAAGATGGGCTTGTGCATATTTCCCAAATAACCAATCGCTATATAAAACACCCAAGCGAGGTGTTAAAAGTAGGAGATTTAGTCAAAGTGCGTGTGCTTGGTGTAGAAGCCGAAAGAAATAGAATTTCACTTACTATGAAGGATATTTAGGAAAAAGTTCAGTTGCTTATTATGATTAATATCTTTAATCCATATATAGCCGTCGGGCTCACCCGGGAGAGGGTTTATAAAAGCTTATAGCTATTATTATAATGATTCCGGTTTAAACAGAGGACAAAAATAATTGATTTTTTCCAACGGTTCAAGGAAAAAACGATTATTTTTGTCCTTCATTTATTTGGAATTAGTATAGTAAAAATGGTATCCGAATAATAGATTTAAACGTGTCCGGACAACCGCAAAAATAATGAGGAGGCTAATCCAAGAAGGGTTTTGCTCATACTCATCGTAAGTTTTTACAGGTGGCTAAATGGGGATAAAAGGCTCCGTCAGCAATCGTCATCTAGGCTTCGACCTCTCTAATAAGGTTCACCATTTCAATTGCACCGACCGCACAATCATATCCTTTGTTACCTGCTTTTGAACCGGCACGCTCAATTGCTTGCTCTATATTCTCGGTTGTTAATACGCCAAACATAATGGGAATACCGCTGTTAAGTGACACATTGGCAATGCCCTTGGATACTTCACTGCAAACATAGTCATAATGGGTTGTACTTCCTCGAATAACCGATCCAAGACATATTACAGCATCGTATTTGCCCGTTTTAGCCATTTTGGAAGCAATTAAAGGAATTTCAAATGCACCCGGCACCCATGCCACATCAGTGCAATCCTCGCTGACATTGTGCCTTTTCAAAGCGTCCAATGCACCGCCAAGTAATTTTGATGTTATAAATTCGTTAAAACGTGCTGCTACAATTCCGACTTTCATTTCGGATGATACTAATTTTCCTTCATAAGTTTTCATTACGCTTATACCTCCTAAGTTTTTAATAGTTTAAAATATGACCCATTTTTTCTTGTTTGGTTTTAAGGTAAAATAAATCGTCCGTTGTGGCTTCCATTTGGATGGGAATACGCTCGGTAATTTCTAAATTGTAGTCCTTTAAACCGTCTATCTTTTGAGGGTTATTTGTGAGTAACCTCAAAGTCTTGGCACCAAGGTCACGCAAAATTTGTGCCCCTATGTAGTACTCACGCAAATCTTCATCAAAACCAAGTGCTATGTTTGCCTCAACCGTATCCATGCCATTGTCTTGCAACTTGTAAGCGTGTAATTTATTTATGAGTCCGATACCGCGACCCTCTTGACGCATATAAAGTAATATGCCACGCCCTTCTTTTTGAATCTGCATCATGGCAGAAGACAATTGCTGTCCACAATCACAACGAATCGAACCAAAGGCATCTCCGGTCAAACATTCAGAATGAACACGGCACAGCAAATCTTTGCCATCACCGATTTCACCTTTAACAAGAGCCACATGATGCTCGCCGGTTAATTTGTTCACGTAACAGTATGCATTGAAATCTCCGTATTTTGTAGGCATTTTGGTGACAGAAGATTGCTCCACGAGGATATCGTTTTTCTTGCGGAAATCTATCAAGGCTTTGATAGTGATAAATTTCAAATTCCACTTCTTCGCCAGTAAAATAAGCTCATCCGTGTGCATCATTGTGCCGTCTTCGCTCATGATTTCACAGCACAGACCGCATTCCGCAAGCCCTGCAAGACGCATTAAATCAACAGTCGCCTCGGTATGTCCGT
>CAYXWM010000002.1:0-116755 GCA_964468805.1 uncultured Defluviitaleaceae bacterium
CCTTCAGCCACTTGGGTACTTCTCCTTGGCGAACTAACTGTTACATTATAACACAATTTTTTTGTTTGTCAAGCATCTTTTGCTATGAAATAAAGTATGAAAATTAGATTAATGAGACTTTTAAACATATAAAGTAAGTTCTTGTCCGAAAATCTCAAAGTTGCCGTATTCAATACAGTTTTCAATGAATTCCGGCAAAATAAATTTAATTGGATAAATAATCAGTAAAGGCATTTTCATTGAAATATAATTTTAACGAAATCTATTGCAATTATAATTAAAAACTTAAACCTATAAAAAAGAAATTAACATGACACACTCTTGTCATGTTTATTCTGTTATACTAAGGGTAAGGAGGTAGAAAATATGCAGTGGCTTGAAGTTTATGGGCAAGATAAGGAGCCCGGTTTAGATGAAATAGATAAATTTATAGGAAATACACTTTTTAGTGAGCTTTGCGAATTCATACAAAAAACTTATGGTGTAAAGCCTAATGTAGAATACAGCCAATGCTCCGGGGCAAAAGGGTGGAATGTTAAGTTTAAAAAAAGTTCCAAATCACTTTGTGTCATTTACCCAAACGAAGGGTTTTTCACCTGCCTTGTGGTTATCGGTAATAAAGAACAACCCGAAGCTGAACTTTTACTCCCCGGGCTAGATAACAGCATTCAAGATTTATATAGTAGGACAAGATTTGCTTGCGGCGGAAGATGGTTGATGATTGAGGTTAAGAGCAAAAAAATATTGGAAGATACCAAGCTTCTTATTGAATTGCGTGGAAAGAAAAGATAATTAACCGGCTAAATCCGGCTAACATAGGTAAAGCCCGGATAAAGCAATTAATTTATGATGGTTAAATACTTAAATAAGCAAAGTCTATGGGTTCGGGCAAACTTGTCTATATAAAAGGTATAAAATTGCTGCAATCGCCTTTAGCGCTTAGAGATTGCTACAGGCATTGTTTGCCGGACATAATTATTATAGTATCAAATATAACAGCTTTAACCGGGTGATGGGATGCAAATCAACAGATTGTTTGAAATTGTGCATATTCTTTTAAACAAAAAAATAGTAACCGCAAAAGAACTGGCCGGGCGATTTGAGGTTTCTGTCCGCACAATTTTTCGTGATATTGAAATACTGTCAGGCGCGGGAATACCCATTTATATGAGTAAAGGACGAAACGGCGGCATCAGCCTTATGGAGGGATATATTCTCAATAAGGCTGTTTTGTCACAGGAGGAAAAAAACCAAATATTATCCGCTTTACAAGGACTAAAGGCAGTAACCGATTTTGAACAAGATAATGCTATGTCAAAATTGAGTGCAATGTTTGGTGAATATAATACCAATTGGATTGAGGTTGATTTTTCGTGTTGGTATAATCAAGAAGAAATCGGAAGAATCTTTGCTGTTCTAAAACAAGCTATACTAAGCAAAAACCTTGTTGAATTTATCTATTTTAACAGTAATCAAGAAAGTGGTTTGCGTATAGTTGAGCCGTTGCGGTTGTTGTATAAGGGACAAGCTTGGTATCTGTTTGCTTATTGCAGGAGCAAAAAAGATACACGTCTTTTTAAGTTATCAAGAATAAAGGAATTGAATTCTATTGATGAAAACTTTTCAAGGAATTACACTAATCAGGTATTTGATGAAAATTGGGGTTTTCAAGATGAATTTATTGACCTGAAACTAAAGATAGATAAAAAAATGGGGTTCCGAGTCTTTGATGAGTTTGATAACAGTTTAACTGAAACAGACAGTGACGGAAATTTTATTGTAACTATGCACTATCCAAAGGGTGAATGGATTTTTTCTTACTTAATGTCGTTTGGAGAAAGTTTGGAAGTATTAGAACCACCGGAGATTAGAGAAGATGTAAAAAAGATGTTGAATATAATACTGAAAAAATATATTTAATATGACATGCTATTGTCATCTTTGGTTGTTTATAATGATTATATTAAATATTGGGGGTAGTTAAAATGAACTATGAAATTGTCAATCTTGAAGAAAAAATTATTGTTGGTTTATGTACAAAAACAAACAACGATGACCCAAAAATGGGTGAGATTATTGGTAAGCTGTGGGCAGACTTTTATCAAGGTGGATTAGGTGCAAAAATCAAAAATAGAGTTAACGAATACTCTATTGGACTGTATTCTGACTACACACAAAACGGTTACACAGTAACCGTAGGTAACGAAGTGTCAATGTGTGAAAACAATGACCTTACTACAAAAATAATTCCCGCAGGAAAATATGCTAAATTTTCAGTTGAAGGAGATATGCGGCAAGCTGTAGCACAGGCTTGGGGTGAAATATGGCAAATGGATCTAGATAGAAGTTTTACAGGTGACTTTGAAGAATATCTAAACAGCGATTTTCATAATGCAAAAATAGATGTTTATATTGCATTAAATAATTAAGCCAAGAAGTATGGTTTGCACTGTGTTTCAAGGGTTTGGGGCTGTTGTACATTGTACACTGATGACATATAAATGCAGGTATAATACACCTGCATTTATAATTAAAGAGGGACTAAAAAGACTTTAGCAGATGTTCCGTATATCTTTCAGGAGGAAAAGTAATGTTACAAAAAGCGATTGAGTTATTAAATAACAGTAATTTGGTTTCTTTGGCATCAATTAATGAGAATGGGTTTCCCGTGGTTTGCGTAATAACAAGGCTTCAAAATGAAGGGTTGGATAAAATTTATTTCGCAACGAGAACAAGTTCAAAAAAGGCAGATAATTTTAAGGCAAACCCAAAAGCGAGCATTTCCTACTATAATCAAGACGACGGCGTTACCTTGATTGGAAAAATCAATATTATCGAAACCGCCGAAATCAAAAAAAGTTTGTGGCAAGATTGGTTAACTAACCACTTCCCGGGTGGTGTTGATGACCCTGAATATTGTGTTTTGGAGTTTGTTCCAATCCAAGCTACTATTTACATTGAAGGTAATTTCGCAACCGTTGAGGTGAAATAACATGGCAACAACTCAAGATTTTATTGATTATGTTTGTGAGCAAGTAGCCGGCGGTTGGGATATTAGATATAAAAAGATGTTTGGAGAATATATAGTTTATATTAACGATAAGCCGATTTTACTCGTTTGCGACAACATGGTTTTCGTGAAAATGCTTGACTGTATAGCTGACAGTATGAAAAATGCCGGAATCGGTGAACCGTATAAGGGTGCGAAACCTCATTATATTTTGGATATTGAAGACGCCGAGTTTAGCAAAGAAATAATCGGGGCTTTAGAATCGGTTACGCCCTTACCCAAACCCAAGAAAAAGAAGGCATAATGAAGAAAAGACAATGTTAAGGCAGGTATGTTTTTATCAGCTTGACAAGCCAAAATTTTTATGCTATGTTATAAAAAATTGAACATAAACAGGGGAGCTTATGCTGTAGGCTGAGAGGAAGTAATCCAACTTCGACCCTTAAACCTGATGTGGGTAATGCCAACGTAGGAAGTAAACAAAATTTGCTTTTTAAGCGGAGAAACTATTCATAGGTTCTCCGCTTTTTTGTTTACCCTGTTTAGAAAGAAGGGAAATTTGAAAAATACTAAAACTAATGTGTTTGATAACGGACTGATTTGGTTTGGAGCTGCGGTTTCCATTGCGGAAATCCTAACCGGGACACTTATAGCACCTCTGGGGTTTTCCAAAGGACTGCTTGCTATTCTGATTGGTCACTTAATAGGTTGTGCTTTGCTTTATTTCGCAGGACTTATAGGTGCGAAAAGTAAAAAAAGTGCAATGGAAACCGTTAAACTGTCATTTGGGCAAAAAGGAGCCGTGCTTTTTTCCGTGCTAAATATCTTACAACTGATAGGATGGACGGCGGTTATGATTTTGGGCGGTGCTACCACTGCAAATGCAATAGTAAATTTGGGAGGTAACTTGCCTTGGAGTTTGATAATCGGCACAATGATTGCGATTTGGGTACTAATTGGTATTAAAAATCTCGGTCGTATCAATACGCTTGCTATGGGTGGATTGTTCCTGCTGACTATTGTTTTGTGTGCGGTTATTTTTGGGGGTAATGCAAGTTTTACTCCCGGTGAAAGTATAAGCTTTGGTGCGGCAGTTGAATTATCCGCAGCAATGCCCCTTTCTTGGCTTCCTCTAATTTCGGATTACACAAGAGTTGCCGAAAAGCCAAAAAAAGCAACCGCTGTAAGTGCAATTGTGTATTTCGTTACAAGCTCTTGGATGTATGTTATCGGTATGGGTGCTTCGATTTTTACAGGTGAGAGCGATATTGCAAAAATCATGACAAGTGCAGGGCTTGGTATTGCGGCATTAATTATTATTGTCTTGTCTACTGTTACAACAACCTTCTTAGATGTATATTCGGCAGGTGTCAGCAGCGAAAGTATTTCAAAAAAATTCAAGGAAAAGCCCGTAGCGATTGCAGTATGCATTATCGGAACCTTGCTCGCGATTTTTACTCCCATTACTGAATTTGAAAACTTTCTGTATCTCATCGGCTCTGTTTTTGCTCCTATGATAGCCATACTTATTACGGATTCCTTTATATTAAAGAAAGACAGTTCCCACAATCCAATCAATATTATGAATTTAGCAATGCAAATCTGTGGATTTATAATTTACCGCTTGTTTATGCAAATTGATACTATCGTGGGAACCACCTTTCCCGTTATGCTTATTACATCACTGATATGTATTTTAACCAATAAAATTGGAGGAAAGAAAAATGCTTAAAGAAAAACTTGAAAATGTAAGAAAACAAATGCCTCTTATTCACAACATAACAAACTATGTAACGGTAAACGACTGTGCAAACTTACTTCTTGCCTGTGGGGCTTCACCCATTATGTCGGACGACATAGAGGAAGTTTGCGAAATTACCTCTATTTGCTCAGGGTTAAATATTAATATTGGTACATTAAATCAAACTACCATAGCTTCAATGTTTGCAGCAGGAAAAAAGGCTAACGAACTAAACCATCCCATTATCCTTGACCCTGTTGGGGTTGGTGCTTCAAAACTCCGCACGGAAACAGCTTTGAAATTGACAAATGAAATACAATTCACAGTTATTAGGGGTAATATTTCCGAAATCAAAACACTGGCATTAGGCGCCGGAAGCACTAAAGGAGTAGATGCCAATATTGCAGATATGGTCACAGAGGAGACACTGGACAGCACCGTACAATTTGCAAAAGACTTTTCCGCTAAAATGAATGCAATTATCGTAATAACCGGTGCCATCGATATTGTTGCAGATGCCGATAAAGCTTATATTATTCGCAACGGTCACCCTATGATGAGTAAAATAACAGGTGCCGGCTGTATGTTGACGGCTTTGACGGCAGCGTATATTTGTGCAAATCCGGATAATTATCTTGAAGCTGCGGTTGCTTCTGTTTGTGCCATGGGATTATGCGGAGAAAAGGCTTTTTTAAGACTTTTACCTTCAGACGGAAACTCCGCTTACAGGAATTATCTTATAGATCAAGTTTATAATCTTGACGGTGACAGCTTGGACAGAGGTGCAAAATATGAAGTTCGATAAAGGAATGATGCTTCTTTATGCTGTGACCGACCGTACGTGGACAGGCAAAAAAACACTGTATGAACAGGTAGAGAGTGCATTAAAAGGCGGCGTAACCTGTGTTCAGTTAAGAGAAAAGGAACTGTCCTATGATGATTTTCTGGGCGAAGCCATAGAATTAAAGGGCTTATGCAAAAAATACAACATTCCCTTTATTATAAACGATAATGTTGATATTGCCGTTAACTGCGGAGCAGACGGCGTACATATAGGGCAAAACGATATGACAGCCCTTGAAGTTCGTGCAAAAATAGGCGATAAAATGATTTTAGGTGTTTCCGTACAAACAGCGGAACAAGCAATCCTTGCCCAACGGAGCGGTGCCGACTATCTGGGCGTTGGAGCGATTTTTGCTACTTCAACCAAGCTTGACGCAGATAGCGTAAGCCGCCAAATGCTTAAAGCAATTTGTGAAGCGGTATCAATCCCTGTTGTTGCAATCGGCGGGATTAATAAACATAACATTTCACAACTTGCCGGCACCGGAATAGACGGCGTAGCACTTGTTTCAGCCATTTTTGCCGCTGAAAATATACAATCCGAGTGCAAAGAGCTTCTTGCTCTGTCGGACCGGATGGTGTCTTCATGAAAATAACAGGAGCAATCTTTGACCTGGACGGTACGTTGCTGGATTCCATGTTTATTTGGGATAACATAGGCAAGGACTATTTATTAAGCCTTGGAATTACCCCAAAGGAAGACCTAGACGAAATATTAAAACCCTTGAGTTTAAAGCAAGCGGCAGAATATCTCCAATGCGAATACAAGCTAAAAGCCGGTACAGAAGAAATAATAAGCGGTATTAATAATATGATAACTGATTTTTATAGTGATACGGTTCTTCCAAAAGAAGGTGTATTGCCTTTTTTACAGCATCTTAAAAATAAGGGCATTAAAATGTGTATTGCAACGGCAACAGACCGTCATTTGGCTGAAAGTGCTTTGAAGCGTACTCTACTGTCGGAATTTTTCAGTGAAATATTTACCTGTGGCTCTGTGGGCTTTGGAAAGGATAACCCCACAATATACAATGCTGCATTAAACCATCTGGGAACGAATAAGGATACAACTGTTGTTTTTGAGGATGCTATACACGCAATTTCAACAGCTAAAAAAGAAGGTTATTTTGTGGTCGGCGTGTATGACAATTCAGAGCAGTGTAATGCGGAAAAAATAAAGGATATGTCGGATATTTATATACATTCTTTTCACGAAATGAGGGCTTACATTGATTAAAAAGGTGCTTACTGTTGCCGGTTCGGACTCAAGCGGTGGTGCGGGAATACAAGCCGACATAAAAACAATCACCGTACATAAAAAATATGCTATGAGTGTAATTACGGCGTTAACCGCACAAAACACAACCGGGGTTTACGGTATAGCAGAAACAACTCCGGACTTTGTTGCTCAACAGTTGGACTGCGTTTTCTCCGATATTATACCCGATGCCGTAAAAATAGGTATGGTATCAAACAGCCGGATTATCAGTGTTATTGCCCAAAAACTAAGCCAATACAAGGCTAAAAACATAGTCATTGACCCCGTAATGGTTTCTACAAGCGGCAGTAAGCTTTTATCGGAAGAAGCAAGAGAAACGTTGATTCATGAGCTTTTTCCGTTGGGTACCGTGATTACACCCAATATACCTGAGGCAGAGGTTTTATCGGGCTTACGTATAACTAACCAAAACGAAATGGTTGAAGCAGCAAAAATAATAGCCGGTTATGTGAAGGGTGCTGTTTTGATTAAGGGCGGTCACCTAATAAACGATGCCATAGACTTATTGTATGAAAACGGTAATTCTCATTGGTATGCTTCAGAGAGGATCAACAATCCCAACACCCACGGAACCGGTTGTACACTTTCCGCTGCCATAGCTTGTAATCTTGCAGACGGTAAAAGCCTTGATGAAAGTGTAAAGAATGCAAAAACATATTTAACCGGTGCTTTAGCTGATATGCTTGATATAGGAAAAGGTTCCGGCCCGCTTAATCATATGTATAATATATAATTTAATTTAAGGTTATTTAGTAACTAAATCGTATATTACGGTGTTGAGACAAAGGAAATAACGAACCGTTTACAAAGAATAACTTATGATACTACTTCTTATGCGATTAAATAAAATGGGACGGTTTATTAAATTAAACCGTCCCATTTTATATTTCTTATTATACATAATTATTTAAAATTCTTACTGTAATTTAGTCCGCATAATAAACTATTACTATTTCTTTTGTACTGTTGAGCCAATCCACATGGCAGCCCAAGTTTTCAGCGGCGAAACGTATAGGAACCATGGTTCTGTCGTTAATGCTCTTTGGAGCTACGTCTATTCCTTTGTTTGATCCGTTTACCTTAATCGTCTTGTTGTCAAGCCACATTTCTACCTTTTTCCCGGAATGCTGCAAAGAGATTTGACGGGAATAGCTGTCCCAGCCTACATTGCCGCCCATTTTCTCTACTATAGCACGAATAGGCACCATAGTGCGGTCTGAATATATAATGGGTGTTGTTCCTCGACCGGGGTCTATTTCTTCAACCGTACCGTTTACGCTCATCATGGGGTCGTTAAGTTTCATAAGAATAAACCGTTTGCGTGAGCCTGAATCCGAGCCGTTGCCACCCAATATTTCATTACCTGTGGTAACTTTAATTTGAGATGATGCAGGACCCAGCTTTTCGGGAATTCCTTCAAAAGGTCTTGCTTCCGCAAGGACTTGACGAACGGTATAGTAATAGGTTCTGTTGCTATCTACATTTACGTCAACAAATTTATTGCCGGTGATATAGAAATCCGTAACGGAAATTCCTTCAACTCCCGATCTTTCGGAACGATAAAGTCTGTATCCAAGACCACCGCTTAAAGAGTTCCAATTTAATTTGACACCTACTGCAATTGCTTCCAAATCAAAGCCGCCGGGGTTGGGTTCATTTGACGGAGTTGGGGTTGGAGTAGGAGAAGGAGTTCGAGTAGGTGTCGGGGTTGGTGTTGGGGTTGGAGTTGGGGTTGGAGTTGGTGTTGGGGTAGGACCGGTGGAAGAACCGCCGCTTAAAACCAACTCGGCAAAGCCGATAAATGTATAAAATCCATTGATATTTGCATTTGTAACTTTAACTTCAAACTTCAAATTACTGATTCCCGATACATTTATCGAAAATCTTTGAGGAAGCTGGTCGGCTGAAATATCCATTGTTTTCAACAAAGAATTGTCCCCGTAAATGTTAACGGTAGTCCCAACGGAATAGTTTTGGGGAACGCCTACAATGCCGGAAAAGGTTTGATATTTGCCTTCAATGTTATACGAAGCCGTTCCGTCGCTTCCGTAAAAATCTAACCACAAGGCATTTTTATATTTTTTGCCGCCCATAGTCAGCGAATCTGCCCCGTTTGTGGGAAAATCTTTGAAACGAGAACCCGAAACTTTGTTAAAGGGTTGATAATTGTCTACCAAATTTGTTCCGGAGGAATATGACGAGTCTGTATACCAATCATCCGAATCTTGGTTAGGGGTAGAATCAGAATCTGAACCGTAGGATGAACCGGTAGAAAGCTCTAATTCGGCAAAACCTATATATGTATAAAATCCGTTTATATTTGCATCTGTTTCTATAACTTCAAACTTTAAATTACTGACTCCGGAAACATTAATTGAAAATCTTTGAGGAAGTTGATCCGCTGAAACTTCCATCGTTTTAAGCAAAGAATTGTCACCGTAGATGTTTACGGTAGTACCTACGGAATAGTTTTGCGGAACGCCTACAATACCGGATACTGTATTGTAAATGCCCTCTATATTATAAGAAGCCGTTCCGTCATTTCCATAAAAATCCAAAGCAAAGGCATTTTTATACTTTTTGCCGCCCATAGTCAGGGTATCGGAGCCGCTTGAGGGAAATTCCTTAAAGCTGCCGGTTTTATTAAAAGGTTTGTAATTATCCACCAAATTCGTTGTTGCCGCATAGACCGTGGTTGAACCTATCATAAGACCGGTCAACATTACTATCATAAGCAAAAAAGCCAAAAACTTCTTTTTCATAGAATCCTCCTTTTAAATATTGCTAACATGGGGAAAAAATTTCGCTGATGCTTTTATACCAATCCTTTGTATAGTTTCGTTTGAAGAAGGATCGGCATTGTAAAATACAATTGAATATTCCTCCCTTTCTTTATTCATTGATTGAATGTATCAGTATTTTCAAAGCTTACCATAATCTCAGTTTTTTTAATATTAACAGAATTACAATAGATATGGATTATCTTACAAAAAAATCTATTCTTACTGTTTACTTTCTACCAGGGATACCCAAAATACCATAAGCTCATCTTTATTATTTAAAATATATTCGTCATCAAGGAAAACAAGGTTCATTTCTTTAAGCGGAAGCTCACTGTCGCCTCTCACATCGGTTCGTGACGGCCATGAGCCCTTTTGTATGTAAGGTTTATATCCAACGCCCTGTCCGTCGGTTTCCCCGTATATCCACCTAATAAACAACTTGGCGGCATTTATATTTTTTGCTCCGCCCGCAAGCATGATTTTATTTTGGGAAGCAACCCCGGCAAAGGGAGCAATATCATTATCTACAGCTATTGCATAACCCACGTCGCATAAGCGAATCTTGCTGGAAACCATAATACCAACCATTGGGTATTTAATTCCCGGGGCACCAACGCCTTCTGCCACTTCATCGCTGGAATTGGTCAGGGTTAGCCCGTTTTGAACAAGCATTCTGAAAAAGGTTTTCCCGGCACCTTCTCCCGGTAAAGCCTCAAGTTCCTTGCCGTACCTTTCTTTATACGAATCGGCCAGCACCGCTTCATTCTTCACCATCATATTTATAAAGGCAAACGTAGTCTCGCTTCTTATTGGGTTTGGCATAAGCACCTTTCCTCGCCACTTCTCCTCAGTAAGCTCCCACCAGTTGCTTATGGGTGATTTACTGTAAACGCTGTTATTATAAGCGAACATTACCGCTTCATACATTAAAGCCGGAATCTTAGCGTTATCGTCAATGCGTTTGCCCTCCAAAAAAGACGGTATGTACGGATAAATATAGCCGTTGGGTAAAAGCTCTTTTTCCAATAAGCCACCGGCGGAACAGAGCAAAATATCACATTCATACACGCCATCATCAACTGTTTTTTTGAGCATTTCTATAATCTCATTCGTGCGAACATCGTACATTTTTACAGTCAATCCGGGATACTGCTTTTCAAAAGATTTAATTACATCAGACATTCTTGTGGAGGAAGAATAAATAGTCAATATTTCTTCCTCAAGAGCCTTTTTATACAGCTCCTCCACAGTTTCATTGCCATCTGATTCTGCTTTTTCGATCCATACAGCAAGGGAGTTATCTTGTTTTTCTTGGCAGCCTGACATTAAAATAATAAAACACACCATAAAAAGCGAAAAAAACCTTTTCATTATTTCACCTATCCCTTTCTTTTTTCAGAGTATCATACACCTGTTGGGAAGCATTAATAAGCTTATCGATATTCATAGACCTGTAACCCTCCAAGTAATCCGCCCATGCAGAGTCATCAAAGGGGTCAGCCTTTCCGGTGATAAAATCAACAATACTTTGTTCCGTATATGCGTCAATTCTACTTCTCAATGCCTGCATTTCATCAGCGTTATCCCCGGAAAACATAATAAAATCCATATATTCCTCCGGTCGGTACATTTTATAAATGCGATAGGCTCTGGCGTTTATATAAGCCTGGTCAGCATCGGAACCGCTCCATGTTACGCTGTTAACGTATTGCGGATAGGTATAAAAGGGGCCGACCTTGCAAAAATGCTTGTTTTGCATTGTTTCGCTCAGGTAATTAATTACCTTGATTTTAGCCGGGTTACCGTAGGAGTCTATATCGGTAGATGCCGCAAAGTCCCAATCTACGCCCTTTTCGCCATACCATGAAATGAGAAAGGCCTCTTCGCTTAACATAAGGTCAAGAAGCCGAAAAGCCGCCTCGGGGTTTTGACAGGTTGAGGTAATAACGCCGCCTATTTGGGGAAGCGGTGTTTTAATTGTAGAGTTTTTGGCTCCGTCCGGACCGGAAAGAGGCGGCAAGTGAATATAATTACCTATCATTTCTACGGAACTTTGCAACATCACGTCGGTTATTCCGTTTGAAGTAAAACCGCCCAAAAGATTATCGGGGTTATTTGCAAGCTCTGAAAGTTGCTCCTTATCCAGAGAAAACTGAAGCGGATGCAAAAGCCCGTCAGAGTATAATTTGTTTAGGTATTGCATTGCATTTCGCCATCGGTCCGTAACAGGTGCAAAACTTACTTTACCGCCGTCTACAACCATTCTTGAATTGTCCGGGTCGTTGTAAATAAAGGAGTTTATAATAAAGTTAAAGCTTTCAAGGCTTGCATCATCCATTGCTCCTGCCATGGGAATTTCATCCCGCAGCCCGTTTCCGTTGGGATCGTTATTTTTGAAAGCAAGCAGTACCTCATAAAAACGTTCGGTTGTTTGGGGTATAGTCAGTTTAAGTTTTTTCAGCCAGTTAACGTTAATCCAGTATACCTGTGCTGTTTGAGAAGTGTCTGAAATGTCAATAGCCGGAACATAATATAGGGTTCCGTCAGGAGAGCTGATTGTAGCTTTTAAGTCATAGGGTTCAAAGGAATTGAGTATGTGACTAAAGTTGGTATCCTCAGATACATAAGAATTTAAGGGTATAATATACCCCTTTGCACCATATTCCTGCATTAGTGCATGGTTGGTGGGAAAATCGCTGCCCCGATTAAATGAAAGAAAGATGTCTGTCTTCACATTTTCAGAGGCAATTATTTTTTCCAGATATTCAGCCGAATAAGTTTCCGGAATAAAATTAAATTCAATAGGTTGCCCTGTTTTTTCCTCTAAGAGTTTCTTGTAATAATTGGTGTCAATGTTACGGATAAACGGGCTGTCCGGCAGGGCTACAACCAAGGCTTTACGAGAATCCACGTTTTTACCCAATAAATTTGCTGTAATTACGGTTAAACCTATAAGTACGGCTAATATAGTGCAGATAAAAAAAGTCTTTTTTATATAAACACCGCCTATCCTTTTTTTGAACCTGTATTCAATATAATTTTGAATACAGGTTCTTCATATCATACCACTGTTTATTACTTTTTTACAACAAAATCGGAACATAATCCATATAAATTATAACCTTATGCATACGTTTGTTTTAACACCGCTAATAATTATGTTATAATTACATTAATCAAGTTTAAGATGATTGTGAGGTGATAACTTGTACGGTGTGTATATTGTTGACGACGAAAAATTGATGGTTGAGAATATAATAAGCAGCGTTTCCTGGGCCGAAAACGGATTTGAAATAATCGGACATAATATTCACCCCAAAAAAGCTGTAGCGGAAATTCTGTCACTTAAACCACATCTGGTTTTTTGTGATTTGAAAATGCCCGATTTGGACGGAATAGGGTTAATAAAAAAAATTAGGGAAGAAGGGCAAGACTGCGAATTTGTTATGCTCAGTGCTTTTGGAGAATTTGAAGCCAGCCGAAGCTTTTATCGCCTTGATGGGTTTGATTATCTCCTAAAGCCGTTGAAACAGCAGGAAGCCGAATTGATATTGGAGAAACTGTCCCGAAAAATTTCAGCTAAAGAAAATATGAGGCCGTCGACTGCTTTTAAGCAGTCAAACACAAGAGCCTTTGACGAAATGATTGAGTATATCACAGAAAATATCAGAAAAAAATATACCCTTGATAAACTGTCCCGGCAATTTGGTATTTCTCCATCCCACATTTGCGGTTTGTTTTCAAAATACTACCAGTCAACACTGACTATTTTTTTAACCAATCTCCGGATGAAAGAAGCGGCGCGCCTCATATCCGAAACAGACAAGGCTTTTAAGGAAATTGCCCCGGATTGCGGATATTCGGATTATTTTTATTTTTACAGGGTGTTTAAAGCGTACTGGGGATTATCGCCCACAGACTACAGGCAAAAATATGGGGTGCTCCCCAATGAACAATAAAATTAAGAAAAATATGGCGTTGTTGTTTACTGTGTTGTTTTTTGTGATTTTTGCGGTATGGCTGTTGTTTTACATATTTATGGCCGGCAACATATATTTAAGCACTGAAAAACAGCTTGATACAACCGCAAAGAACATAGTATCAGATTTGGGCAGCCAATTTAACAATTTGGAGCAGGTGTCCTACAATCTGTCCGGCCTTGAAGATATGAGAAAATTTACGGTGGAAAGCAATATTGAGGTACGCTTGGCTCATGCAAAGCGTATAAAGGAATATTTAAAAAACAGCCGTTATAACCCTTCTTTTGCAGACAACCTTATCGTTTTCGGCTCAAACAACAATTTTTATCGCTTTGCCGGCAAGATGCCAAACAACTCCTGTTCATATTTGGGTAACGTTATAAAAAATATGAATCTGCCGGAACATATAAACATTAATTTGGCGGGTAAAGGTTATATCGGTTATGGTATATCGGTTTTGGATGAAGAAAAAAACGGAACCGGCGTTATTGTTATGCTCATAGAGGAAGAACAGCTAAGGGAAGTTTTTTACAACTATAACCCGGATAATTCATTGCTTATTGCCGTAGCCGCAGGAGGTAAAATTATTGCGGCAAACACCCAAACAAAGGCTGACCTTGAAAAACTAAGCACAGATAAGGTGGGTGCTGTAATAAAAAAACATATAGGGGTTACTCCCTTTGAAATTATCGTATCTGCCAATGACGATTATCTTAAGTCCTCCACTTATTATTTTACAATTGCAGCTACTCTTACTGTTCTTGTTTTCTTTGCGGCCCTTTTCATATTTGCCCGTGAACAGGGCAGACGCTTTTTTATCCCTATAGCAAAAGTCATGCAAAGCGTTGAAACCCTGGACAGCTATAACAGCGAAAACCTTCTGCCGGCTACAGAAAGTGAGGAATTCGACAGACTCATCGAGAAAATTAACGATATGCTTAGGCGGCTTGACAAAAAAAATGACGAAGTTGTGCGATCCCAACTTCTTTTGAAAAACTCTGAAATAGAAAAGCAAAAGGCGTTGATTTTCTCTCTCAAAAAGCAAATTAATGCACATTTCACCATTAATACACTAAGTACCATTAAAATTCTGGTGGAGCGTTCGGATTTGGAAACTGCCTCCTCGGTTATAGAAGGACTTTCCGATATAGTACGTTATGCTTTTAACAAGGATGAGTTTATAACTCTGTTGGAGGAAATGTCTCTGCTTAGGGACTATATCGCCATTATGAACACTCGCTATAATAATAAGCTGGAGTTAAGACTGGAAATCGATGACAGCCTTATGGATATTCGTATACCCAGAATGTTATTACAACCCTTATTGGAAAACGCCATTTTGCATGGGTTTCGAAATCGGGATGAGGGCTGTATTATTGAAGTATGTGCTGAGGATTGCGGCGGCAAAATGCGAATTTCCGTAAAAGATAACGGTGACGGCATAGACGAGAACACCCTATACCTGCTTGAGGAGAAACTGAATTTTTCTCAAGCTATACCCGAGGGAATAGAAAATATTGCACTTGCCAATATAAAAAACCGCCTATCCTCTCAGTATGGCGGTGAGTATTTGCTTTCTGTAGAAAACGGCGATGAAAAAGGAGCGGTAGTTATAATTGAAATACCTGCAAGCAGGTGAAATAAATACGAAAGGATGTTAATACGGCAGTATTAAAATAGCATAATCTATCCTGTATTTAATTGAATATCAGCAAAATACCAATTATCGGATGCCTTTCTTATGTTAATCAGCTTCCGATAATCCGGCGAATCCCAAAAATCATTGGTATTCGCCTTGCTGTCATCAGATACATATATCAATATCCTATCATTTATGAACCCTTTGCTAATATAAAATACTGCATTTATAATACCATCTTTGTTTTGAATATAGACCTTTTTGTTATGTGAAACCATTCTGTAGGGGACTATGTAAGTGTTAATATTAATTTGAGTTAACCGGTTTTCTTTATACATTTCAATAATTTCTTCCCTACCGGCTTTATGTATAATAAAGTCTATATCCAAATACAGGGGCGAATAAGTTCTGAAAATAAAATAGAAAATTATCACAAGCATTAAGAAAAACGGAATAAACGCCTTAATTTTGATTATCCTATACTTTATTATCAGGTAAACCAAAGAACAAATGAATAAAATTATGAACAAAATTCGAAATCCAAGTAATACAAGTCCAAAAATTAAATTAAAGCCCAAACTATCAACAGCAAGAATTAAATCAAACCTAAGCCAATCCATTAAAATATATATGAGAGCTACAATTACATAAACAAATATTATTTTATTTTTTTTCATGCTATCACACTCTCTATATCAAAGGCTCTGCTACAAATGAATAAAATTTATTACCACATTGCCTAAGAATAAGTATATTTTACACGACAGGTTGCCAAAAGAAAACATTTATTATTTATTTTATACACCGGAAAAGAAGTGTTTTCAGATACCGGGATTTTCAAGCATATATAATACTTAAAATCTGTTTAAAAGTATGTTATAATAGACAACGTTTGTTGAATTGGGTAACATAAACCCAATGTTCTAATACCGACTAGAATGCTAAGACAGAAGGAGTATTTCAGTGCGTAAATTTGATACAAAAGTTCAGAAACTTAAATACCAAGTACTTAAACAAATTGCAAAACATTCATTTAACAACGATCTGCTTAAAAAGTTGGTTAATATCCCAAAAATAATTTCTCCCGGTCCAAAGGCTACCATGCGTTGCTGTATTTATAAGGAACGTGCTATTTTAAACGAGAGAATAAAAATAGCTATGGGCGGCAACCAAAAAAATTCAAATGTAATAGAAGTTATTGATATTGCCTGCGATGAGTGCCCGGTATCCGGCTATGAGGTGTCTGAAGCTTGCAGGGGTTGTATTGCTCATCGTTGTGAAGATGTATGTAAAAAAGGAGCTATTATTTACGGCAGACATCAAAAGGCATATATAGACCAAAGCAAATGTGTGGAATGCGGTTTATGTGCAAAGGTTTGTCCCTTTTCTGCGATTTTACATAACAGGCGTCCTTGCGAAAAATCCTGTAAGGTAAAGGCTATTTCTATGAATGAGCAAAAAACCGCACAGATTGATGATGAAAAATGTATCGCCTGCGGTGCTTGTGTTTATCAATGTCCCTTTGGTGCCATCGTGGACAAGTCGTTTATACTTGATGTTATAAAAATAATCCAAGAAAGCGAAAAAAACACAAATTACAACGTATATGCGGTCGTAGCACCATCGGTTTCCAGTCAATTCAGATATGCCAAACCGGGACAGGTTATAAGTGGTATCAGCAATCTTGGATTTTTTAAAGTTGTGGAAGCTGCATTGGGTGCGGATATGGTGGCATTTAACGAGGCTAAGGAATTGGCTGAAAAGGGATTTTTACTTAGCTCCTGTTGTTCATCGTTTGTGGACTACGTTAAAAAACAATTCCCGGATATGGTTGAGCATTTGTCCCACAACCTATCTCCCATGGCAACAATAGCAAAATATATTAAGGAAACCGACCCCGGCTCAAAAGTAATATTTATAGGTCCCTGCACCTCAAAAAAGATGGAAATACAAACGGAAACCGTAAAGCCTTACATAGATTCCGCAATAACTTTTGAAGAATTGCAAGCATTATTTGACGGCAAGGGTATTGACATTACCAAGCTTGAAGAATCTGTTCTGGATAATGCATCATATTACGGCAGGATTTTTGCACGAAGCGGCGGTCTTGCAGAGGCAGTATCCCAAGGATTAAAGGAACATAACATTACAGACTTTGAATTTAAGCCCATATGTTGCAACGGTATTGAGGAGTGTAAGAAAGCCTTGCTTCAAGCCTCCAAAAATATACACGAGTTTAATTTTATTGAAGGCATGGCTTGCGTAGGCGGTTGTATAGGCGGTGCCGGTTGCTTAACCCATGGCGAAAAGAACAAAAACGACGTAGATAAGTACGGAAAGGCGTCTTTTAAAAAGGATATTTCCGATGCAATAAATTTGCTTGATATTTAGAACTTACAATAACCCTATGATCAGGAGAAACGAACCATAAATTAATAATATATTCATAAAACTCAAAGGACTGAGCCTTATTAATTAGGCTCAGTCCTCTATTTGTTTATCAATAACTAGGCGTTATGGATTATATTTATTGAAAAGCTCTGCTTTTAAGCGGAGCGTATTCTTTGCAGCCGTCGCAATTTTTAGCCGATTCTGAATACAGAAACTGTACCGATAGGTCCGGGAGCGGCGGTAGTAAGAATGTCAACAGGTCCGTCAGAACCGTTGATGAATCCGAAAGTATCTCCTGCTGTGGCGGCAAATACAGTAACTGTACCCACAAGCATATCGATGGTTGAAGAAACAGCGATACCGTCTACGAAGATAGCACCCGGGAAGAGATTCATATCTACTTCAAGTGCTGTAGTTCCGAGAACCGGAGTAACCGAGAACTTCCATTCAACTACATAAGTGCCGCTTGTAAGAACGGTAAACAAGCCGGTACCGGCATCGTATACGAGATCGGGGCCTGTAATATTAACGGTATCTAAAGTTATAATTCCGCCAACCGGGATAGCAGGTTGATCGGTTGATTTAAATGCATTCAAGTACGAGTTAAATGCAGGACCGGTTGCACCTGTTGCACCTGTTGCACCTGCTATACCTGCGGTACCGGTAGCACCTGTTGCACCGGTTGCGCCGGTTGCACCCGCTGCTCCTGCGGGACCTACAGCACCGGTTGTACCTGTAACACCCGTTGCACCGGTAGCTCCTGCCGCACCTGTTGCTCCTGTTGCACCTGTTGCTCCGGTAGCACCGGCAGTACCGGTAGCACCTGTTGCACCGGTTGCACCCGTTGCACCTGCTGCACCTGCTGCACCTGCTGCACCTGTTGCGCCGGTTGCACCTGTAGTACCTGTTGCACCGGTAGCACCTGTTGCGCCTGTTGCTCCGGTTGTTCCGGTTGTTCCGGTAGCGCCTGTTACACCGCTTGCACCTGTTGCACCGGTTGCACCCGTTGCACCTCTTAAACCGGTAGAACCTGTTGCACCTGTTGCACCTGTTCTGCCGGTGGCACCTGTTGCACCGGTAGCTCCTGTTGCACCCGTAAGGCCTGTTGCACCGGTAGCACCTGTAATTCCGGTAGCACCTGTTGCTCCTGTTGCTCCCGTTGCACCGGTAATACCGCTGGCGCCGGTTGCACCTGTGGCACCTGTTGCACCTGTTGCTCCTGTTGCGCCGGTATCACCTACTGCACCTGTAGTACCCGTTGCACCGGTTGCACCTGTTGCACCTGTTGCACCGGTTGCACCTGCCGGTCCGGTGGGGCCGGTGGGACCAAGGTCAACTTGGAACGCCATAAGGCTTGCTTGAACAGGAACAATAGTGGAATAGGTAACGCTGCTTGCGCTTGCATTTACCAATCTTGCTGTAGTTCCGGGTGTTGTAACGTTAATTAACGCAACACCGGTAACTTCACCTGTTACGATAGGAGAATCACCTTGTATAAAGTCGCCCTGTGAAGTTGATACAGCAAAATTTATACCGGTAGCAGAGGCAGATGATTCTGTTGCAACCCACCAAGTGAATGAATATTCACCGGGAACATTAAATGTTATTTCGCCGGTTGCGGCATTGTAGCTTACGCTGCCTGACAGAAAAATTGTATTGTTAAAGAGCACACTTGCTCCCGGTGCGACAGTTGTACCGCCGGTGAGTGATACTTGTATAGAATTATTGCTCATTAGGAAATCACTCCTTATTTTGATTGTTTTTTATTATCAGTAGACTGTGACTGATATGAATTACTGTTGGTTCAAGGTTTTTTAAAACCCAACTAAACCCCCGGACATGTTTCCGGATATTTTTTTATGTTCTTGTATTTTTGTTGTATTCAATTAACTTTTGTTCTAAAGACCGCATTATAATCATCGTTTGTAGATCCCGATCTTTAGAATTGTATTCGAGCACACATCAAGCATGTACAATATATCTTATGATAAATAGCAAATTTTGTTACTAATATTAATATTAAACCAACTCACTCAACCAATATGTAAACGTACGAGCAAGGAAAATTAAAAGAACATCCGCCTGTAACATTATGCAATAAAAAAAGGTCGAGCCAACGCAGCGACCTCTTGAAAATGCAGTTGTTCTCCGGCTTCTATTCCGGGCTTTTGTTCAAAATACCTTCAAAATATTTTTTATTAAACAAAACGCTTTCGTTATTGGGTTTAAAAGTTGCGGCTATGTCGTTATAATAAGCCGCCTTCTCATAATCTCCCAACTTGTCATAACAAACACACATCTGTATGTTTGGAATAAATCCGTAACAATCCGGGAAATGGAATCCTCCCGATTTGTCATTATATTGTTTTTCGGCGGCAAGTTTATACCAAAATACAGCTATCTCGTATTTGCATCTGTCAAGAAAGTAATTTCCTATATCACAGCAGATTTCAGCTCTCGGCAAATCGTAAATAAAACTCCGAAATAATGAGATTATCTCCATTAACTCATTTCCCGATTCTTTATAACAATTTGAAAGATCGCAGCTTGCACTGATATTGTTTTCAATCCATCCTTGTCCGTCATCCAAAAATTTATTAAACTCCTCAATGGCTTGCTCCATATACCCGTTATTTCTAAGTTCCCTTGCATAGTAAAATTGCTGCCTGGGATCTAGGGTTTTACCCTCCAAAATCATGCGTTTAAAAATATTCAGGTTTCTTTCGGGGTCGGAGGGTTTCATTTTTTTATGACAGATTGAGATTTCCTCGTAAACAATATTTCCGTTTGGGGGTATAACTTCGTGAATTTCGCCCACCCATTTGTAATTATTGCTTCTTTTAAATATTCTTTCTCTATAGTAGCTCACCGTAGGCTTATTATCCGAATCAAAAGCTACGTCATATTTTAGCATAAACATATCCGTGTCTTGACCCGGATTTTTTAGCAGTTCCTTAATCTTAGCTTGATTTTGTTCGTCAATAATATCATCAGCGTCAAGCCACATTACATAATCCATCGTGGCTTTTGAGAAAGAATAGTTTCTGGCGGCGGCAAAGTTATCAATCCAAGTAAAGTCATAAATATTTTCGGTATAAAGTTTTGCAATATTTTTAGTATTGTCGGAAGAACCTGTATCTACAATTACAATTTCATCGGCTACGTTTTTTATGCAATCCAAACATCTGTTTAAAACTTCTTCTTCATTTTTGACTATCATACATATGCTTAATGTAGCCATTCCTTTTTCCCTCCATAAAACAAATCATATATGGGATAGGTAACAGTTTGAGCATAGCCGGGTATTATTTAAATTTTATAAATAATTAAAACTGAACCGACTATTCAAACAATTTTGTCAAAACTTTCGCTATTGCACCTCTATTACGTAAACATTTCCCGAAGGCGATGTTGCTGTTGCACCGCCTGTATAAACAAACGTAAGCGTTGCCGGGCCGGAGGTTGTATCCACTAAGAAAGTACCGCATACGCTTGTATTGGCAATCACCGTTCCGGTAACCGCTCCTGCCGCAAAATTCGGTTGCCCGGTTCCGTTTATATTGGGCGTAACCTGTATAAACGAAGAAATTGCAGATGTAGCCGAAAGCATATAAGATACTTTATAGACGTGACCGGATGCCAGTAATATTGATTTAGGCGTAGGTTGAGTAATATCGGAACCATTCATAAATGCCGAAGTATAGCTTATGTCTCTGCCGTTTGTTATCTTGGTCGAACTTACTGTAAATAAAGCGTTTTGTGCAGTTGCGGGTGCTCCCGTTGCTCCCGTTGCTCCCGTTGCTCCCGTTGCTCCGGTAGCCCCGGTTGCCCCGGTTACTCCTGTAGCACCTGTGGGACCTGTGAAACAGTATTGAAAACAATACACGGCAGATTAACTTAACCTAAAGTCTGTAAAATCCTGTATAAAATTACTTATGTACGACTGTAACAGGTAAAGTATTCATAGATTTTTACATTCCGGTAAAATTAAAAAAGCGTATATATGAGCAACAAAAAAGTTAAACCCCATGAATAATTTCCAATTTAAAGTTTATTTGCCGTCGCGGACAAAAAATCATAACCTATTCAGTATCTTGAAAAGCAGTAAAAAATCTATATAATATATTAAAAAACTATATGCAAAAAAACAGAAGAGAAATTAATGATATTGTGTTAGAAAGACGCCGCTTGAGATTAGGCAGGGTAAGTTAAATACATAAATCGGATGTAATAAACCTAATTTTTTCCGGATGAGGAGATAGATTTTATTTGCACTTACCCACCAAATAAAGATATAATTCAATACAGATAGATTATTTAATTAATCGTATTTTCGCAGAAGCTTGATATATTCATTGCATAAGGAACAGTAACAAAAACGGCAATTCTTTATAGCCGTACTTTGGGGCAAAAAGGAGCAAGTGGTTTTATGAAATATGAAAATTCCGGTCAGGTGAATTTCTTCTCGGAAATGTCTGAACATCAAATATCGGCACGTGAGTTTTTCAGCACAGTACTGTTGGATTCTCTGGACAGAAATTTTGGATTAAAAGAGACATTAATTTCATACTTTGATACTCGAGGTAAGTTTCTTTCTTGGATAAACAGAACCGGTATAATGCTTGATTGTAAAGAACATCCTTACAGAAAATTTATGGCTAACGATGCTATCAGACATACAGTTTATAACGATGCGGTTCACGATCGTTTGACATATTTTAATGTGATTCCAAGACTGTATAAGTCTACAGATGTAATAAATCCCGTAGACTATGACAATTCCGCATATGTACGTTTTTTGGAGGAAAACTTTAATGCTCATTATAGCGTTACAATGGCTTTCGGAATTAATGCCTATATCCAATTAACTGTTTTGAAAAGCCTCAGCAACGGTGATTTTACTGATAAAGAACTTGAGACGTTAAACGAAATCTATATTTATGTTGCCAACGCATATAAAAATTTTAAAAAGTATGAACAAGCAAATATTGTAGCCAATATTCAGAGCGAAATTATTTCTTTGGGCGAAAAAGCATATCTTGTTACAGATGATTTTATGCATATTATGGCCTATAACAAAACGGCACAGGATTATTTAAAAGAAATTTTGGGCTCTTCTGTAGCCGACCGGATCAACAGCACTACTCCCTGTAGTTGGCTTCCCTTTCTTTTGGGAGACGAAACGGATAATATTACGCCGGATCGTGTACTTACAAGGGTTATTAAAAACTATATTTTTAATATATATACCTATGACCGGTGTTATTCTAACGGGATTATAGACCGTTACCATTGGATAACAATTTCCGTGAAAGAGCCGGAGAACCTTTTGGCACATTCGGGTACGAATCTACCGCTGACTCGCACAGAACAAAAAGTAGCGGAGCTGATGTATGCCGGTCTTACCTATCAGGCTATTGCCAACGAGTTGGTGGTCAGTTACCATACTATTAAAAAACACGTACAAAATATTTATTGTAAATGCGGAGTGCAAAGTCGCTTTCAATTATATAAATGGCTGGAAAAAGCAAAAAATACAAAAAACAATTAATAAACCGGAGAAAAAAAGCGTGAGAACACTTAAATATGAGTGTTCTCACGCTTTTTTTGTTTTAAAAACACTGAAAAACAGCACTTTAATTTAATACTCTTTCCATGAAAAAAATCCACAAACAAGGCAAGTTGCTTCCAATATTTTACATTAATCTTGGTTTCGCAACAAAAATAAGGAGAATTCCTTATAGAAAATAGTACTGATACCCGATTCCTTTATATTCAGATTGTGATATATTTAACATATAGTTTAGATATGAAACAACTTAAAAACAGTTTGACAATAATTTATCAAAAGTTCGGTATAAATAAAATGAAAGGAGGGATTCAAATGAAAGGAATTATATTCAATATTCAACGCTTTACAATCCATGACGGACCTGGTCTTCGCACAGAATTGTTTTTGAAAGGATGCCCGTTAAGATGTGACTGGTGCAGTAATCCTGAAAGTTGGAACCCCAACATTGAGCTGGGCGTATACAAACCCAAATGCATTTCCCGTAAAAAATGCGGTTCATGCGAGGAAGACTGTCCTGAGGCAGAGGTTCTGAATTTCTATCGCGGAAAACTCGTTGGCATAGACCGCAGTAAATGCACAAATTGTCAGAAGTGTTATAATGCCTGTCCTTCAGACGCCATCAAGGTATGGGGAAAATTAATGTCTGTGGAAGAGTGTATGAAAGAAATACTCAAGGACAAAGGGTTTTATGAACGTTCCGGCGGTGGAGTTACAGTATCCGGCGGAGAGCCTCTGGTTCAAAGCGATTTTGTGGCAGAACTGTTTAAGGCTTGTAAAGCGGAAGGAATCCAAACTTGTCTGGAGTCTACCTTTCATACCGATTGGAAAGAAATCCAAAAGGTCTTACCTTATACGGACATTATAATCTCCGATATCAAACACATGGATACCGGGATTCATAAAAAATATACCGGGGCAGGTAACGAAAAGATACTTAAAAATCTAAAAAAACTTGCAATCGAAATGCCGGAATTTATTTTAAGAATTCCTGTTATTCCAAACATTAACGATGATATGGACAATATAAAAGCCACGGCTGATTTTATACTTAATGAGCTGGGCGGACGAATCAGAACATTGCAACTCTTGAGTTTTATGCACTTGGGAGAGGAAAAATACATATCATTGGGAATCCCTTATAAAATGGAAAACGTTAAGGTCAACAGAAAATCATTCCAAAAACATGTTAATGAGATTGCTGAGTACTTTAAAAAGCGAGGTATTCACTGTCTCGTAGGTACAAAAGAAAAAGAATAATCATCAATATAATTATTTCTAAAGGAGGAAATTAAAATGGGTACAATTCACACAATTGCTTGCGGTACAGAACCGTATGACAAAACCTACAGCTTGGGTTATGAAGTAAACCACAAGGACTGGTCTCCGTTCCCAAGGGTAAATCATCTGAGAAAGGTGTTTCTGGACAGACCTTATGAAGTGGATGTTGAGAGATTAAGACTGGTTACCGAGTCTTACAAGGAAAACGAATCAGCTCCTCGTAAACTTCAATGTGCATATGCGTTTGAAAAAGTTCTCCTTAATGCAACATTATACATTGACGACCAAGATTTGATTATGGGCGAAATAGCTGCTCCCGTAAAGGCATCTCCTATTTATCCCGAGTTTTCTGTTAACTGGATAATTGATGAAATTTTGCACTCACCCTTTGAAGAACGTGCACACGATCAATTCTATATCAGAAACGACGAGGAAAGACAGGAAATTATTGAGCTTTGCAAATACTGGCAAGGAAAGACAGTTGCCGACAGAGTAGAATCCAGATTAGAAGATGACCAAATGAAGGGTTCTCAGCTCGGAAAAAGAATTTTCCAAACAAACCTTTACCATTATGCCGGCACAGGCCATTTGGCTATAGATTATGCAAAGTTAATGAAAGTCGGTTACAACGGTCTTATTGCACAGGCTGAGGAAGCTCTTTCTAAGCTTGATAAACATGATGTAGCTTATGCTGACAAAAGAGACTTCTATCGTTCAATGATTATCTCTCATAACGCAGTTAAAAAATACATTGAACGCTACGGAAAATTGGCTGAAGAATGTGCTGCAAAAGAAAGCGATGCCAAGAGAAAAGAAGAGCTTGAAGCAATGGCAGCCAACTGTTATCAAATAGCCGGCGGAGCACCAAAGACTTTCTGGCAAGCATTGCAATTATTTAACTTTGCCACAACTCTTATTCAGATTGAAAGTAACGGTCATTCCATCTCCTACGGTCGCATGGATCAATGGTTATTCCCTTACTATGAAGCTGATATGAAAAACGGCACAATTACTAAAGAATTTGCTCTTGAGCTTCTTGAAGTAACCTATGTTAAGGTAAATAACCCCACCAAGTTAAAGGACAAAGGCAGTATGGCACTTCGTAACGGTCGCGGCTTCGGTGGTGAGAGCCTTACAATCGGTGGTGTTGACCGTGACGGCAACGACATTACCAATGATTTAACTATGCTTATGTTGGAAGCTTCCGCACATACTCGTATGATGAACCCCTGGGTTTGTGTACGTATGCATGAAAACACACCCTATGAATTAAAGATTAAAACCATAGAATGTGTTCGTGCCGGTTACGGACATCCCAAAGTATTTAACGATGCTCCCGCTATTAAGGGTATGATGAGAAAGGGAATGACTCTTGAAGAAGCAAGAGAATATTGCGTAGTAGGTTGCGTAGAAATCAGTCTTCCCGGTAAAGAATACGGCTGGCATGATGCCGCTTATGTAAATACAGCAAAAATGATGGAAATGGTACTTAACGGCGGTCGTTGCTTGGATTGCGGTCCTCATTGTGCAAGATGGGAAAACTGCGGTGCAATCGGAGGACACATTGGTCCCAATACCGGAAGCTTAGAAACTTACCAAAGTTTTGATGAAGTTCTGGAAAGTGTTGATAAGCAATTTGCTTATTGGACAGACCAAATGTGCAGCAGCTTAAATATCATCGACAATGCACACAGAGAACGCAAACCTCTTCCCTATGTTTCTGCATTCTTTGAAGAATGTTTGGAATCCGGCAAGGATTTAACAGAAGGCGGAGCAAAATATAACGGAATCGGACCTCAAGCAAGCGGTATGGCAACCTGTGCGGATTCATTGAGCACTATTAAACAACTTGTATTTGATGAAAAACGTTGCACCGGTGCCGAATTACTTAAAGCTGTTAAAGAAAACTGGGTAGGACACGACAAACTTTATGCTCTTGTAAACAGCTCAAAAGTTCATCACTACGGTAATGATGACGATTATGCAGATGAACTGTTCAAGTTTATGTTCGAATGCTACTGCAGACATATCAGAGGAAGAAAAACTGTCAGAGGCGGAGAATTCAGCCCGGGCGTATACTCTGTAAATGCAAACGTTGCTATGGGATTAAACACCAATGCTTCTGTTGACGGACGTAAAGCCGGTGAAGCTATCTCCGATAACATGGGACCTGTTCATACAGATGCCGGTTCTCACGATATTTGCGGACCTACAGCTATTACAAACTCTCTGTCTAAAGTTGACCACAGCCTTGCCTCCAACGGTACTCTTATGAACCTCAGATTCCCACAGGAAGCTGTTGCCGGCGTAGAGGGCAGAGACAACTTGTTAAGCTTCCTTGATGAATATATTTCCAAAAACGCAATGCACGTTCAATTTAACATCATGAGTACTGAAACCATGAAAGCAGCACAGAAAAAACCCGAAGATTATAAAGATATGCTTGTACGTGTTGCAGGATACAGTGCATACTTCGTAGAACTGGGCAAACCGCTGCAAAAAGATTTAATCCAACGCACTGAACTTCATTTCTAATATACTCAATTTCATAAGGAATAGTAACAAAAGCTATTCTTCGTAAACGGTTAGCTCTTATGTTTTTATAAAAAAACACCGGTCGCTCACCACTACGAATATACGCTTTTGTTACTACTTCACCGGAAATTAAGTATACCGGTCAAAATTAAATGTCCTTTATCGTACGGAAAATATCATGCTTCAAAGATTTTTCCGTACGATAGGGACTGTATTAAAGTTAATTTACCGTAACCTGTCGAACAATTTGAATTCCCAAGGAATTTCACGTTATGAAAAAACTTGCGATATTATCAAAAGTTCGACGAAACTTTATCAAACTCACAATAAATCAAATCGCATTCCGGATACTTTTAAAAAGTAGCCCGATACTTATGTTTTAGGAGAGAGAAAATGACTTTTGAATTTAGTTACGTGCTGGTTGGTTTAATGCAAATTTTCGGATTCTTTGTGCAAGGATGTACAGGATTCGGTTGTACCGTTATTGCAGCTGCTGTTACCAATGGTTTGTTGGGAACCGCTGTTGGTGTTCCCTATGGTACCATGATTACACTTCCGTTCTTATATTTCTTGGCAATCAAAGCAAGAAAAGAAGTTTCTTGGAAAGACTTGGGAAAAATTATCCTTCTTTGTGCACCCGGTATCTTTATCGGAAATCAATTGTTCTATACTATCAGCCCTAATATAGCAAAAATTTGTATTGGCGCAATGGTAACTTTAATTGCCATAATAAATATTTATAAACACATTATCTGTCCTTTGGTTCTTAAAAAAGTTGAGACAGAAGCCGCACCTGATACAGTATTCAAAAAAACATTGCGTTACGGTTGTTTGGCATTGGGCGGCGTAGTTCACGGTGCATTTAACATTGGCGGTCCCCTTATAACAGTTTATACAATTGAAGCAGTTAAGGAAAAAGAAAAATTCCGTAACACAATGAACATGGTATGGGTAGTTCTCAACACATGGAACGCTTTCAACCAATTGAACAACGGTTCATCTACTCCTGAATTATGGGGTTCTCTTGCTGTGGGTGCTCCTATGGCGGCTATCGGTTTCTTCCTTGGTATGGCATTCCTCAAGAGAATTAATCGTGAGACTTTCCTTCGTATTGTATACTGTGTATTGCTGTTTATCGGTGCTAATATGCTGATTACAAGTTTGCTGGATGTTTTGAAATAAAAGTATACATAGAATAATACATTTCGTCCGTTATATACTAATTCCATATAAGATGAAGGACAAAAATAATCGTTTTTTCCTTGATTCGTTGGAAAAAAATCAATTATTTCTGTCCTCTGTTAAAAATGGAATCAGTATACATAGTTACTGTTTAACGGGCGTTTGAGAAACACAACTATTCTGCTTGAAAAGCAAAAAATGCTTTTTATCGGTCGGCTTTGCTTGGTCGCTGAGGCAAAGCCGGAGGCAGACAGTACGTAGCCATCTGCGGCGGTTTATACATTGGCAAGTTTTTTACACGCAGATTTAGGAGGCAAATAAGAATGAATGATTTTAGATTTAAAATTCCTCAAAGTATAGAATTTGGAATGGGAAGCTTAAAAAAACTTCCGGAAATTTTAGCAGAAAATAAATCAGACAATGTTCTTTTGGTTTCCGATCGTGGATTGGAAGCCATTGGTGTCGTTAAGAAAATCCAAGATATTATTGAAGCCGGCGGTATAAAATGCACATCCTATTTGGATGTAATACCAAACCCCACCGTAGATAACGTTAATGATGCTGCTGCTTTATATAAAGAAAGCGGAGCAACAAGCATAGTTGCTCTTGGCGGCGGAAGTGCTATAGACGTTGCAAAAGCTGTAGGTGTGCTTGTTAATTACGGCGGAAATATTACAGATTATGAAGGAATGCATAAAGTTCCGGGACCCATTGTTCCCATGATCGCTATTCCCACTACTGCCGGTACAGGCAGTGAAGCCACAGCTTCGTCTGTAATTACAGACGAGACCAGAAATTATAAGCTTTCTGTATTCAGTTATGAAATTCTTCCCAAATATGCAATTTTGGATCCCGAATTGATTATGACAACACCTGCTTCTATTGCCGCCGCTTGTGCAGTTGATGCTTTAATTCATGCAATTGAAGCTTATATTTCAAGAAATGCTTCTCCGTTTTCTGATGCAATGGCTGAAAAAGCAATGGAATTAATCGGCGGAAACATTCGTCGTTTTGTAGCTAACAGACAGGATGAAGAAGCTGCCTGTGCTATGATGGCAGGCTCTAATTTTGCGGGAATCGCTTTTGCATGGGCAAGACTTGGTAATGTACATGCTATGAGCCACCCGGTAAGTGCATATTTCCATGTTGCACATGGTGTTGCAAATTCCATCCTTCTTCCGGCGGTAATGGAATATAATGCACTTGCTGATAACGGACGTTATGAAGTTATTTACAACTATATTCGTCAAGGAAATGAAGGCTTGGGCGGCTTTAAACCCGAAATGCTTACAGAAGAAATCAAAAAACTGAATGATGATTTGGGAATACCTAAATCACTTTCGGAAGTAGGCGTTACAGAAGATATGATTCCGGCTATGGCAGAAGACGCCATGAAGAGCGGAAATATTCCTGCTAACCCAAGACAAACTACCCTTAACGACATTATTGCTCTTTACAAAAAAGCATTATAATAAGGTGAGTTCCACTTAGACGAAAAGCAAGCTAAGTTTCGTGGGAATATCACGTTGGGAGTACGTTTTTGCATAGCTTCAAGCAAAAACGTACTCATATTATCAAACAATGATTCTTTGCAAAATCACTATATTAATTAAAAACCATTCCTAAACATCTGTGATGTTTTTATTTATCCTTTAGATTGACAAAAAAATGACGAAGATTTTTATTACCCATCCTGCAAAATCGGTAAAAATTCAGTCTATCTTTTAAATAAAGAAATAAGTAAAATGTATGCTTACTAATTCCAAATAAGATGAAGAACAAAAACAATCGTTTTTTCCTTGAACCGTTGGAAAAAATCAATTATTTTTGTCCTCTGTTTGAACCGGAATCATTATTATTGGGGATTGGGTAATAATTATGAGACAGTTAGGTCTTTGCTTTTAGTAAAGACTAACCCAAGTTAAATCTGCTTAAAGGCGAGTATGCTTTTAAGCCTTTTCTACTCGGCTCATATTACATTAAGTAGAGACATTCCAAAGAATAGGGAGATATATAAAGACACCATGAATGAAAAACAACGTTTATTATACCTTCTATTAGGACCGGCTATTTTTATTGCGATAACTTTATTTTTCTCAAGTACCTTAAACCTTCCTGCTGCTCAAGCAATAGGTACCTTGCTGTGGATGATTTTTTGGTGGATTACACGTCCTGTACATATGACAGTCACGGCTCTTATACCCATAGTAGTCAACGCAGTCTTTAATATTATTCCTATGGAAGCTGTTACGTCACAGTACTTCTCTGACAGTATCATTCTTATCTTTGCTTCCTGCCTTATTACTATACCTTGGAAATCAACCGGCTTAGACCGCCGAGTTGCCTTGAGGATATTGTCTGTAATCGGGCCGACAATGAAGTCACAAGTAACCGTTTGGCTTCTTACCAGCATTATGTTTTCTACTATGCTGCCCAATGTTGCGGTCTGTGCATTATTTTGCCCCATTGCAATAGCTATGCTTAAAGCAGCCGGCTATGATGATATTAAAAAATGTGCTCCGGCTGTACCCATACTGCTTTCAATAGGTTGGGGTGTTGGTCTGGGTGGTGCAGGGTCGCCTCTTGGCGGTGCTATGAATGTTGTTGCTATTTCTTATATTCAGGAATATACAGGGGCAGAGTTTATGTATATTGACTGGGTTATTAATATGGCACCATTTTTCATCATTGTTGCAACCGCTGCACTTGCATATATGTTATTTATAAGCAAAAAAATCGGACCTATAAACGGAAGCAAGGAATACTTCAAAAAAAGCTATACCGAGCTTGGTCCTATCAAGCACGACGAAAAGGTTTGCGTTACACTTTTTGTTCTTGCTTTAACAGGTGCATTTTTACGTCCTTTGTTTGCTGATATTTTTCCTGCCCTTACCCCGGCTTATATATTTCTTATTCTGGGTTGTGTGGCTTTTATCTTCAACATTTCCAAAAAGGGTCCCTTGCTCACATGGGAGACGGCTCAAGAGAATACAATTTGGGGAATGATGTTTCTCTTTGGGGGTGGATTAGCCCTTGGAAAGCTTGTAAATGGTTCCGGAGCAAGCGAAAGTATTGCAAGTTTGGTTTCGGGAATGGCTCTTGACGGCGGTTTCCTTACTATCGTTATTATTGTAGTCTTCGCCTGTGCTATTTCAGAGGCAACAAATTCCACAGTATCTGCGGCTGTTACTATTCCCATAGTACTTTCACTGGCATCAAAGCTGGGTCTAAACGCCATACCATACTGGTTTACCACCATAATGGCATATAATGCGGAGTTTCTGCTTCCTATCAGTGTACGAGCTATTCCGGTTTCTTACGGACTGGATGCCAATAAGATGATAAAGCAAGGTATACCGCTACTTTTTCTCAGGATGGCTATAGTCATTATCCTCGGATATGTATTTGTGACGTTTTGGCCCAGTTGAATAAAGTAACTTTATATAGTTTTATAACGAATAACACAGAAAAGAGCTAACTGATTTATATGTCAGTCAGCTCTTTTCTGTTGTACGTCCAACTGCCAAAAAAATCCCTTATAACAAATGAATCAGTTATCAGAAACTTGAAAATCATAATGTATCTCTGTACAAACACGCTGAATATACTGTTTTATACTTAATTGCATAAGGAATAGTAACAAAAGCTATTCTTCGTAAACGGTTCGCTCTTATGTTTTTGTGAAAAAACACCGGTCACTCACCACTACGAATATACGCTTTTGTTACTGCTTAACTCGAAATTAAGTATTATGATGTATTTGGAGTGTGTTTGTATGGATAGGGAGAATTTTATAGTTGAAGAAGTGTTTAAAAATACAGAACAATCCAAAAAACATGAATTACTGAAAAAAACCATTCTGAAAATATCCCTCGAAAATTACAACAAGACAAAATCAGAGAAAAATGATTAGGGATTTACCTCCGATTTTTTCGGCAGTATTGCAGAAGAAACAAGCGATTGCAGTACAGAAATGGGGTTTCAGACATGAGCGAAAATGTTAAAGTAGCCTTGTATTGCCGATTGTCCGTTGAGGATAAAAATAAAGCCAAGGCAGGCGACGATAGCGAAAGCATACAAAATCAAAAATTGTTGTTAGAGGAATACGCGAAAAGTCAAGGTTGGCAAATATATGACATTTATTCCGATGATGACTATTCCGGCATGGACAGAGACAGACCGGCCTTTCAGAAGATGATTAATGATGCCAGGAAAAAGCAGTTTGATATTATCCTGTGTAAGAACCAGTCACGCTTTAGCCGGGACATGGAAGTAGTGGAAAAGTACATTAATCATAGATTCTTGCTTTGGGGTATCAGGTTTATCGGGGTAGTGGATAATGTTGACACTGCATTAAAAGGCAACAAAAAATCCCGGCAAATCTATGCCTTAACCAATGAATGGATTTGCGAAGATACCTCCGAAAATATTCGATATGTTTTTAACAAGAAAATGCATGACGGGCAATTTTTAGGCTCTTTTGCCTCCTATGGTTATAAAAAAAATCCCGATGACCGCCATAAACTTGTTATCGATGAAGAAGCCGCATACGTGATTCGTGAGATTTTTAGGCTTTACTTACAGGGTTATGGTTGCATTCAGATAGCCAACATTTTAACAGATAGAAAAATACTTACTCCTGCTGCATACAAAAAACAGCAGGGTCTTAAATTTACCAATCCCAATTCAAAGAAATACAGCGAAACATATGGTGTTTGGGCACAAAACACAGTATCAAGAATACTGGCAAACCCGGTTTACATAGGGCATCTTATCCAAGGGCGTGAGCGTAAGGTAAGCTACAAATCCAAAAAGGTTATAATCGCTCCCAAAGAGGAATGGATTACGGTTAAAAATACCCATGAACCTATTATTGATGAGGATACCTTTAACAAGGTTCAAACTCTTAGGGAAGCCAGGAGAACAGTACATAAGCCTAAAGACAACAATTATAATGGACTGTCTCACGCTCACCTTTTGGCAGGCAAAGTAAGATGTTTGGATTGCGGTAATAATCTTATTCGTTCCTCTAAGGGAAGAAACGGTGATGTTTATTTAAGATGTCAACTTTCGGCTAAAACGAAGCAAACGGCTTGTACATACCATACTGTTAAGTTGGAAAGCCTTATAGCGGTTGTTGAAAGCAAAATCAGGGATATGCTTGAAAAATTCATGTCAGAGAAGGGCGATTTGAACTTTTTGGAAGAATATTGTATCAAGAGCGAAAATATAACCGCTCAAATAAATACTCTGCAAAAAGAAGCCAAAAACCTTAATACAATAATCGAGGAAATAGGAAGAACCCTAACTTCCGCTTATGTTGACAAAACAAAAAACGTAATAGTTGAAGCGGAATTTCTTACTATAAAACAAAATCTGAATACCGACATTGAAAATCATAAGCTTAGGTTAGCAATCATTAATAAGGATATTGATGGGCTAATCTCTCAAAAAAGTGCCTTAAAAGACATGGGTAAAGTTTTAAAGGAACATACTCACTTTGAAAAGCTGACACATGAAATTGCAAACGATTTTTTAGATTTTATTGAAGTGGGCGAAAAAAAGGAAACGGGCCGGCAAATCATCAGAATCCATTGGCATTTTTAACAAGGTATACTAATTCCAAATAAGAGAAGGACAAAAATATTGTTTTTTCCTTGAACCGTTGGAAAAAATCAATTATTTTTGTCCTCTTTTTAAATGGAATCATTATATTTATGTACGCCATAAATACCTTATCACTTCACAAATTCCGGGACAAGTTTCGTATTGTTTTTAATACAGCAACCTGTGTCGCCGGTAGCTCCTGTAGCACCGGGTTCTCCGTCCAAACCGGGTGAACCCGTGGGCCCTGTTGGGCCGGTTTCTCCTGTTGCTCCTCTTGCACCTGTCGACCCGGTTACGCCACGTATTACTGTTGCTCCTGTGGCACCTGTTGAGACGGGCGTGCCGGATAAACCCTTGGTGCCTGTGCTACCATCCTTCGAGCCTTTAGTGCCTGTTATTCCTTGAGTACCTGTAGTACCTGTAGTGTCTGTGGAACCGATTGGGTCTGCGGAAGCTGTGGGACCTTCCTGTTGCAAAGGATCAATAGAGTCAAATAATAAGTCACTCATATAATCACCCCAAATCACTACAATTTAATACCTATAAACATATTTGCGTAATTGCAACTAAATACTGCTACAACTAAATATATGTAATCAAAGGGACTTCTGTTCTTGTACCGGTGTTTGTTTAAGAATTAAAATAAGATAATTTTGAGAGACTTGTGCAGACACGGGAGAGTAAACAAAGTATAAAACAAGAGTCTACAGCCTTATTCGGATAGAGCAAAAATAAAAATTATATATAGAAGAAATGAAATCACAAAATTAAAAATGTATTCATATATTGCGTATAAAGACAAGTTTTCATAAATCGTTGTACTTTGATTTATAAAAATGAAACCAATCCTTTAAAAAGCAAGATATATTTATCGGAGTAAAAAGCAAATGACATTAAAGAATATTGCGAAATTTAAACATTGTGGCATATACGGCGTGAATCATGTCTGTAAGTACAATGAATATCATACTTAATTGCATAAGGAATGGTAACCGGCAATTAAGCAGTATACAAAACAATAAGTAAATGTATAAAAAAGACAGGTGTTACACCGTCTATACAATAGATACAGTTATTCCGCCCGCCGGATTAATAATGCACAGTTAAAGATGCAGAGTGGCAATTCGGAACGAAACCGTCATACCGGCAATTTTAAAAATTGACCCATGACGGCAATATACAATTGAATAATTTTGGTTAAATAACTACTTTAGATAAGTATCTTTACAGAGCTGACGGAAAACGACAACTTTTCGTGAATAACTCAAAGTTAATAAATTCCTCCGACGGTTTCTAAGATAAAAAATAAAACAACTCTTTCGCTAAGAGTTTACCGCCAATCAGATGATTTCTGAATAATCTAACCGCTTATTTTTTATTAAATGTGAAGGAGTAAAGATATGAAAAAAAATGATGATTATTGCCGAGATTATTATAGTTGCAGGGATTGTCGCCACTGTTTTCACGGTCCCACAGGACCTACGGGTCCTAAAGGACCCACAGGTGCTACGGGGCCGACCGGCCCAACAGGACCTACGGGCGATCCGGGTACCGCCGGTTCTACAGGACCCACCGGCCCAACAGGACCCACAGGCAATCCGGGTATTCCCGGTTCTACAGGTCCTACAGGCCCTACAGGACCCACAGGTAATCCGGGTATTGCCGGCCCTACAGGTCCGATAGGTCCGATAGGCCCAACAGGTCCCACCGGGGCATCCGGCAACGGTTCCACCGGTCCGACCGGTCCGACCGGTCCTGCCGGTCCAACCGGAGCAGCCGGCATAGCAGGGGCTACCGGGGCTACAGGTGCTACAGGTGCTACAGGTGCTACAGGGGCAACCGGGGCAACAGGAGCTACAGGGGTATCCGGTGCAACAGGGGCAACCGGGGCTACCGGTATAACCGGTGCATCAGGCATAACCGGGGCTACAGGGGCTACAGGTGCAGCAGGTATATCCGGAGCAACAGGTGCAACGGGTGCTACCGGTGCAACAGGGGCAACCGGGGATACAGGTGCAACAGGTGCTACAGGAGCAACAGGTGCCACAGGTGCAACAGGTGCCACAGGGGATACAGGTGCTACAGGTGCAACGGGCGCTACAGGAGCTACCGGTGCAACGGGAGCTACCGGTGCCACAGGAGCTACAGGTGCTACCGGAGCAACAGGTGCTACAGGTGCCACAGGTGCCACGGGAGCTACCGGTGCAACAGGCGCTACAGGTGCTACGGGAGCTACAGGTGCAACAGGCGCTACAGGCGCTACGGGAGCCGGAGCTGTTATTCCTTTTGCTTCGGGTGATCCGGTAGTCTTATCTTCCCTTGTTACAGGGGCTGCAGGAACGCCGGCGTTTATAGGTTTTGGCAATTCGTCTGCGGGCTTGGTGCCGCTATCGTCCACTATAGATTTATCTACACCGGGTTTGCCGGATATGGCTTATGTTCAACCGAGAGACGGGGTAATAACCGATCTTTCCGCAATGTTCAGCGTAACCGTTGCCGTAACCCTTATAGGTACAGCTACAGTTAATGTTCAGCTTTTCACTGCACCGCCCGGAAGCAATACATTTACAGCCGTACCCGGAACTCTCTTGTTACTTCCGCCTCTCTCCGGAATTGTAACGGTGGGCACGGTATTGTCAAACGCATTACACGGGCTTTCCATACCGGTATTTGCGGATAACAGATACCTGCTGGTGTATTCGCTTACCAGCACAGATACAGCGTTAGTCAGCACTGTAACCGGCTATGCAAGTGCAGGTTTAAATATTGAGTGATTTCAAGCTTTTGGTTACAGGTTTATTTTGACCTTAGTATCATCGGTATAGCCGGTTAATAGGGGTTTCCTTTCTCCGGCGAAAAAATGCCTTCAATCTTTTAAAATAATGATTCCATTTTAAGCAGAGGACAAAAATAATTGATTTTTTCCGGCGTTTCAAGGAAAAAACGATTATTTTTGTCCTTCATTTATTTGGAATTAGTATAATTGGCGATTGAAGGCATTTTTTAATCCTACAAAATATTGGTAGATTAATTCAATGAGTTATGTTATATTAAAGCAGTAAAACAGTTAATAGTAAATGAAATCGTTAGCGAAAACTATGTTAATTTACGAGGTGATTAAATGGAAACGGGAAACTGTAAGGATTGTGGCTTATTGGTTAAAAATGAGACGGGAAGTTATTGTTTTAAGACCGATGAGCAAATATCAAACCCCGAAAGTAGGACTTGCAGTCAATTCATACCCTTGCAATACGACGGAGACTTACCCTATACCCCGGAAGAACATATTTATTTGCATGAAAATATTCAAAAGAAAAAAACAATGACAAACAGACAAGGGTTAAGGTTTTAAGACCAACGGCATGAAGAATCCCGTTGTTTTCAAAACGGTTTCCGAGAATATTCTTCTAACCTGTAAACTAATTATACGAATTTTTGCAGATGTAATATATTTGTAGAAGTAAAAAGCTAAGGAGCATGATTACTATGTGTTTGAGGAAAGTTAAAAAATTGAGTTTCTCTCTCTCTTTAGTAGTTTTATTTATATGTCTTCAACCGGCATCAATCTTTTTTTGTGATTATGTTAAAGACTATGCAAACCATCAGGATGGTTACTTATGGAATTACAATCTAAAAAAAGAGGAAATACAGGATTCTTTGATTAAGGCTGTATACTCAAATAATTTTTATGTTTCCCATAATGCATACAACCCCCAAACCAAAACCATAACTTTGGATTTAATTTATACGGATTTTGATGAAGATGTAAAAATATACATAGCTGTAGATAAGACAAAGGCTTCCTTTAAAGATACAACCGGCCGCATTTTTTCTGTTAAAAAAACGGACTTACCGGATGAAAATTCTTCCTATATCCAACAGAAAAATGAAGCCATATATGTTCTGACCATACCTCAAAAGGTAATAGAGTCAAACGATAATAAAGTTGAGATTAACCTTAATGCGAATACCCGGGAGAATGACTCCGTTACATATAATTTTTTATTAACATTTCAAAAAAAAGCTTTAGAGCAAATATTTGAATTGGGTTTTGATTCTTTTAAAGATTCTGATTACTCATTACTTGAAAAAAAAGATAAAACGATTTTTCTGTTTAAAAGGTCAGACCCGGGTAACATAAAAATAGAAGATGTTAAAAGCTCCGACGAAAAGGTTTTACGGGTAAACTCTGTATTAACAGATAATAGATTTAACAGTCTCATGGCTAGAATTTATGTACACGGAGAGAACGAAGGGGTAGCCAAAATAATCGTTACCCTTAGCCGCAACAATATCAAGAAAAATATAAGTGCAACCTATAAAGTAGCTAAAGAATTGGAGCCTAAGTTTACAATTCTTCCTTTTGACGACGCAGTCAATAATAACAATCAAAAGGAATTGTCAAATAATAATGTCTTGTATATCTTCGATTGTAATTTATATACACAGCTTTTTAGTATTCATATTGTTTCCGGGTTAAATCCCACGGTTAAGGTTACCGCTCCGTGGTTAGGTAACGATTTATATAACCGAACTATAGATTACACAGTAAAAAGTTCTGATGAAAGTATTCTATATTTCTACAAACACAAAAATATACCGGGAGCAGTTATAAGGGGCGACGGTAAAATTGACGTTACTTATGAATTTGAGTTCGAAGGCAAAAAATACCTTAAAAGTTATATCCTAAATATAATTAATTTCGGCAGTAAGAAAACCTCGGTTGTAATGAACGGAAATCAAGTCTTTAGCGATATTGCTCCGACAGTAAAAGATGATAAAGTTCTGATTCCCATTACCATGCTTCAAGCCGGTTTAGTAGGTTACCGGATAGATTGGGACGGTAAAAAGCGTATGGTTACAGTGTATGATGCTGTAAACGAAAAAACTGCAGAATTATTTCCGGAAAGCAATCAAGTTTTCGTAAACGGGAAATCCATTCAAACTACCGGAATCATGGAAACAGTTAACGGCAGAACTATGGTTACTCCCGAATTTATTCAACAGATTTTTAATTTAGATGTGAAATATGATAAAAGTGCCGATATAGTCTTTATTGATTACAAAATTTGATAATGCCATATTATAAGAAAGCCCTGCAAATCAAATATTTGTAGGGTTTTCTCTTTACTTTATCTTTAATTAAACAAGAATTGTAAAAAATTTAATTTTATACTTGACAAATGAATTGTATTACTGTACTATTGTATTAAGTTATTAGTACAATAGTACAGTAATACAAAGGAGGTGTAACTTTGGATTGGACCTTAAAATCCGAACGTCCCATTTTTAAGCAATTGATGGAGCAGATTCAAATGCAAATCATTGCGGGTATATATTTGCCGGGAGATAAATTACCGTCGGTCAGAGAATTGGCGGCCAATGCGGCGGTTAATCCAAACACCATGCAAAGAGCTTTATCCGAACTGGAACAAAGCGGATTAATTTATTCTCAAAGAACGAGCGGTAGATTTATTACGGAGGATAAAACCATGATAGAGCAAGCGAGGGATAGCATCGCCAAGGAATATACCAAAGAATTTTTAGATAACATGAAAAATATCGGTTATGGTAAAAATGATGTTATTAATATGATAGAGCAAGCGGACGAGGAGGAACAAGATGAGCATTCTTCTGGAATGTAAAGACATAAATAAAATTTACGGCAAGAAGCAAGCTTTAAATAATATTAATTTAAAAATAGGTGAGGGAAAAATAGTTGGGCTTTTGGGACCTAACGGCAGCGGAAAAACTACCCTTATAAAGCTTGCCAACGGCTTACTTAAACCCACTTCCGGTACGTTTTTGATAAACGGCAAAGAGCCGGGTATAGAAACAAAAAAAATCGTCTCATACCTTCCGGAGAGAACTTATTTAAGCAATTGGATGAAGGTTTCGGACATTATTAATTTCTTTAGCGACTTTTACTCCGATTTTGATAAGGTTAAAGCTAACGAAATGTTGTCCAGACTTAGCATAAATCCCAAGGACAGTCTTAAAACCATGTCTAAGGGAACAAAGGAAAAGGTTCAACTGATTTTGGTAATGAGTCGCCAAGCTAAACTTTATCTCCTTGACGAACCCATAGGCGGTGTTGACCCTGCTGCCAGAGATTTAATCCTAAACACCATAATTTCCAACTATTCCGAGTACGCAAGCATTATCATTTGCACTCATTTGATTTCCGATATTGAGCAGGTGTTGGATGAAGTTTTGTTCCTTTCAAAGGGCGAAATAGTAATGCAAACCACGGTAGACGATATTAGGCAAAATGAAGGGAAGTCTGTTGACAGTCTTTTCAGGGAGGTTTTTAAATGCTGACAAAATTACTTAAATATGAGTTTAAAGCCACGGGAAGGTTGTTTATCCCCATTTTTGCCGGAGTAATAGTTCTTTCGTTAATCAATAAATTATTCTATATGTTTAAAGACAATCCATTTTTCGGCATTTCTTATAACATACTCATGACGGTTTTCGGGGCATTGTTGGTGTTAATGTACGGGCTGACCGTGACAATGATGATACAACGGTTTTATAAAAACTTGCTGGGCGATGAAGGATATTTGATGAATACTCTTCCCGTAAGACCAAGCAGTCATATTCTCTCCAAACTGATAGTCTCTGTGGTTTGGGTGATTGCTTCGTTCGCTGTAATGATGGTATCTGTATTCTTGCTTACCGTAAATACAGAAATCATGGATGACATACTTTATTTCCTGTCGCATTTATCTGCAAAGGATTTTTGGCTGGTTGTAGAAATAAAATTATTAGTTGTTATATCCACCGCCGCCACCACTTTGCTAATTTATACAGCTCTTTGCTTGGGGCATTTATTCAACAAACACAGAGTAGCGGCTTCTTTTGGGGCATATATCGGAATCACTTTGTTACTTCAGATTGTATTTTCAACCCTTGAAAAAATGGGTTTATTCAGAAGTTTTGTATCGATAATTTTTCAAAACAAACAATTTACACCTCATTTAATCGGCTTATTTTTAACTGTAATTAGCCTGGTAATAGGCGTAGCGGCATATTTCACAACCAATTATTTGCTGAAAAATAAACTCAACCTTGAATAGGTCCGGGAGGGTTATAAATGAAAAAGTTTCTTTTGGCTTCCATATCCATGTTAATATCAATCACCTGTTCGGGTTGTTTTTACGACTACAATACCTTTGAAGGCAACAAAAACATCGCAAGCATCTCAAGAGAATTAACTTCGGACAGATACAGCCTTGTAATCAAAGATTTGAACTTTAGCTTTATCGGCATCAGCAGGTCCAAAAAGATTGTTATTGATGAAAACATAGGCAATTCCATTTCCCTTACTACCGACGAAAACATACTGGGAACCATTAACATAGACATAGACGATACCTCAAAAGTTATCACCGTTAAAGGAGATAACGACAAGCGTTATAAAACCGAAAGTTTTACCTTAAACGTAGGCTCAATAATAGAGGATATAACCCTTGACGGAGAATTTTCGTTGGATATTAACCAACCCAACGCAACAAACTTTTCCGCCCGATTAAGCGGTGCCTTTGACGGTTCCTTCAACCTTGGTAAACCGGAGAGCTTCATGCTGGATATATCCGGGGCAAGCAGCTTAAAAATTACAGGTGAATGCCAAAACAGCAGCATAGAAATATCGGGAGCCTCCGACATAGACGCATCCCAATTTATTACAGCGGTTAGCGATGTGGAAATTTCCGGTGCGGCAAGTGCAAAGGTCTATGCTACCGATAGCTTAACGGCTGAAATAAGCGGCGTGGGTGATATTGTATATTACGGCAACCCCGCAATCATAAATAAAGATATTTCCGGGCTTGGCTCTATTGAAGCGGGAACACCCGGCGATAATTCTTAATCAACTTTTTTAACGATACAGAGAAGGGTTTTTGGTGGGTGTTGGGTTATACTTAACTTGCAATTAAGTATAATTTTAACACCCTTCGTTTTATATTTTTTTGCAGCTTTAGCAGTGCTTCAAAGGCTATTGCCGGAGTATATGTAATAAATATTTTTAGATGTACATATGGCTTGTAAAATATTCTTATTTGGGAATGCGGTATATTTTCGACATATAAGCCTATAATACTTTAACATAACTCTTTAATCATCAATCCCAATTGAAAAATATAACCGTATCCTTATTTAACGACGCCAAAGAAATTTAACTCATACATTCCCAAAAATACTGTTTTATTGGGGATTTTCGGTCTTTAGAGCCTATCCCCACAGCTTGACATTACCCAAACTTGTGTTATGATATAAGAAATCGAAAAGGAGGGTTTTTCATGATTAGTAATGTACGTGTCAGAAAACATTATCGTGCTGCACAACGTGAAATAGAACAATCGGAAAACAAGGGTTTATTAATACCCGAAGATAAAAAATTATTGGTTTTATTGGGAATAGTAACAGTTATACTTGGTGCGTTTGTTAAAGGGTTATTTTTCGGTTATCTTGCAGGAAAGCGTAACAGAGATATATGAAACTTGGTATAGTCGGCTTACCCAACGTGGGTAAGAGTACGCTGTTTAATTCCCTTACACAAGCCGGAGCCGAATCCGCAAACTATCCTTTTTGCACCATAGACCCTAACGTAGGAATAGTAGCGGTTCCCGATGAAAGGCTTAATAATCTGCATGAAATGTATAATGCGGAAAAATTAACCCCTGCAATTATTGAGTTTGTGGATATAGCCGGGCTTGTTAAGGGAGCCAGCAAGGGTGAAGGTCTGGGAAACAAATTCCTTGCACATATCAGAGAAGTGGATGCCATTGTTCATGTGGTTCGTTGCTTCGAGGACAGCAATATTGTTCACGTAGATGAAAACGTAAACCCCATTCGTGACATCGAGACCATTAACCTGGAGCTGATTTTGGCTGACCTGGACTTTTTGGAACGCAGAATAGCAAAAACCGCAAAGTCTGCCAAAGGCGATAAAAGTCTCCAAAAAGAACTGGACGTACTTAACACTTTAAAAGAGGCGTTAGAACAGGAAACCTGTGCTCGGAACGTCCTTTTTTCAAGTCCGGAAGATTTGGAATTGGCAAAATCTTTCAACCTTCTTACCCTTAAACCCGTACTCTATGCCGCAAACGTAAACGAAGATGACCTGCTTACCGATAACTCCCATGTCCAAAAAGTAAGAGAATTTGCCCGTGCCGAAGGCTCCTCCGTCTTTACGGTCTGTGCAAAAATAGAACAGGAAATTTCAGAGCTCAGTCCTCAAGAGAAAATAGAATTCTTAAACGACATGGGGCTCTCCGAAAGCGGCCTAAACCGCTTAATCAACGCCAGCTACGATCTTTTGGGCCTTATCAGCTTCCTTACAGCCGGCCCCAAAGAAGTCCGTGCCTGGACCATCACCAAAGGAACCAAAGCTCCCCAAGCCGCCGGCAAAATCCATTCCGATTTCGAACGTGGCTTTATCCGTGCCGAAGTAGTCAATTACGACCACCTTATCAGCCTAAGATCCTATCCCAAAGCGAAAGAAGCCGGGTTGGTTAGGTTGGAGGGTAAAGAGTATGTTGTGGCGGATGGAGATGTGATTTTGTTTAGGTTTAATGTGTAAAATTCAATACTAATAAACCCTCAAAGCGTTGTGTCTAAGCAACGCTTTTTATTTTTATATAAATTAGACAAATTTTGCTTTTATTTGACAACAAGTTATGGTAAAATATAATTCCACACTTATCCATGAGGAGCAGTGGTAAGTAATGATAAAGTTGTGTAGAAATATTACATGTGATGAATTGCTTGAACCGTTTGTGGAGAATATTTTAAACATTAAAAATAAAGCAGATAAACGTTCTGCAATCAATTCTATTTTGGAAGCTGAGGAAAATCTCTATAAATACTACAAAAGCCAAACCATGATATATACTGAATTCAGGGACTTTGAGTATAGAGACGATGATGTGAGACATGAATTAAGATTGAAAATTTTAAACGAATTGATAGACTTTGAACGCACCGAAAAAGACGACGATATTACCCTAAATACCGGCGGAGCAAAACCCCGGGGCATGGCACCGAGAGCAGAAAAGAAAATTTATTACATAATCGGTTTGCCGGCATCGGGAAAATCGGGTATATCTAACACAATAGCTGATTTAACAGGTTCTTATATTTTGGATTCGGATATGGCAAAACGTAAACTTCCCGAATATTATAATAAAAAAGGGGGTGCAACATTAGTTCATAACGAATCTGACCATATAGTCTTTTCATATCAAGATGAAGAGAGCAACAAGCTTAATTTATATTATTTTTGCGTAAACAATGGTTATAATATTGTTGTACCCAAAATAGGTTATAATATTGATGCAATTCTAAAGTTTATAGAACCCTTGAAAGAACGTGGGTATTCTGCTTATTTGGTTTTGGTGGATTTAGAGAGGTTAAAAGCAACCCAAAGAGCTTACAATCGCTTCAAACAAACGTCTCGTTATGTTCCATTATCCGTAATTTACGACGGATACGGAAACGATCCCATTTTAAATTATTACAGAATAAAGCAAAGACACTTTGATAGTTTTAAAGGATACTTACAGATCAGCACCGACGTTGATCTAGGTCAAAATCCAACTATTATCGAAAACGTTAATATAGATAATTTTACTTTTGGTTAGGAGGTATTCCCATGTCAGGATTACTTATGAGTTTAAACAGGAAAGAAAATTTAAAAAGAAAAAACATGGTTGCCCGTAAAATCAGTAACATTCCATTAAAGTATGCCCTAATAGACCAAAGCACAGCCGGATATGTCAGGGCATATTGTGATGAATTGGACAGCATAGACAGAGCAACCAATATGATTAAATCAGAAAAAGATTAAGAAGCGGAGCACCGTTTCTTTTTTTATCCCTTTCTTAACGTATTATGACTTGAAATTATTATAATTGTAAAAATAAAAAAGCCGTCCCAACAAGTATTACATACTCCCCGAGACAGCCCCTTACTTCTCTATTCAAACGGATATTTCAAACCCCATTCCTTTCGTATACTGTCCATAACCTCCATCATATGGATAGTTTGGGCATGGGGCATTTCTTCGCATTCAAGTTTTCCTTCTTCCAAAGCTCGTTTTGCCGCCAAAACTTCATATTCGTAACCGGTAATTTGTTGTGGTGCTTCGATAGTTTTTATAAGTTGATAATTTGAATCAAATACGCGAAGGCGTTCGTAATTGTTGATGTTGTCTATTTTTATGTAACCTTTACGTCCGTTAATTACTCCTTCGCGGTCGGTGTTTGTCTTGGTTGTGGTGTATAAAATCGCCATTTTGCCGTCGGGGTAGGTTATTGTGAAGCTGTCTATCATATCTACTCCCTTTTCGTTCATCACGGCTGTAGATTTGATTTCTTTTACATCATCGCCAAAAATCATGGAAGCAAAGTTCAATACATATACAGAAAGGTCTAACAAGGCTCCGCCGGCAAGTTCCGGTTCGTAGATTCGCGGTATGTGGTCTATTTCGTATCCCAAATTTGCGGTCAAGGAGGTTACTTCTCCTATAATTCCGCTTGCGATTACTTCATTTATGGTCTTTCTCATCGGCATATATCTGGTCCAGATTGCCTCGGTTATCAGTAAATTTTTGCTCTTTGCAAGCTCTGTGATTTCACGGGCTTGTTGAGCGTTTACGGTAAATGCCTTTTCGCAGAGAACGTGTTTTCCGTTATTTAGGCATAGTATTGCATGGTCATAATGGTGAGAATGAGGAGTGGCAACATAAACCAAATCAATCTCCGGATCCTTGACCATATCTTCATAGGAGCCGTATGCCTTTTGAAAGCCGTATTCTTTAGCAAAGGCTTCTGCCCGTTCCAAATCACGGGAACCTACCGCATAGGCTTCCACTCCTTCAAGGGGAGCTATGGTTTTTGCCATTTTGACAGCGATGCCGCCGGCACCTAAAATTGCAAATTTCACAGTACTTTTCTCCTTCCTTTGCATTAATTTCCATAATACGCGTGAATGCCATGTTTCCTGTAATAGTGCTTGTCCTGAAGTTCCTGAGGAGCCGGGCAATTCATGGGGTTTAACCTTTCACATTGAGCCGCCATCTTGGCTACTTCCTCCAAAACAACTGCATTGTGTACCGCCTCGTTTACATCTTTTCCCCAAGTAAAAGGTCCGTGATTTTTACAAAGCACTGCCGGCATAGCCATATAGTCTTTATCTTTAAAGTATTGGACTATCAACAATCCTGTATTGGTTTCATAAGCTTGTTCTATTTCTTCCGGGGTGAGATTTCTGACACAGGGAACTTCTCCGTACATATAATCCGCATGGGTGGTACCATAACAGGGGATTCCTCTGCCGGCCTGTGCCCAACTTGTAGCATAGGAAGAATGGGTATGTACTATTCCTCCGATACTGGGAAATGCCTTGTAAAGCTCTGCATGGGTAGGAGTGTCTGAGGACGGCTTGTATGTACCCTCAACCTTGTTTCCGTCCAAGTCCATTACAACCATGTCTTCCCAACTCATTTTTTCATAATCCACACCGCCGGGCTTTATGACAAACAGACCGGATTGGCGGTCAAATGCACTGGCGTTGCCCCAAGTAAATGTAACCAGACCATATTTAGGCAAAAGCATATTTGCATTATATACTTCTTTCTTTAAATTTTCCAGCATTTATTTTTCCTCCAATATTCCTTTCATCATTCCCTGTGCCTGTTTTAAATCCTCTAACCAATCGTCGTTTCCTGTATACCAAAGCTCCGTAACATATTTTCTAATTCCCAGGTTCCAAGCCGTATCTATAATTCTTTCAAAGTCTACATGTCCCGTTCCGAAGGGAATTTCTCGAAATTTTCCGGGTACGGTTTCTTTCAGATGCATGGCGGCAATATGACCCTTACCGCTTTTTAAATCCTCCAAAACGCTTGTTTTATACAATACAGCTGCATTTGTAAGATTGCCGGCGTCAGGATAAACTTGCAGATATGGTGATTTAATGAGCTTTACGTAATGCATGGCTTTGCCTACCGTATTCATAAATTCCGTCTCCATAGTTTCGAAAGCCAGAATGATTCCTTTAGCGGCTGCCATTTGTACAGCACGGTTAAGATTCTCAGCGAAACGTTTTTCTGTGAAGGCTGAAGAAGCCTCGTAATAAACATCATACCCTGCCAATTGAATGATACCTATTCCCAAGTCTTCCGCCAGTTCGATTGCCTTTTCCATAATATCTGAACCTCGTTTGCTGACGGACTCATTATTGCTGCCTAAAGGAAATCTTCTGTGTCCGCTTAGACACATGGTTCTGATAGGTAAACCTGTTACAAACATTTCAGCTACCAAATCAGCTCGTTCTTTTTTGCTCATTTCCAGCCTGGCAAGCTTTTCATCTGTTTCATCAATACTGATTTCAAGAAAGTCATAGCCCACAATTTTTGCTGTTTTCAGCTTTTCGTGCCAACTTAAATAAGGAGGCATTGCCTTTTCGTATACGCCCAGGGAATATGGTTTCATGTTGTTTCTCCTTTATAACCGTTCCATTGACTACATACCCATTAATTCTTGAAACATTTCCATGCATTGCCCAAAGAACCTATAACTTTGCGATAGTTTTCATATTTTTCTTCATATATTTCTTTGTATTTGGGTCTGGGGTATATGGTCTTTGTTATTTTTACGGTCTTTTCAACAGCTTCTTCATAGTCGGAGTAAACCCCGGCTGCTATTCCTGCCGCTATTGCCGCTCCTTGAGCACCTATTTCTTTGTCTTCCGTAACATCTATGGGAATTTGCAAGGCGTCTGCAAAAATCTGTACCCATACATCGGAATTTGCCGCTCCTCCGGATAAGCGGATACTTTTAGGTACGTCCCGGTTTCTCAATAATTTTTTCACGTGAGTTAAATGGGAAAAAACTATACCTTCGTATACGGCTCGTAACATATGCTTTTTGTTGTGATAGGCGGTAAGACCTATAAAAGTCGCCTTTGCCAATGCATCTTCATTGGAACCGTTTAAAAACGGAAGGAAAATAATATTACTGTCTTGAGGTTCTATGGAACTGACCCATTGATTGGTAATATCATAGATAGAAACACCGATATTTTTTACCGTATCCTTTTCATAATTCATCAGATTCCGTACAAACCATTCCATGTTTCCGGCAGAGGTGGGACTGCTTTCTTCCACCAGAAAATAACCCGGAATACAGAACATGGAGTTTAACGCCACGGTTCCGTTATCTATAGGTGCCTTTGCAATATATTCATTGATGCTCCAAGTTCCGGCTATCATACACATAGCCTCTTCGTTTACAAGTCCGGATGCGATACCGCAGGCATCCACGTCAAACATTCCGGCTGCAGCAGGAATACCCGGAGGAAGTCCCGTTTTTTTTGCGGCATCTTCGGTTACATATCCGCAAATATCCGCCGAGTACTTTAAGGGCGGTAATTTATCAAAAATCATCTCCAGACCTAAAAGCTCCAGAAGTTTTTTATCGTATGCTTTGGTGTTTAAGTTTACCAGGTTTCCGCCGGTGGAATCCGTATATTCCGCATAAGCTTCTCCTGTCAGTTTGTAGCGTATGTAATCTTTAACATGGAAAATATATTTTGTCTTTTCCAACACCGCCGGTTCGTTATCTCTGAACCACGCAAGGATACTTACCGGTTGGCAGGCAAGAATCTCCTGATAGGACAGAGGGTATATCTTTTCCTTTGTCCCATCTTGATACCACTGCTCCACATACTTCCATGCCCTGGCATCCGTAGAAACTATGCCGTTATAGCTCGGTCTTCCGTCATGCCCAACCATATATAATCCCTTACCGTGTCCGGAAAATGATACCCCAACTATATCCCGGGGCTTAATACCGCTCTTTTCTATACATAGGCGAATGGCTTGTGCATTAACTTCCCATAACTCGTCCATATCTCTTTCCGTATAGCCGGGTTTTGGGGTAAGGGTTACGGTAGGAACACTTGCTACGGCAATTTGAGTACCTTCTTCATCGAATATTGCAGCTTTGGAAAAAGTTCCGCCATTGTCTATTCCCATTAAATATCTCAAGACCTTGCCTCCTTTGCCGCTATTGCTATGTATTTTATAAGAAAGAAATCTCCCAATCATGAAAGTTTTTGGGAGAAAGTCTTTCAACGTTGTAAAAATGGTTCTACATACACCACGTTGTTTTGATTTAATTAAAATCGGGTTGCGGAACTTCCGGATGATTTGGTCCGAAGTGTTTTAACAGCACCAAAGGCTCTACCGGGCTTTCGTTAGTAATGGTTACACCCTCTTTTGCAGCCTTTTCGGAGACAAAAAACTCATCAGCACTTTGTTGACCAAATCTAAGCAAAGTTGCTGCTTCGCATTGATAAACGCCGAATTTTCCGTGACCCTGAACGAAAATACAGCCATAAGCGGCTCCGTCTTTAACAGTTACGGTTTGACCGGGATATACAGTCAGTTCTTTTGCCGAAACATAGGGATTTCCGTAGGTTATCCATTTCTCCGAATATTGCTCGGTTTCGCGGGCAAGCAAAGGAGGACGGAAATAATGCTTTCTGTAATTGGGGTCTACGTTCTTTTCCCAGTCTAGCAAATTCAACACTTTATCCACATTTCCTTTGTCAGCCTCCGGTAGTTCTTCATCCAACATTTCCGGCGGATATATTTCACCGGATACTATATTTTCGTAAACGGAGTTTACGTCGGAATTCCATTGGGGTTCGTAGGTTAAAACCGAGCCGGGAGCATGAATTACACCCGGCGGAGTATACCAACCGGTTCCGAGTTCTATGCGGAAAGCACGTGACAATTCAGTAATTCGGGTATCGTCATCTTTAAATTTTAAAAGTCGTTCTCTTACTTCTTCTCTTGTTACGTCCGGGTCAAAACCGAAGTATGTATAGCCTGCCTCTCCCATGTGATTGTTTAATTGTTTTGGGAAATAGTAACATTCAGGTTTTCCAAGTTTACCTACCTTTGCCGCATCTTCAAACATAAGATGAACGTGATGAAACAGAGGGTTTTCATTGTCGAAAAATTTGGAATACATAGGCCATCCGCCGTATTTTTCCATTAATTCTTCGCCCACTGTTTCCGCACCCAAGACATCTATAGCTTCTTTTAAGCTGAATTTCTCGTCCGAATCATAGGATACCGCAACATAACTCAGTCCTTCATCCGGCAGAGCAAGAGGTCCGTTATTTGCCGTAATAGTTGAAGAAAACCATCTTTCGGTAATTGAACCTCTTGCCATTCCGTATGAAAAATAATCGTCCGGATGTAGTTTCAGTCTTCTTCCTGCCTTTCCGAAACGTCTCGGGACAAAAGCCGGATTTAACCGGAATATACCTTTACCATCTTCAAATACTTTTTCTATAAGTTTTTTGTCAGCCATATCAATTCTCCTTTGCGGTCTCAATTTTTTGTTTTATTAAATCAAACTCCCGGCGACCCTCCAAAATATGAAATACCAACTCATATTCCACGGATTCCTGTCCGTCAAGATATTTCATACTTCCGTTGTCTATTGCATCCTCAATACCGTCTATGGTTGCGTTTCCCGGTTCCAGCCCCAAAACATAGTCCTTTGCACCCATCATCTTCCACTCTACAAAGTGATCCAAAGTTTCTGCGTTAAATTCAATGGCTATGCCCATGTTTGTGCCCGGATTAAAAACTGCTGCCGCGGAACGGTTTTCGGGGGTCTTTTTCAAGGTATGGTAATAGCACATTTCTTCAAACTCCGGCGTGGCATCTTCCGACTTGTTCCAACGTTCTATAGCAGATTTAGAATGTTCATTTCGCGGTTTAACCGATTGTGAGGGTATAAAAATTTCGCTGTCTTTGGAGAGCATGGGATACCCTATGTTTATATGGTACAAAATCATATGAAAGGTCTTTTTGTAGCCCTCATTTGTAACCTTATCTCTTAATACAATTTTTCTGTCTTTATAGTCACAACGGATATTTCTCTCCAGTATCAGATTGGGACCGAATAAAACAGACTCTCTCAAAGTTCCTTTAATCTCTGCATAAGCACTGTTTTCTTCTTCCGAAATACTGTAAGTACAGCATTCCGCCGGAGTGTTGGAAATATTTCCGTGCAGACCGTAGGACTTTCCTTTATATTCGCAAGGTTTGCCTACATAAGACAGTCCGCAGGTGGTTAAAAAGCCGGCGGTGAAGCTTTTCAAAAACCCAAGACCCTTATCATCAAAATACTCCGGCGCTACCATTCCGCAAGCGGAAATATACCCTATGTTTTCTCCTTTGTAGCTGAGATAGTGAATGTCCATGCCCCTGTCCGTACTTACCTCAAACTGCATTCCCGACCTGTTATCCACTTGCACCATTCTTACATTTTTTGCTTTTCCGTCCTGCAATAACACATTTCTGACTTTAAACAGTTGGTCCGAATGTCCCACATATTTTTTTTCCTCTTTGAAATTCATCAAATCACGCCTTTTTGTAAGATGATATTTGCGTATCTTGCTGTCGTTCCGGTTTGTACAATAAAAGCAGCTTTTTTTGATTCTTCATAAAAAGGGAGCCTGTCTAAATAAGTAAAGTTTATAAATGCTTTTTCTTTATCATATTTTCTTATAATTTCTTCGTATTGTGTCCAAATTTCCGGGACAGGTTCAGTATCCAAGTTCTTCATTAATTTAACTGCATCCGGAACAAAATTGTCTAAAGGGAAAAAGGGTAATACGGCTTTAAGCAGCTCCGGTATTTCTACACCGGGAAGCCGAATCAAAATCTTGGCATTGGAATATGCGGGAAAATTGGCATCTGCAAATATCATGGAATCGGAATGACCCATTTCCATCATTAACTTCATTAAATCCGGCGAGATTATTTGGGGAATATTTTTTAGCATAGTTACCTCCGGAATTTTGGTAAAAATAACCCGGGGAATTCCCGGTTTAGAGGTTCAAAATACCTCTTTAACGAAGGAATCTCCCGGGAGTTGTATGTTGAATTACAGTAGTACACTTTAAAAATAACGATTATAAAACACAGTACGAACAGTTCCCAATTCTCCTATTTAAAATCAGCTACATTTTCTTTGGTTACCAATTGGAAAGGAATCCTTATGTCGTATTCTACTTTTTCGCCTTTAGCCAGTTTTAGAGCTGTCTCTACAGCAGTTTCTCCTTGACCTGCAGCATCTTGGAATACGGTACAAGCCATTCTTCCGTCTTCCACAGCTTTAAGAGCATCTTCAATGGCATCTACACCGGTCACCATAATATCTTTTCTTCCTGCCGCTTCACAAGCAGCCAACGCACCCAGAGCCATATCATCGTTTTGGCAAACGATAGCATTTAATTTGTCGCCGTAAGTGGTAATCCAGTCTTCAGCCAGAGAAAGGGCTTCTTCTCTTTTCCAGTTAGCGGTTTGTTCGGCTAAAACATTGTATTTTTTAAGTAAACCGGCTTCTTCGTAACCTGCCCAACGACCAACTTGTCCGGCTTGACCCATAGGGCCTTGGATAATACAGATATTGGAGCCTTCCGGGAGGTTTTCCAAAACGAAATTGGCTTCGATAATTCCGGAATCTTTATCCTCACAGCCTACAAAAGATTGATAATCTTTGTTTACGGTATCGCAGTTACAGTTAATGATGGGAATACCTGCTTCTACTGCTTTTTTGATACAAGGACTGCTTCCGTCCATATCCTGTGCGTTAAGAATTATGGCGTCTACCTGTTGAGTAATGAGATTTTCGCATTGTTCGATTTGTTTGTTAACATCGCCTTCAGCGTCATTCATAATGAGTTTTACGCCCAATTCTTTGCCCTTGGCTTCTATTGCGTCTGAGATTTTCTTAACGAAGGTATCGGAGTTGTCTTTCATAAGAACGCCGATTGTATACTGTTTGCTTCCGCCTGCACCTGCATTTGCACCGGCCTTATCGCCATCCGGATTTCCGGAACAGCCTGCCAACATTACAATAGACATTATCGCTGCAAGTAATGCAACCAAAATACTTTTTTTCATACTTTTTCCTCCTAAAAATATATATGTAAAAATATTGGTGCCAAACTTGAAACAGACTTTTTAAGATAATATACTTAATTTCCGGTTAAGTAGTAACAAAAGCGTATATTCGTAGTGGTGAGCGACCGGTGTTTTTTTCAAAATGCAAGAGCGAGCCGTTTACGAAGATCAGCTTTTGTTACTATTCCTTATGCAATTAAGTATACAACGTACTCTTGATGAAAAAATCAGTCGGCTTTTCCTTTTGATTTCATATCCAAAAGTACTGCAAGTAAGATAATAAATCCCTTTACGACTTGTTGATAAAATGAATTGACATTAAGTAAGTTTAAAGAATTGCTGATTAAGCCTATAATGACAAAACCCATAATGGTTCCTTGCAATCCCCCGATACCGCCGCTCATGCCGGTTCCGCCTATAGCTGTTGCGGCTATAGCATCCAATTCGTATCCTTCGGCGGCTGTGGGTTGACCCGAGCTGATTCTGGCAGAAAGTATTAAACCTACAATACCACAGCAGATACCTGAAATTATGTATACCATCATTTCTACTCTTCTTGTTTTTACACCGGAAAGCTTCGTTGCATTTTTATTTCCGCCAATTGCAAAAACGTATCTTCCGAAGGTAGTTGTTTTCAAAATAATTAATCCTACAGCACATACAACCAACAGAATTATAATTGGGTTGGGTACACCAAACACATCTCCTTGCCCTATGGCAAGAAAATCTTCATTCATTATGGTAAAGGGCTTACCGTTTGAAAATACCAGTGCAAAACCACGCCCTATTGTTGTACTTGCCAAGGTTGCTATAAATGGCTGTAAACCCACATAAGATACCAAGTATCCGTTAAATACACCAAATGCAACAGCCGCCGCCACACCCGCCGCACAGGCTACCCATAAGTTTACACCGTTCATAAGCATAGATCCGCAAATAACGCTTGTTACCGCAACCAGCGAACCTACGGAAAGGTCAATTCCACCGGTAAGAATAATAAAGGTCATCCCTACCGCCAATATCCCATTTGTTGATATCTGCCGTAAAATATTGATTAAATTCTTGGAAGATAAAAATACCGGGGATAAAGTACTCATGATTATGAAAATGATTAATATTGCAAACACAAGCCCAAACTTCTTAAAGATTTGTGCCATATCCATTTTCTTAGTCATTCTTTGCTTCCTCCCAACGCCAATTTTAAAATTAATTCTTGTGACTGAGCTTCTTCTCCTACCGTTTCCCCGGTAATTTTGCCTCCTGCCATAACGATTATGCGATTGCTCATTCCGATTAATTCCGGCATTTCAGAAGAAATCATTATAATTGCAACTCCTTGTTTCGCAAGGTCTATCATAATATTATAGATAGTTGCTTTGGCACCCACGTCAATTCCTCTGGTAGGTTCATCCATTATAAGTACTTTTGGCCCTGCCATGAGACATTTGGCAAGTACGACTTTTTGCTGGTTTCCACCGGAAAGACTGCTGACCAAATCATGAATACCGTTCATTTTTGTTGTCATCTTTTTAGCCATTTCTTCGCAGCTTGTTCTTTCCTTTTGCTTGAAGATGAATCCGAATTTGTTATACCGGTCTGCGTTTTGAAGGGATATATTTTCTTTTATGTTTCTGCATAATACCAGACCCAGTTCCTTACGGTCTTCGGAAGCCATAATGATGTGATGTGCTTTGGCGGACTTTGGATGATTGATAACTACCTTCTTACCCTCCATAATTATCTCGCCTTCATCCAATTTGTCGTATCCTACCAATGCTCTTACAACTTCGCTTCTTCCGGCACCCACCAATCCCGCCAGTCCAAGAATTTCTCCGGCTCTCACTTTAAAATTGACGTTCTCAAAGACACCCTTTCGGGTAAAGTTTTTTACCTCCAATACAACCTCGCCGATTTGTGCTGTATTTTTGGGATAACCGCCTTCCAGTTCACGCCCAACCATCATATTGATAAGTTCTTCCGGAGAAGCATCTTTTATATCCACACAACCGATAAATCTTCCGTCTCGCAATACAGATACTCTGTCCGCCAGTTTAAATACCTCGTCCATCCGATGAGAAATATAAATAATTCCCACATGTTTTGATTTAAGATTATCTATAATCTGAAATAAAATTTTTGTCTCTGCTTCCGAAAGTGATGAAGTCGGCTCATCCATAATTATTACTTTTGAATCATAGGATACGGCTTTTATAATTTCCATCATCTGAATTTGAGCGATATTTAAATGTTTCATCTTCATACAGGGATGAATGAGTTTTTCCAGTCCGTATTCTTTTAGTATTTCTTCAGTCTTTTTAATTAATTTTTTTTTATCCACAAAGGGCAACCACTTTATCTTTTTTGTTTCTCTTCCCAAAAATACATTTTCGGCAACGGTCATTTCCGGAATAGGACTTAATTCCTGATGTATCATGGAAATCCCGGTATGTAGAGCATCGTTAGCTTCTTTAAATTCTACGGGCTTACCGTCAAATAGAATTTCTCCGCTTCCGCTGTCTTTGGTGTAGATGCCCATTATTATTTTCATTAAAGTTGATTTTCCGGCTCCGTTTTCTCCCATAAGAGCATGCAGTTCTCCGGGCTTTACGCATAGTTCAACTTGATTTAGTACATTTACGCCCGCAAAGGATTTGCTTATATTCCTGACTTCCAAAATATACTGCCCTGCCACATTGACTCCTCCCTGACATAACTGCGTAACTGCAAAAGTGTTGGATTCAGAAACCCATTGTGCGGGTAATACCATATTACCCACACAATAAGTTTGCTTAACAATTTTTACATAGAATTTTAGACTGTTGAAATTACAGATTATGAGGAAGCTGTGGGTTATCGGAAAAATGTTTAAGTATGACCAGAGAATCTGTTTTAGATGGGTTATTTATAACTACGCCTTCTTTTGCCGCCTTATAGGTAACAAAATATTCGTCATGTGTAAGTTCTCCGTAACGGATTAATGCAGGTGATTCTATTTCCCAAGTACCGAAAGTACCGTGTCCTTCGAGACAGATTACTCCGTAAGGAGCCTCGTCTATGATAGTTACGCTGCGACCGGGAAGTATGGTGAGGCGTTTTGCGGATACTTCCTTGCATTTATAGCAAATCCATTCCTCAATGTAACCGGCCTCTGTCATTTCCTCCAATGCCTTAACATATACGGGTTTCATATAATAATTTTCATGGAAGTTGGGGTCTATGTTTTTCTCCCAGTCGATAACTTCCAACAGATACTCATAATCACCGATTTTTTCTTTGGGTGTATTCTTCCAAAGTAAATCCTCCGAAACAATTTGACCGTTCATAAGCACTGATTGATACATGGCATAAACATCCGAAGCAAACTGAGGCTCATATGTACAAAGGCTTCCCGGGGCGTGCAGAACTCCCGGAGGAACATCCCAACCGGTATCAGGTTCAAGTTTATAGGCTCTGGAGAGAGCAAGAATATTATTGTCTCCCTTCGGAAAGTTTTTCAGTGCTTCAAGAGCCTGTTCTTTTGTAGTTTCGGGATTGAAGCCGAAGAAGGTAAAAGGAAATTCGCCGCCGTGATTATTTAATTGAGAAGGGAAAAAATACATTTCCGGTTTTCCGCAGGCACCAACCTTTTCGGCATGTTCGTTTCTGTGATGAATGTGATGGGGTAAAGGCCCGGCGTTGTCAAAGAATTTAGAGAACATAGCCCATCTTCCGTATTTTTTCCAAAGAGTTTCGCCTATGATTTCTGCACCGAGAAGTTCAATTGCATCTTTAAGCAATATTTTTTCCTTTCCTTCATCATCTGCAACTATATAACTTAGCCCTTCATCTTCAGGGGTTAAAGGTCCGTTTTCAGCCCAAGTGGTAGAAGCAAGCCAGCGTTCGTCAATTCCGCCTCTTTCTCCCAAAATAAAATAATCATTGGGATGAAGCTTAATTCTTTTACCCGGTCTGCAAAAAGCTCGTGGTACCCATACCGGAGCCAACCTTAAAATTCCTTTACCTTGCTCAAGAGCCTTTTCTGCCAATGTTTTTTTATCCATAGTATCTCTCCTCAGTGAGTATAATTTCTATATAAAAAAACGTTTTTCTGATTGATAAAGTCATCATATCAGAAAAACGTTTTTCTGTCAATAAGCTAAGTATACAGTTAATAATTTTTGTATATAATGTGCAAATTGCATAATATGCTTTTGTTAAATATTACTTTTTAGCATAATTATATTTAATTTACAATAATTTGAATTTTAGATAAGACCCTCGGCGGAAAAACGTTTTTTCTACCGAGCAAAAAAATATTACCAATCTCCCAGTATCCAGTCTTCAATTCCTTCTGCCGAAGTAGACTTACGTACCACCAGCCTTGTGTCCATTTTTATACCTTTTGCTGAATCTTTTTCGTCTCCGTCTATTTTTTTCATGAGCAACTCCATAGCTGTCAAACCGATATTTTTCTTACGTACATGAACAGTACTCAAAGAAGGCTCCAATATACTTGAGATAAATACGTTATCATACCCTATTACCTTAACATCCTCGGGAACTTTTATCTTCTGTTCGGACAATGCCCTCAAAGCCCCTACTGCCATTTGGTCGTTGGCTATAAACACACCATCTATTTTTGGAAATTTACGCAGCAACTCATTCATAGCAAGATAACCGCTTTGATGAGTGTAGTTACCGTTGGCTACATTAATGTTCTCATCGTAAAATAAATTTTTTTCTCTTAAAATGCTTTGAAACCCTTGGGCACGTTCCATTGCAACGCTGGAGAATATAGGTCCCGTAATATGGCCCATGTTTTTACAACCGCAGGATATAAGATGTTCTGTTGCGGTTCTTCCGCCTTCGAAACCGTCAGCAAATACAGAATCTATACCAAGGTGGGAAAAATCCTGTTCTATGGCTACAAGAGAAATTTTTTTATGTAGGCTTGCCATTTTTTTAATCTCTTTTATATAGGTGGGTGCCATTTGTTTAGTTACCGTAGACGCAAAAATAATCCCGTCAACACGGTTGGAAATAAGCTTTTTAAAACTCTGCATTTCACGTTCCATGCTCCCTATAGAATCGTTAATACCGTTGGTATCGCAGATGATAATGCTGTAACCGTATTTATTGGCTTTTTCGTAAATACCTTTAACTACATAGGGGTAAAAAAGCCCACACATATCCACGGTAATTACCCCAATAGTCTTTGTTTTTTTCACTTTCATATTTCGGGCAACCGGGTCAACTTCATAATTCAATTCTTGAACTGCTATTTGTACTTTTTGTTTTAAAATTTCACTGACATACTTTGTTCCGTTTAAAACGTTGGACACGGTAGAAATAGATACTCCGGCTCTTTTGGCTACGTCTTTGATACTTACCATGTAATTCTCCTCAGATATTTCTTTTATACATACTCAGTATATCCAATAATCAGCCAAATTGCAATATTTCCGGATTTTTGTTTGAATTAAAATTCCGTCTGACCTTAATACAGAATTAATTTTTTTTTACCTCTTAGTTTTACTCCCTATAACTTACTCTTTCCAAATAAGCAGAAAACTGAAACAGCCTAAAAAAAAAGAAGCGGATAACCTGCTTCTTTTTTTGGAATGTTCTATTTGTTTGCCCAACGTTTAAATGTGGGAAAATGTATTTTCATTTGTGCAATCGCTTCTTCTTTTGTGATATCCATGCCCCATTCGTCAATATGCTCGGCACAGAAAGCTATCATTTCATCCATGGTAATATCCGCTGTAAATTCACCGTCTTTGAAACAGAAGATACAGTATTCGGCGTTTTGGGAACCGTCTTTTTCTGTTCCGTAGTGGTCGTTTTGTTCCAAGGGCATACCACAACTTTGGCAAATAATCATTTCAGCCATTTAAACACTCCTTCTAATCTTTCGCAAGTTATTAAATTTGTTAAGACGTTTTCAAATTCAGCTCAACAACCGGTTATACTAAACACTTATCAGTCAAGCACCGGTATACAGTTATTGTTTTACAGGGATAGATACTTTCGTCAACAGTTCCGCTTCGGGTACGGAACAAGGGTCGTTTAAGTAGAAATCGTAATGGGCATCTGCAATTTCAAGCTTGTTTTGTTCAATCCAATCGTAAACTGCTTTGTAGGGTACATCAAGCTGTGCATAAGACCCTTGAAATAAACAGGTTATAGCTTTCCTTTCGGGAATGGTTCTTGATTTAAATTCGCCCTTTTCCGGTAAAAGTTTTGCCACCGGGAAGCCCATTTCCACGTCAAGATTTTGCATATCGTGGTTGTAGTACGCTCCGAAAGGAGGCCCTACAGGCTCCTCACCCATTTCAGCAATATAAGCTTGGATTTTTTCAAAAGTTTCGCCAAATGCTTGTGACAGATTTTCCAAAGATGTGGTTAACCTAACAGAAACCACGTTTAAAGCAGGTTCAATTTCCGTTTTAACATTTATATTCATAAAGCACCTCCGTGGTATAAAGTCTACCGGAATAGGCTGACAACAGTATGTCATATTAAAAATAAAGTTTTAAAGTTTTTTCCAGCCGGCTTTTCATGGCAAGGGCTATATCTTCGGGTTCTAGTACCCTTGCCGTATCCGCATAGGACATTATATAGCTTAAAATCCATTCAACTTCCGGAAAATAAATTTCGGCAATAATACTTTTATCGGTTTTTTCAACAATACAAGAGTTGCCCATTTCGTCGTAAAATCTTGCCCAAGCCGGTTCGAAAAATTCAACAACCGTTCTGAGCTTACATATATAATCAAAATTATAGGGTTTTTGCTCCGGCAATTCTCTTATAAAGCTTTGGTTTGTGGTTGAAATATCATTCATTCTGGCTATTTTAAAAGTTCTGTAATCCTGCCTTTCCGTACAATAGGCTTTTAAGTACCATGCCTTTTCTTTGAAATAAATTTGAAGGGGTTCTACGGTTCGCAGTATTCCTTTGCTGCCGGGAGCGTAGTAAACAAATTGTATTATTAGCCTTGAAAGTATGGCGTTTTTCAGAATATTGAATTTTTCCTTTTCTTCGGGGTCACTGCCCCAATATGAATAATCAATGTCTATCCAATTGGTAAAACCTTTGTTGAAAAGTATACCCAGTTTGTTAAGAATTGAATCCGTGTTGGGAACGCTAAGGGTATTTAAACCGTGGAGAGCAGAGAGAATTTCCGTCTGTTCATGCTCCGTAAGCACAGACTTATTCAGCACAAAATTATCCAGCAGACTTATTCCGCCACCTTTACCTTTTGACATATAAATCGGTATACCGGCGGTACTGAGAGTTTCCACATCACGGTATACGGTTCTGCTTGAAACCCCGAAATGCTCTGCCAAGGCCTTGGCGGTTATTGATTTTTGATTAAGAAGGATGTATACTGTCTCGAACAAACGATTTATTTGCATAATATCACCTGCAATGGGTATTGTGTTTATCTGAATCAAACTTACGTTTAATTAACGAGGGTTTCACGTTATCGAACAATTTACGTAAATTATAACATGATTACATGACAACAGTATGTCATATTAAAAGGAGAGCTTATGAAAGTCAACGAAATTATAGATTACTGCTTAAAAAATTTGGAAGGTACGGTTTTGGTTGAAAGCTGGGGAGAAAAAGGAATCTTTTACAATCCCGGAATGAAGCTCAAACGAGGGGTATACATTCTTACCGTAAAGGAAAAGGACGGCGAAAACGACAAGGCTTCTGATTTAAACAGAGAAAATGTATTTCGAGTAAATATGGGTATCAGAAAAAATACTTTTAAAGAGATATTCGGATTTATACCAAAACGTCCGCCGGCAGGAGGAGTAGTTGAAATGGACTATGACTTCACCCAAGCGGACAAAATAATACCACATCCCGTTTACGCTTGGATGGGATGGATAAGCGTAATTAATCCTTCGAATGAGACTTTTGAAGAATTAAAAAAATATATAAGCGAGGCTTACGATTACTCCCGAGAAAAATTCAACAAAAAGAAATTGTAATAAAACAGAGGCAAATCCCAATTATGGATTTGCCTCTGTTTTTGTTTAATAAAGTATGCTGATTGTTAAATAATAGTTCCCCGGTATAAGGGTATAATAATTATGTGCCACTATATTAATGAATTTACCAAATAAACCTATTATCAAACAACATTCCGCTGAATCCGAAAAAGTTGGTCAACACATGTGAGAATATTACCAAGCCCAATGTCTTGGTTTTATAAGCCGTAAGCCCGTACAGCACTCCGGCTAGGGCTGCTCCCGCAAGCAAAATATAGTCTCCGCCTTTAAATTCTATACCCTTTGTTAAGGTTAAGGCTGTATGCCAAACGGTAAACATTATTGTGGGGTAAAGAAAGGCGTAATTAAAGCGTTTAAATTCTCCGGCATATGTGCCTCTCCAGTATATTTCCTCCACGGTACCGTTTATTACAGCCAAGACCGCAGCCAACAAGAACTGTATAGGACTTGCCTTGCCCAAAACAGGAATAAAAGATACATATCCGGTTACCATAGCCGGTAATATGGTTAGGAAAGTAAAGACTTTGTGTTTTGATATATTTAATGTAAGCATTTCCTTTAATTTACGGTTGCCCCTGAAAACCACATAGCAGGGAATACCGCAAAGTATCCAATAAATTACGTTGGAAATAACAAAGCCTCTAATTTCACCTATTTTTTCTGTAAGTTGGGGAAACAATAATATCATGGTCCCTACAATTAAAATAGGGTAGATTAACAAAAATTTCTGTTTGATATTCAAAGAAACTCCGCCTGTTCAATAATAGTATTATTAATTAATCTTTACCCAAAACAATATTCCATACCTTGATATTTAGTTAACATTATATACCCCTTGTATCCCAAAACCCATGCCATGTATACTCCATACACTTTTATGGATTTTGGGCCGGTAAAAATACAAGTATTGGAATAAATTACCCGGTTTTGAAAATTTACTGTGAAATAATTTACTAAACCACTTGACATATTTCATTTTTTTGGGTATTATTTTAATTAATAAAGTGTGTTACTGTTAAAACAGGCATAAACTTTCACTATTTTGTGGGCGTTTATGCCTTTTTTATGTAAAAAAAGGAGAGATATTATGAAATCATTTGAATATGTTATAAAAGACGAACTGGGTATTCATGCCAGACCGGCGGGTTTATTGGTAAAACAATGTGCCGAATTTAATTCATCCGTAAAGATTACTTGCGGCTCAAAGCAAGCCGACGCAAAACGCTTGTTTAATGTTATGGGGCTTATTGCTAAACAAGGAGATTTAATTACTTTTACCATAGAAGGAGAAGATGAAGAAGCCGCCTTTTCTTCCATCAAAAATTTTGTTGAAAGCAATATCTAATACTGATTTCATCTTAAACAATGGACAAAAATAATTGATTTTTTTCCGACGGTTCAAGGAAAAAACAATTATTTTTGTCATCCGTCTTATAAGGAATCAGTCTAAGCAATTTTTTAGGAGGTCAACAATGGAAACGATAATAGGCATCAATGCGTCCAAAGGTTATGCCATAGGTCGGGCTTTTTTCAATAAAACTACGGCATATAATACCGAAAAGATATCCGTTGATGATACAGCATCCGAGTGTTTGCGATTTCATACTGCAAAGGCAAAAAGTTTATCTAAGCTTGATGCTCTTTATCAAAAGGCTTTAAAAGAAACCAATCCCGAAAATGCCGAAATATTTGAAGTACACAAAATGATGACGGAAGATTTGGATTTTGTGGAGGGTATTGAAGGAATAATCAATAACGAAAAAGCCAATGCCGAATACGCTATTCATAAAACAGCAGAGCAATTCAAAGAGATGTTTTTATCTTCGGGTGACGAATATATGACAGCCCGGGCGGCTGACGTTATCGACATAGAAAAAAATCTGCTTTCTTCCCTGTCCGGTACGGAAGAAAATAACCTTGTTATCACAGATAGTTTCATTCTCTGTGCAGATGACCTTACTCCGGGCGAAACTATCTCTCTGGATAAGGATAAAGTTTTGGCCTTTGTTACCCAAACCGGGTCTATGGCTTCTCATTCATCCATTTTGGCAAGAACCATGGGTATACCTGCGGTTGTTGGGCTGAAAGAAAAAATGAATTTTGAAGACGGGACAGAGCTTATAGTTGACGGAAACACAGGTTTGGTAATTATAAACCCGGATACCAAAACTTTGGAAAAATATAAAACTCTTAAAAATGCATTTGACGAAGAGAAGAAAGCATTGCTCGAAATGAAAGGTAAAAATGCCGTTTCTTTGGACGGTGTGGAGATAGAGGTTTTCGCAAATATAGGGCACCCCAAGAATGTTGATCTTTTGCTGGAAAATGATGCTCAAGGCATAGGTTTGTTCCGCAGCGAGTTTATATATTTGGAAAGCGAAAGTTTACCCACAGAAGAATATCAATTTGAAATATATAAAGAGGTATTGGAAAAAACAGAGGGACGCCGGGTAATTATCCGTACTCTTGACCTTGGAGCCGATAAGCAAGTTCCCTATCTTGACTTGGGTAAAGAAGACAATCCGGCTTTAGGTTACAGAGCCGTAAGAATTTCTCTGGGTAACAGAAAACTATTCAATCAGCAGTTACGTGCCCTTTACAGAGCTTCCGCTTACGGTAATCTTGCTATTATGATTCCTATGATTGTGGGAATAAACGAAGTTCTGCAAGTAAAAAAACAGATAGAAAACGTTAAAAAGGAATTAACTGAGGAAGGATTACCGTTTTCGGAAAATGTTCCTTTGGGCATAATGATAGAAACTCCCGCGGCGGTTATTATAAGCGATATTTTAGCTCAACATGTAGATTTCTTCAGTATAGGAACAAACGACCTAACCCAATATACTTTAGCCGCAGACAGAATGAATGATAAATTATCCGATATATATAACCCAAGACACCCCGCTGTTTTGAGAATGATAAAAATGACAGTGGAAAACGGCAATCGTCATGGCGTTTGGACGGGCATTTGCGGCGATTCCGCTTCAGATTTAAGCCTTATCCCAACCTATCTTGCCTTAGGGGTAAAAGAACTGTCTGTAGTACCCTCGGATGTTTTGTCCGTTAAAAAAGCCGTCAGAGAAACTGATGTATCAAAAATAAAGGAGGAAATTCTTCAAGAGCTTGAAGGGGGTAGCAAATATGTCCTACAAAATAGCCAACATTTACAACCATAATACAATACTTGCTACCGAAGATGAGAAGAATTATGTCCTTATAGTAAAAAAAGGAATAGGTTTTGGGCGTAAAACCGGTCAGTTAATTGATAATCTGGGTGAAGATAAAAAGATATTTTATATATTGGAAGAAAACCCGGATGAGTCCCGAATTAAACAAATAGGTATAGATTTCGAAAAAATTCATTCCATAACCAAAGAAATAGTAGAAATCTCACAAGAAAAGTTAAATATCACAAACGATAAACTTTTTGATGCATTGCTGGACCATATCAGTTTCGCCATACAACGTTTGAATTTGGGGCTTTCCATAGAAAATCCCTTTATTGACGAGATAGCCATATTATACGGGGCAGAGTTTGAAATAGCAAAATATGCTGCCGGTATAATTAAACAAAAACTAAAGATAAATATAGGCTATGACGAATGCGGTTTTATTGCTCTGCATTTGTACTCCGCAAGAAAACAACGCCCGGTTAACGCTACCCTTAAAGCTACAGAAACTTACAGCAAAATAATAGATTTAATATCCGCTTATTTCAACAAGAAAATCGATAAAAACAGTACACCCTGTCGCAGTTTTTTGCTTTCATTAGCCGGATTGGTAGGTTATTCCGCCAAAAATATTACTTTCGAAATGAATATAATGAGTGATGTTCAAAAAAAGCTCAAGGCTTATCATAAGATTGCAACGGAAATCGGTGAAGTTTTAAATAAAGAGATGGGTATAACGTTAAGCAAGGAATATACAGCATTTTTAGCTGTAGACATATATAAATTTATTCAAATGTAGAAGTGTAAGGGTATGAACGTTTGCTACCTATACGGGTATACCGGTTAATAAAATTAAAATTACGTCATATATTAAAGAAATAAGAGATATAATACTTTTTTTCATCTAAAACAGTGGACAAAAATATTTGTTTTTACCCGACGGTTCAAGGAAAAACGATTATTTTTGTCAACCGTCTTATCTGGAATCAGTATAAGGCTAAATTTTACGTAAGGCATTATATATCAATCCGGAGGAATTATGTTTAATATGTTTAAAGGCAACAAACAATTATTGTCACCTATTACAGGCAATGTTATATCTTTGATTGAAGTTGAGGACCCGGTTTTCGGCCAAAAAATTTTGGGTGACGGTGTGGCATTGGTACCCAAAGAAAATAAGGTGTATGCACCATGCGACGGTACTATAGTACAAATTACACCCACAAAACACGCCTTATGCATTGAAAGCACCGAGGGCTTGGAACTTTTGATTCATATGGGTATTGATACCGTCAAACTTAATGGCGAAGGCTTTACCTTACATGTAAACGAAGGAGATAAAGTTCACGCCGGTCAGCTTATCAGTGAAATGGACACAGAATTTATAAAGTCCAAAGGCTATTCTACCAAAACGCCTTTCATTATAACCAATTTAGATACGGTAAAAAGCATAGAATTACACTTGGGAGAAGCCGTACACAGTGAAACCGCTGTTATAAGCTATAAGTAAGTTTGAAGTCTACCGACATAAAAATTCATAGGCAACCCTGATGCTCATTAGTTATTTACAGATTTCAAATGCCGACAAATTTACCTTGTTTCTTAATAGTCCCATTTGACTATTATTAAAATATAAACCGGAACTTGTAATCCAATTTATCAAGGAGGAGGAATTTGTATGTTAATGAAGTATCTGCAAAAGTTGGGTAAATCTTTGATGCTCCCTGTTGCCGCTTTACCCGCAGCCGGTATACTTATTGGTATCGGTTACATGTTTGACCCCACCGGTTGGGGCGGAAACAACATTTTTGCCGCTTTTCTCATAACAGCGGGAAATGCAATTCTGGGTAACATGGCTATCCTATTTGCTGTTGGTGTTGCTTACGGTATGTCGGATGACAATGACGGTACTGCGGCTTTGGCCGGTTTGGTTTCATGGTTAATGGTTACTACACTGCTGTCATCGGCGGCTGTAGGAATGTTTACAGGTGCAGAAGCTCCTGCTGCCTTTGGCAAAATTGAAAATGCATTTATAGGTATTTTATGCGGTATCATTGGTGCAAGCTGCTACAACAAATACAAAAACACCAAGCTACCCGATGCATTGGCTTTCTTTAGCGGTAAGCGGTCTGTTGCCATTGTTACCGCTCTGGTATCAATAGTTGTAGCGGCTATACTTTTCTTTATTTGGCCGTTTATCTATGCCGCTCTTGTTAGCTTTGGTATTGCAATACAAAAGACCGGTGCTGTAGGAGCCGGCTTATACGGATTCTTTAACCGTTTATTGATCCCGGTGGGTTTACATCATACTTTGAATTCGGTATTCTGGTTTGACGTTGCCGGTATAAACGACATAGGAAAGTTCTGGGGTTCTATGCCCGGAGGCGTTATTGGCGAAACAGGTCGCTACATGACCGGTTTCTTCCCTGTTATGATGTTTGGTTTGCCCGGTGCGGCATTGGCTATGTATCATACAGCTAAAAGCAACAAAAAGAAAATAGCCGCCAGCTTACTTCTTGCAGCCGCTCTTTGCTCCTTTATGACCGGTGTAACGGAACCCATGGAATTTGCTTTCATGTTCCTTGCCCCGTTCCTATACTTAATACATGCTGTATTAACAGGTATTTCTGTACTTATCTTAGCTTTATTGCCCATAAGAGCCGGTTTTAATTTCAGCGGCGGTATGATTGACTTTGTTTTAAGTCTTAATGCACCGTTTGCATTAAACTCTTGGTTGCTGATTCCTATAGGTTTAGCTTTCTTTGTAATTTACTATTTCATATTCAGATTTTTCATCGTGAAATTAAACCTTAAAACTCCCGGCCGTGAAGATGACGAAGTTGATGATGTGAAATCAACGTTTGCCAACGATGATTTTACAAACGTAGCAAAAGTTATCATAGAAGGCTTGGGCGGTGCCTCTAATATTGCGGTTCTTGATAATTGTATTACTCGTTTGCGTTTGGAAGTTAAGGACTATACCGCAGTAAATGAAAAGAAAATCAAATCAGCCGGTGTAGCCGGGGTTATAAGACCAAACAAAACAAGCGTACAGGTAATAGTGGGAACGCAAGTTCAACACGTTGCTGAGGCAATGAAAAAATTAATGGATTAGTATAAAAGAGAAATCCCCTGCATTGCGGTGGGTAAGATACACCTAAAACGACCACCACCATAAGTGGTGGTCATTTTTGTTAAAATATAATACTAAAAATATTCGGAGGAACATTATGAAAATTTACAAAGCAAAAGATTATGCTGATATGAGCAGAAAAGCAGCCAACATTATTTCCGCACAAGTAATTATGAAACCCAACAGCGTTTTGGGACTGGCTACCGGTTCCACACCCGAAGGGGTTTATAAACAATTGGTAGAATGGTACAATAAAGGAGATATTGATTTTTCTGAAGTTAAGAGTGTAAATCTTGATGAATACAAAGGACTCAGCCAAGATAACGAACAAAGCTATTATTATTATATGAACGACCACTTCTTTAAACATATTAACATAAATAAAGAATTTACCTATTTGCCCTATGGTTTGGCGGATAATTCCGAAGAAGAATGCGAAAGATATAATAATATTATCAGGTCTTTGGGAGGCGTGGATTTACAATTATTGGGCATAGGGCATAACGGTCATATAGGTTTTAACGAACCCGGAGAGGCTTTTGAAAAAGAAACCCATTGCGTAGCCTTAACCCAAAGCACTATAGAATCCAATGCAAGATTCTTCGGAAGTGAAGAAAACGTACCTAAATTTGCTTATTCTATGGGAATTAAAACTATAATGCAAGCCAAGAAAATTTTACTGGTAGCTGAAGGTCCGTCCAAAGCCGATGCTGTTTATAAAGCACTTTTCGGTCCTATTACTCCTCTTGTTCCGGCTTCTATTTTGCAATTGCATAATGATGTTACTATAGTCGCCGATGTTGCGGCGCTTTCCAAAGTAATGTGAGTTTTATATATACTGATTCCAAATAAGATTAAGGATGGAAAAAGCTTGATTATTAAAAATGCACAGGTTTATGGGGAAGATTTTAAATTTTCACAAAAAGATTTGTTTATTGAAGGCGAACATATTGCCGAGTCTTGCGGTGATAAGGAAAGTATAGATGCCAAAGGGCTTTATGCTATTCCCGGACTTATTGATATTCATATTCACGGTTGCTACGGTCATGACTTTTGCGAAGGTACACCGGAAGCTATAGATACCATGACCGATTATTTAAGCAAACAGGGTATCACAGCCTTTACGGGTACTACAATGTCGCTTTCAGAAGCCGACCTTTCCAAAGTTTTCGGAAACGCCGGTAAGTATAAAAATGATAAAGGTGCTATGTTAGTCGGTATAAATATGGAGGGCCCTTTCTTGGCACCGTCCAAAAAAGGGGCACAAAACGGGGAATTTATAATTAAACCCAATTTTGAGATGTTTAACAGGCTTAATGATTTGTCCGGCGGAATTACCAAATTGGTAACAATTGCTCCGGAATTGGATTCAGCCATGGAGTTTATCGACGGCGTAAAGGACAAGGTAACGGTTTCCTTGGGTCATACTTCTGCGGATTATGAGGTTGCAAAAAAAGCAATTCAAAACGGAGCCGGTCTGTTAACCCATATGTTTAACGGAATGCCTCCTTTTTCTCACAGAGAACCGGGCGTAATCGGAGCGGCTTTTGACAGTGAAAATTGTATGGTTGAATTAATTACCGACGGAATTCATATTTCACCACCTGTTGTAAGAGCGGCGTTTAAAATGTTCGGTGATGAGAGAATTGTTTTGGTCAGCGATAATATGATGGCTACCGGTATGCCCAACGGTACTTATGAATTGGGTGGTCAAGCAGTTAATGTTAACGGTAAATTGGCTACTCTCGAAGGCGGAACCATTGCCGGATCAGCAACAAATTTAATGGATTGTGTCAGAACTGCCGTAAGTTTTAATATTCCATTGGAATCTGCCATCAGATGTGCAACGGCAAATCCGGCAAAGGTACTGAAAATTTCCGATGAAATGGGCAGTTTATCGACCGGAAAATACGCCAATATCGTTTTGTTGGACAAGGACTTAAACGTAGTACAAGTTATAATTAAAGGAAAAAAGGTTTTAGCATAACAATATCAATTCAAAGGTATGGTTAAGTAAACTTTAATACGGAAGATAAAGTATAGCGGTTTAATTTTTAATAACCGGCTATAACCGGGGTGTACCTGAAAGCAATCGTAAGTAAGTGTTTTCGGGTACACTCTTTCTTACATAAAGGATGGATGATTGTGAAAAATTTTAATAGACAAGACCTTATGTTTTCCCTATGCGGATTGAACTGTGGTCTATGTACGATGAAATCAGACAATTATTGCCCGGGTTGCGGCGGCGGTGCCGGTAATCAAGGATGTCCCATAGCAAGATGCAGTTTACAAAAGGGAGGTATAGAGTATTGTTATGAATGCGGCGAATATCCCTGCGAGAAATATAAGGGCATAGATAAATTTGATTCTTTTGTTACTCACCGCCACCAATTTAAAGACATGGTTAAATTCCGGGAAATAGGCAAAGAGGCATACCATTCCGAACTAAAGGAAAAAATAGAAATTCTGAAATACCTGCTTGCTGAATTTAACGACGGACGCCACAAAAGCTTTTTTTCCATAGCCGTATACTTAATTGACTTGCAGGATATTAAAAATATTACGGAACAAATTCAAGTAAAAACATCCTCCGATAACTTTACCCTTAAAGAAAAGGCATCTATAGCAGCAGAACTTTTTAGATCCTTTGCGGAACAAAGAAATCTTACTTTAAAGCTAAAAAAGAAAACTTCAAGGAAGTAAAGAATAATGAACAGCCGCCAAGAATTTTCCCGGCGGCTATTCCTCTGTGCTGTTTCGTTTTATCTGTGTTCGTAAATTAAATCAACCATTCCGTTGTAGCTACCCGTAGATACCAGCTTTAGCTTAATTTCTTTCGCCCGGCTGTCAAACAAGGATACTCCATCGCCTAAAATTGTGGGAATAACCGTAATGTGGTATCTGTCGATTATATCATTATGAATAAGTTCATTTACAACGGTAGCTCCTCCGCAAATCCATATATCTTTTCCGTTTTCCTTTTTCAATTCATTAATTAACTCAACCGGGTCTTTGTGGGTGAATATGATTTCGTCGGTTGATTCCATACTGTTATGAGTAATTACATAACTTTTTTTACCTTCATAAATCCATTTACCCGGGGATAATTCCGTTACAATTTGATGAAAGGTATTATAGCCCAAAATTACCGTATCAATGGTTTCGAAAAACTCGAGATAGCTTCCTTTGTTTTCGCTGTCGCTTCCGTCTCCCGTTAACCAAGCAACACCTCCGTCTTTGTCTGCAATATATCCGTCTAAACTCATTGCGATGTATAGAATAATTTTTCTCATGTGTATATACCTCCGTAAATTTTTATTCTGTTACATTCAGTATCTTCTATATTTATATATTTTATAATAGATTATTTCACATAATGCAATCCGAAAACAATACAAAAAAGGATAGCCATAAGACTATCCTTCTAAGTGAGAACCTAATATTTAATTACCTGCTTTGCCTTCGCAACCGCAAGTCTTTATTTTTTCCATAACCAACGCCTTAACATATTTCTTACCCACAGTTCCGTATTTTTTGGGGTCGATGGTATCGGGATTGTTGTTTAATACTTCCTTTACGCCGTCACTGTAAGCGATACGCAACTCTGTTGCAAAATTAACCTTGCAAATTCCTCGGCTGATTGCTTCTTTGACCACGCTGTCCGCCAAACCCGATGCACCATGCAAAACCAAGGGTTGAGAAACCACTTGACGAATTTGTGAAAGTCTTTCCTGATCGATTTTAGGCTCGCCGGAATAAAGACCATGAGCCGTTCCTATTGCTATAGCCAAAGAATCGGCTCCTGTACGTTCCATAAATTCTTTAGCCTGACCGGGATCGGTATTACCGTCTCCTTCGCCGCCGTCCAAATCGTCTTCCTTGCCACCTACTTTTCCCAGTTCCGCTTCCACAGGAATACCGGAGGGTTTACAGGCATCTACCACCGCTTTTGTAACGGCAATATTATCTTCAAAGCTTTCGTGGGATCCGTCTATCATAATAGAGGTATAACCTGTACGAAAAGCTTGCATGGCAAGAGCAAAATCCGTGCCGTGATCCAGATGAACGGCTACAGGAACCTTAGACCTTTCTGCTGCGGTCTTTACGTTTGCCAAATAATAATCCAAACCGGCATATTTGACTGTAGAAGGCGTTGTCTGCATAATAACCGGTGCATTTAATTCCTCTGCAGCTTCAATTACAGCCATAACCATTTCCATATTTTCTACGTTAAATGCCCCAACGGCATATTGACCTTTTTGGGCATCCAGTAACATTTTCATAGGTGTAACTAACGGCATATAATTTTCCTCTCTGTTTGAGTAAACGCTGAATGGCTTAAAATGTTTGAAATACGTTGGTATGATGTCGAGTCAGCGTTAGCTTAAAGTTGTCAATTCTTTTACTGTTACGGTGGGGTATATTTTTTCAAAATCTTCCGGATTAAAGTAACCGGTTTGATCGTTCATGGCGGAAGCCGCCGAAACAGCTACAGCAAATTTCACGCTTTCCTTGGGTTCATATCCACGTTGAAAGGCTACCGCAAATGCAGCTACCATGGAATCACCGCAACCAACGGTGTTAACGGCTTTGATTTCGGAGGGTATGCCATGGAATATGCCTTGTTTGCATACCAACAGAGCACCCTCTTTGCCCAAGGATATAACAACGTTTTCGATTCCGCTTTTATGTAATTCCAACGCCGCTTCCGCTACTTCTTTCATGCCTGTTAATTGCTTTCCCAGTAACATACCCAGTTCTTCTTGATTGGGCTTTATCATATGGGGAGCGGCTTTTATTCCTTCTTTTAACAGTTCACCACTTGCATCCAGAATTACCTTTTTACCCATACGCTTTAATTCTTCTGTCAGTTCTCTGTAAATACCGGTCTTTACTCCTCGGGGAACGCTGCCTGACATGGTAACTACCTGTGCATCCATGCATACTTCTATGAATTCCTTTTTGAAAACCTCAATTTCCTCTTGGGTTACTTCTTCTCCGGGTTCCAAAAATTCGGTAGATTGGCGGTTTTCGTCAAGAATATTTATACAGCTTCTGGTTTCCGCATTAACATGGACAAATTTTCCCGTTAGGCCGTCCTTTTGAGCCAGTTGTTCCAACAACGCCCCTGTATTTCCTCCAACCAGCCCGAAAGGTATTACTTTCTCACCACAACATTTTGCTACCCTAGCTACGTTAAAGCCTTTTCCTCCGGCTGTGTTGTTACAGGAGAGAACCCGCATAACCGTTCCCGGTTCAAGGGTTCCGGAAATTCGGTAAGCCTTGTCGATTGCAGCATTTAAAGTAAGCGTAACAATCATTTTCCTGCCTCCCGAAGATTAATCGTTATTTACCAGCAATATTTTGCCCTGTACAAGTCCCGGGGTCTTATACATATCAAACGCTTCTTGTGCTTGGCTCATGGGCATCTTTTTAAATACGAATGACGGGTCGAATTTTAATTGACCGGTTGCAAAGTAATGAGCAGTAAGTTCCCATTCTTTTCCGGGAAACGGTGCGCTGTAAGACATCCAAGAACCGGTAAGTTTGAATTCCTTGCGGTTCATGTTTTCCCACATTTCAGGGGTAAATGTGAGATTGGTGTGAGGTGTTCCGATAAAGCAAACATTAGACTTATTTCCCGCTACTTCAAAGGACATAAGCATGGTTGCGGTTTGCCCTGCGGTTTCGAAAACATAGCCGAAACCTTTTCCGACGGTTACAGCCTTTACCTTTTCCAAATAATTATCTTCCGTTGTATTGATTACTTCATCGGCACCAAGACGCAAAGCCATTTTCAAGCGTTCTTCACTTATATCAAACACCACAACTTTTTTGCTTCCGAATATCTTTGCCCACTGCATGGTAAACATGCCTATGGTTCCGCCGCCGAGAACGGCTACGTATTCACCGCCCTTGTAGTCGTTGCAAAATAATCCGTGAAGGGCAACGGTTGACGGCTCAAACATGGCACCCTGCTCGTAAGGAATACTCTTATCAAAGACAACCGCATTAACTGCCGGAATTACTACATAATCAGCATTACTGCCCTGTTGTCTGGAGCCGATAAATGAATATTTCTTGCATAAAGAGTAATTGCCTTTTTGACAATCGTCGCATTCCATACAGGGAATCAAGGGGGCACCGGATACTCTGTCTCCCACTTTTACGTGTTCAACCTCTGCACCAACTTCTACCACGTCTCCCGAAAATTCATGTCCCAACACTATAGGATAAGAATGTGCCCCGTTATATAATGCTCTGGGCAAATCGGAACCGCAGATACCCGAAGCTCTCACCCGTACCTTTACCGATTTTGCATCTACTTTCGGTTCTTCTATTTCCAGATATTCCACAACTTCGTTTTTTACTACCACTGCCGCTTTCAAACTATATACCTCCCGATTTATCCATGGTCGATTTTAAATTTTCGTAGAGTTCCAAATATATCTCGTAATTTCTGTCATATACTTCTTTAACTGCGGAATTTGGTTGATGTTTTCTCTTGATTACAACCGTGGTGTCTACCGCTTCACGGAAGTCCTTGTAAAGCCCAACGCCTACACCTGCCAAAATTGCCGCTCCAAGAGTTGTAGCCGTGTCGGAATTGGGGACTATTATGGGCTTTCCGGTTATATCGGATTTTATCTGGGTCCAAAGCAAAGAATTAGCACTGCCACCCATGGACCTAAGCACCTCTACTCCGGCACCGACCATTTCCGCAACCTCCAAATTGTGTCTCACAGAAAAGGCTACACCCTCCATGGTTGCTCGAACAAAATGTCCTTTTGTCTTGCTGAAATCCAAACCATAGTAAACACCTTTGGCTTTAGGGTTCCAGATAGGAGTTCTTTCACCGGACATATACGGCAGGAACACCAAACCGTCAGAGCCGGCAGGAACCTTCTCAGCTATTTCGTTTAATTGAATCATGGAACTCTTACCTAATTCTTTAGCCATTAAACGCTCGTAGTCCGCAAATTCCTGTTCAAGCCAACGCATGGTTCCGCCGCCGCCGGTAGTTCCGCCTTGAAACAACCAACAGTCGGGTACAACATGGAAACTTAAAATTAACCTTGGGTCAGACTTATATGTATCTGTACAAATGCTCATACCCCCGGCCTGACCGCCTTGTTCCTGTACGTCTCCGTTATTAAGTACACCTACGCCCAAGGCTCCGCAAGCCGCATCCAGTCCACCTGCCACCACAGGTATACCCTCTGTAAGCCCGCTCAACTCTGCCGCTTCTTTTGTAACTCTGCCAACCACTGCATGACAAGGGCTTATTTCCGGCAGAAATTCTTCCGGAATACCCAATGCCTTTCGCATATGGTCATCCCATTTACCCGTCCTCATATTGAAACAGTGCCATGCATAACTTTGGCAAATATCTTGGGATACACTGCCGGTAAGTCGGTAAATTATAAAACTGTTGGACTGCAGAATTTTATAAATCCTTTTATATACATCCGGCAAATTTTCCTTATACCAAAGTACTTTTCCGGTGGTGTAGGGAGCGGTAAGGGAATTGCCGCAAACCCGGAATATGGCATCATGACCGATTTCTTTGTTTAATCTCTCGCAAATATTGCCGGATCTGGTATCCATCCAAATGGGGGTATGGGTTAGGGTATTACCCTCTTTGTCTATAGCCACCGCAGACCATCCCTGACCGTCCACTCCGATTCCTGCTATATCAGCCGGATTTACTTTACCTTTTTCTATACATTCTTTTGTTGCCTTGCAAACAGCTTTCCACCAGTCGTCCGGTTCTTGCTCCGCATAACCTGCTTTTGGGTGGTAGAGAGGATATTCTCCGCCTGCTGTTGAAACTACTTCCCCGTTCTTTCGGAATATCGCGATTTTACAGGCACTGGTTCCTATATCGATTCCCAATAATAAATCTTTCAAATCTCAAATCATCCCTTCCAATCAAGCATATAGCGTTGGAAGGTAACAGCGTCTTTGGCATCCTTATCCAATCGTTCACCGGTTGCGTCACTGATAATATCACGCCATACGTGTATATCCTTCCCAACCTGACCGCCCACGTTTACAAACGGCTCCATAACAACTGTTCCGTCGTATTTTACGTCTCTTAAAGCCTCGCCGATTTCTCTCCAAGGAGTACGTCCCTTGCCGGGAACCATGCGGTTACATTCGCCTGTGTGGAAATGACCCAATAAATCGCCTGCTGTTCTGATAGCATCGCCGATACTTACTTCTTCTATATTCATGTGGAACGTATCCAGCATAACCTTTACATTGCTCATATTGACTTCTTTTACAAATGCGGTGCCTTCTTTTGCGGTGTTTAAGATGTGATTTTCAAAACGGTTTAATACTTCCATACAAAGATTAATGTCATACTTTTGGGCTATGGGTGCAAGAGTTTGTATTCCTTCCACTCCACGTTTCCAATCCTCTTCTTTATTAACCCCTTTGGTAAAATCTATGGGCCAATAGGAATACAAAGCACCGCCGATTATATGTATATCCAATTGAGCCATCACATCAAAAAGACGTTCAAACCATTCCTTTGCATTCTTGCGAATCGCTTGTTCTGCCGCTCCTATATTGTGGTCATAGGAAGGACCGTATCCGGCTGTAAGTTCTATTCCGTTATTTTTTGCACATTCTTTAAGTGCTTTTATTTGTTGAGAGGTATAATCGGGAAGAGGTTTTCCGCCTATCTCGAGAATATCAAAACCAAGTCTTGCGGCTTTTTCGGCGTATACAAGATAATCCGCTTCCCATTCTTTTTCCCAATATGCATAATATATACCGTGTTTCATAATCAACAGTCCTTCCTTACTAAGGTCTTATTAAATATCTACTATACGGAATTCTTTAAAAAACATAGATATATTTACGTGGTTGCGATTATGAACGAAAGGGTAGTAATAAAATTAAACCCCTATTGCAAACGTTAATGAGCACCGGTAAATATATCTATAATTTTAAGGAGTGATATGAATGAATTGAGTTTTACACTTTGTTATTAAACTGTCTTTTCTGCCTTATCTGTAACAAGTTGAAGCAGAACAGCCACAACGATAATTACCCCCTTGATGATACCTTGGGGATATGCCGGTACTGCCAAAAGGTTCATAATATTGCTTATCAGAGCCAATACCAACGCACCTATTACCGCCTTGAATACGTCACCTTTTCCGCCTGCCAAGCTGGCCCCGCCGATAACACAGGCGGCAATGGCATCAAGCTCTTGAGCCTGACCTATGGTTGCACTGCCTGTTGATGCTCTGGCTGCTATAAAGACGCCGCCCAATGATGCCAACATGGCTGAAATGGCGTATACAGATACCAGATATTTTTTTGTTCTGATACCTGCCAGTTCAACTGCATTGCTGTTACTTCCCAAAGCAATTACAATACGACCGTATGCTGTATATTTTTGTATGAAACAGAACAACAAGATAATTACCAATGTGATGATAAGCATGGGATAAGCGTAATCTTTGTCTATAAGAGTAGCCAATGTATCGGTTTCCATCTTAATTGGGCTACCCTTAGTAATTACCAACGCCAAACCTCTTGCCATGGTCATCATAGCCAACGAAGCAACGAAGCCTTGGAATCTGCCGTATGCCACAAGAGCACCGGTAATTAACCCTGCAAGTAAGCCTATTGCCAATGAAATAAGGATTGCAACGGAAAAATGTATACCTTCGTTTACAATCATATACGACGAAACCGACGACCCCAGAGCCATAACCGAGCCTACAGAAAGGTCAACTCCGCCTGTGAGTATTACAAACAACATACCCAGCACAACCAAAATGGGGCCGGCCTGTTGCATGGCTATGTTTCTAAGGTTCATAACGGTCAAGAAACTGTCGGATGATAAAGCACATACAACTACCAATCCGATAAAAATAATATATGTATTATTGTTAATAAGGAAATTCTTAACAGCATCTTTGTTTTTCATTGGCCTATACCCCCATTGCAGATTTAATCATGTTATTTTCATTCATACTCTCTTTGCTGTATTCACCGGTTACTCTACCCTGACGCATAACGATAACTCTGTCACACATACCGATTATTTCAGGCATTTCCGAAGAAATCATAATTATGGCCATACCTTTTTCCGCAAGGTCGTTCATAATTTTATAGATTTCAACTTTAGCACCTATATCAACCCCACGAGTAGGCTCATCAAACACCATGCATTTGCAATCAGCCGCAATCCACTTTGCCAAAGCAATTTTTTGTTGATTACCGCCGCTGAGGCTGTCTGCGTTATCTTCCGTATCGCCGTATTTGGTAGACATACTTGCCAAGAGTTCCTTAACATAGCTCTTTTCTTTTTTATGGTTAATGGTACCCATGGGAGCAATCTTGGATAAAAGTACGGTCAGGGTGGAGTTCATCCGCACGCTTTGTTTTAGAAGCAGGCCTTGTTCTTTTCTGTTTTCCGGCAACATTCCAAGCCCATTCCGGATAGCTTCTTTTGGATTTTTAAAATTGACTTCTTTGCCGAAATATGTAACTTTTCCTGATGTTTTCTTATCCGCTCCGAATATTGCTCTCATGATTTCGGTTCGCCCGGACCCTACCAGTCCGCTAAAACCCACTATTTCACCGGCTCTTACCGAGAAGCTTACATCTTGCACCATTTTTCCGGCACTTAAATTTTCTACCTTCAAAACTTCTTCGCCGATTTGGGCATTTCTGTCTGAAAACAACTGGCTCATTTCACGTCCTACCATCATTGTTGCCAGTTCGCTTTTATCGATTGATGCCGTTTCTACTGTTCCAACATATCCGCCGTCTTTTAAAACGGTAATATTATCGCTCAGTTCGAAGAGTTCCTCCAAGCGGTGGGAAATATAAATAATGCTTACGCCTTCATCTCTGAGTTTTCTTAAAATATCAAATAACTTCTTAATTTCTGAAAATGTCAGCACGGCTGTAGGTTCATCCAGAACCAGTACCTTTGAATTTCTTGTTAAGTTTTTGCAGATTTCCACTACCTGTTGATAGGCTACGCTTAGGTCACGAACCTTGGTTGTGGGTAAAATATCGTCAAAGCCAAGGCGTGAAAGCTGTTCTTTTGCTTTCCTTCTTAATTCTCTCCAGTTAATCAGAGCTTTTCCCGCTGCCAATTGGTCAATAAAAATATTTTCCGCAACCGTTAAATCGGGGGCAGCCATAAACTCCTGATAAATAACCGCAATACCTAAATCCTTTGCGTCCTTTGGATTGGTTATGTTTACCGGGTTTCCGTCTATGAGAATTTCTCCGCTGTCTTTTTTATATGCTCCGGATAAAATCTTCATCAATGTAGATTTTCCGGCACCGTTTTCTCCGATAAGAGCATGTATTTCATGGGGTTCTACTTTAAAAGAAACATCTGTCAGTGCTTTAACACCTCCAAAATGCTTCGAAATATTTCTCATTTCCAATCTGTACTTTGTTTCCTGCATACTTTCCCTCCAAACCGTGAATGTAATTAATACCAATCCTTTTAACAGCAAACCAATATTAATCTATACTGATTCCGGTTTAAACAGAGGACAAAATAATTGATTTTTTACAACGGTTCAATGAAATAACAATAAATTTTTGTCCTTCAACTTATATGGAATTAGTATTTATCCGGTAATATTAAAAAATTTCATTCGTAATTGGGATGGGTATAAATTATCAGAAGAATCATTTTTCATTTCAGGCAAAGTGCTAAAGATTGTACCGTCAAGAGATGAAAAGACGCCAAAGGCGTCTTTCGCAAAAGGAAAGTGAATTACCCCTTATCTTATAAAATTTAAGCCATACTCTAAAGTGCCGGACAAGAGGAGTTCAAATCGAAAATTCGCCCGTAAAGGACATATATACTTAATTCGAGTTAAGTAGAAACAAAAGCGTATATTCGCAGTGGTAAGCGGCCGGTGTTTTTTCATAAAACAAAAGAGCGAATCGTTTACGAAGAATAACTTTTATTACTATTTCTTATGCAATTAAGTATAGACAAACAACTCCGGAAAACCGAAAGACGGAAAGAAACTTACTGAATTTGCGATTTCCGTCCGAAGATTTGTTTCGGATATTGTTTTTACAGATTGGGCTCCTCATTTAAGGAGCCCTTTCTGCAACAAAAAATTAATATATCTTAGAAACCTACATCATAGTACTTGTCAACCAAAGCTTTAGTAACGCCTGCGGCTTCGGTTAAAGTAATTTTTTCGAAGCTGTCCCAAGCTGCTCCGTTTACGGCGATTTTTTCGGCAATTTCAATACCTTTACCTGCAACAAGAACAGGGCTGTTCAAACCGGAAACGATATAGGGATTTTCGGCAGTGTCGTTAACCTTGATTAAATCGAAAGCTGCACAAGCGCCGTCAGCCGCGGCTACCAAGGCAACTCCTTTAAGACCTGCATTTTTAAGAGCAGTCATTCCACCGAAAAGCATTTGGTCATTTTCGCCAAGGATAGTTGTTACATTAAGGTTAGCAGTAACAAAGTCTTCTGCGGCAACCAAACCGGCTTCTTCTGTCCATGCACCCCAGCCTTGACCAACTATTTTGAACTTAGCATCGGGATAATCTGCTTTACCGCCGGAAATAAGCTGTTCTTCAATGTTTTCAGCTGCTTTCCAAGCATCTTCCACAGAACAACCTGTTCTGCCTTGAACGATACCTGCAAAGAGACCTGTTCTTCTTTCGCGACCTGCAACGTTTCCTTTAGCACCGCTGAGAAGGATAGAAATTATTTCGTCATTTTCTTTGCCGTTTTCTTTCATCCATTCTGTGTATGCAACGCCTGAAAGTCTACCATTTTCTTTGTTGTCGGAGTATACGGTTGTTACGTAATCTCCGCCGTTAACGCCTGAGTCAAGGTTAATAACGGGAATCTTAGCTTCTGCTGCTGCGTTGATACTTGGAACGCATGAATCGGGATCTGTACTGTCAAGGAAGATTACGTCCATACCTTGAGTTATGAATGTTTCCATGTTTTGAGCTTCTTTGGTAACGTCTTCGTCAGCTGTAAGAACTGTACATTCCCAACCTTTTTCTTGGGAAAGCTTTTGAACAGCTTCTACCAATTTTACGAAATAAGGACCGTTTTGAGTTTTAACGGCAAAACCAACTTTTACTTTTTTTCCGGCATCAGCAGTGCCACCGGAATTACCTTGGTTTGCTGCAGCATCGCCTGAACCGGCATCGGCTGTAGGGCTGTTTTGGGTATCCCCACCTGTAGAGCCGCCGCATCCTGCTAATATGGAAATCATCATAGCAAGACTTAATACCAGACAAATCAATTTCTTCATTACCTTTTTCCTCCTTAAAATAACTTGCAAATTTCTTCGACTGCCCAAATTTGGGAGTCTGTGATGCTTTAAAAACGAGACTTCAGTGAGTTTTCAATCAACAGGCCTTTTTCGCCGGAACTCCCGTTTAAAAAAAGACCTGATGTCAAACCGGTATTTTGGTTGTGACTTGATATAGCTTTTCATTCTATGTAAAACTCATCTTGAAATCCCCGTTATTTTTGCGTTGGATTACACTTTCTCCAAACAAAAACAACGTGGGATTTACGGTTTCAAATCTCGTTTATGTTGTTACGGAATTACTCCCGCAACTTTTTATATTAATGTAAAGCATCCGTCGATAATCAGATCATGACCGGATGTATAGGTAGAAGCTTCAGACAATAAGTAAATAACCGCACCGGCCAATTCTTCCGGTGTTCCCATTCTTCTTGTGGGAGTGCTGCTTACCCATATATCTTGCCAGTCTTGACGTACAAAACCTGTCATATCTGTTTTTATGTATCCGGGGCTGATAGAGTTTACTCTGATTCCCTTTAAAGCCCATTCTACTGCCAAAGATTTTGTCAAATGAGCAACCGCTGCTTTAGATGCATTGTATGATGCTTGGCCTTGAGGATAATTTACTATGCTGCCGGACATAGAAGCTGTATTTACGATGTTTCCTTTTTTATCGTTTGTAATAAGATATTTTCCGAAAGCTTGTGCCATAAAGTACACACCGTTAAGGTTAACGTTGATTACTTTCAACCAATCTTCGGGGTCACAATCAACTGCATCTTTGTGGATACAGATACCTGCATTATTGAAAAGGTGATCGAGGGTTCCCATTTTTTCTGCAGCTTTATCAATACATTCAGCTACCTGTTTGGGATCTGTAACGTCGCATACGAAAGAAGCTGTACGTACGCCATATTCTTTTGCAATTTCTTCCGCAACTTCAGCGGCATCGAATAAATCGAAAATTACGATGTCGGAGCCTGCATCTGCAAGATATTCGGCTACAACTTTACCTATGCCTCTATATCCTCCGGTTACGATAGTTACTTTGTTTTTGAGTGTAAAAATGTCTTTCTTCATCTTGTCATTCTCCTTCTGAAATTAGATTTAAAGTAAGTTCGATGAAATTAAAATATTATCGAACTTTTAATTTATTCGGATGTTTTATATTGAAAATACTTCAAAAACATCCTTATAACGTGAAAATTCTTTTGTATATGGGGTAACTGTTTCTATACATCTTTCAAGAAACAGTATAACTTCATAGAACTCACGTTTTTTAAAATTTAATAGCTACTTTCAAATCACCGAATTTTCCCGTTGCATATTCAAAAGCTTCTTCCCATTTTTCTATGGGAAAATATCTTCCTACAACCCCGTCTGTCTTGAGTTTACCGTTATAAATATTCTCAATAACAAAAGGATAGCAATAAGGGCTTAAATGGGAACCCAGAACATCCAGCTCTTTATTGTCACCGATTAAGGTCCAGTCTACTGTGGCAGGTTCGCTGAATACACTGAATTCAACAAAACGTCCCAGCTTGCGAACCATTTGCAATCCCTGGACAACGCTTGAGGGATGCCCGGTGGCTTCTATGTAAATATCGCATCCGTAACCCTCTGTCAGGTCTTGTATTTCTTTTAAAACATCTGTCTTACCGGGATTCATAACAATGTCGGCACCGAATTCCTTTGCCTTTTCCAAACGCTCGTCTTTCATATCCAGAACTATAAGCTTTGCCGGGTTCATCAACCGTGCATAAGTTACCATTCCCAATCCCAAGGTACCGGCACCGGATATGACAACCACATCTTCTATAGTAATCTGTGCACGATCAACGCAATGTTTGGCACAGGCATAAGGCTCAATTAATAAGGCATCTTCCAAAGACATATCATGAGGAACTTTATGTATTACCGCATTTTTGGGGTATCGAACGTATTCAGCCATACCGCCGTTATTTTCCTTTTGGAAGCCAAAGGTGGCATGAGGTTGACACATCCAATATCTTCCGGTTTTGCAGAATTTACAGGTTCCGCAAGGAACAATTTGGTCTGCTATAATGCGGTCGCCGGGTTTGTATTCGGTAACGTTGGAACCTATTTCAACCACAACGCCAAGGAATTCATGCCCGGGAATAAACGGCGGTCTAACCCACATTTCATGAGTGTCGTCACCCCATGTGGAATTCCCGTGATAACATTTCAAATCTCCGGCACAAACTCCGCAACCTTGAGTTTTAATAATAATATCGTCGGGTCCGCATTCGGGAACCGGATATTCAGCCTCGTACCGATAATCTCCTTTATCATAAGCCACAAGAGCTTTCATCGTTTTGGGAAGTTTGATCAAAACCATCCTCCTTTTTTAAAATGATTTCTAAAACTCTTTTTATTAAATGATTTTTTTAATTGATTTTTTAAATATGTTTTGTATAATCATATTATATATCACGATTAAAGAATTCGTCAATAAGTTATATAAAACTTCTTTAAAAAATGTTTTTTGTGTTATACTACAACAGTTCCCGAAACTTCGCTTGATGTCTATTCGGCAAATTTTCATTTTTGTAAAATTACTGTTTTAGCGTCTTTATACTAATCTTCATTTAAGTAAAGATATATATTAAGGAAGAATAGTATTACAATTTCCTTGCAATTTAAAAGATAAAACCTGCTCGGAATGTTTCCGGAAACAGCGGAAATATAGTCGAAAACTTGCTTTTATATAAAATTAAAAAAACAAAAAAGGTTAATTAAAGGAAACCGTTTCTAAACAGTTTCCCTTAAAGTTTTAGTTTTATTGAACTTGTTTGACTATAAGTTTTGATGGGAAGCCATCTAATTTTTTATAAAAAAGGAGAGCAATACAAAATGCCAAAAGTCAATATGTCTGAAAGGATCAAAACGCAGAACAGGAAATTGATTTATCAATTTATTCGCAATAATGAACCTGTCTCCAAACAGGACATTGTTGTGGGGCTTGGTCTGAGCCTACCCACCGTTACGCAAAACATTCAGTTTTTAGAGAAACGCAATCTGATTGATACCTCCAAATCAAAAAAAACCGGAGGGCGAGATGCTACCGCCTATTGCTATAAGAGAGACGGCAGGCAAGCAATCGGTGTGTACATTACCGGAAACCACATTAATGTAGTTGCTGTGGATTTATCCGGAACGGTAATCTATATAAACAGAGAGCGTATAAAATTCGACTTGGATGACGACGATTATTTGAGAAAACTGGGCGACATGGTTGAAGAAGTGAAACAAAATGCAATTATAAGCGATAACAATTTTTTGGGTGTGGGAATAGCCGTTCCGGGGATTTTATCCGATGACCGGGAAAAGGTTCTCTATGGCTTGACATATAGCTTTTCAGGTAAAACACGAGAAGAAATATCTAAATATATACCCTACCGCACTAAGATTTTCCACGATTCCTTTGTTTCGGGATTTGCGGAAGTCTGGATTGATTCCCATATACAGAACGCAGTATATATCAGCCTAAACAACAGCATTGGGGGTTCGGTAATCATCAATAAACATATTTATTTCGGTGATGCAAACCGTTCCGGAGAAGTGGGGCATATGACTCTGGTACACGAAGGAGGTAAACCCTGCTATTGCGGAAAACACGGTTGCTTTGATACCCTATGCAATGCCGGGATTCTGGACAGTTATACTAACGGAAATTTGGCGGAGTTCTTCCGTTTATTAAAAGAAAATGACCAAACTGCAAAGAAAATTTGGGATGAGTATTTGGATTACCTTTCTCTGGCGATTCACAACATACGTATGCTTTTTGATTGTTCTGTAATAATCGGGGGCTATGTGGGCGCTTATATAGAAAATTACATGGAAGAACTTTATGCCAGAGTTGACGAAAGAAACCTTTTCGGAGATTCTTCAAGAAACTTTGTAATGCCCTGCAAGTACAAAATCGAATCTACCGCCGCCGGTGGAGCTATACAGTTGATAGTTGAATTTATCAACAGTATTTAACTTATGAACGGTTGTAACCGGAGGTAAGCATAAATAATGTGATCGGTTGATACTGAAAAATATACAGTAACAAAGATGCATCCATGGGTTTCAGTCCCGGTAATGTAAACGATTTCATATGCGTAATTTACCTAATTATATACATACCGGAATTAATAGCTGTAAAGAAATTTAAATCAATCAATCTAAACGCGAGGCAATTAATTAAATTTTGCCTCGTGTTTTTTTGTACAAATAAAAAGGACATTGCTTAGTTTTCTAAACAATGTCCTCTTTGCTAAATTCACTTAAAGCCCAATTATACCCATAATGAATTTTCTCTTTAACCCTTACTGAATAAGTCTTTAAACAAAGGGTACTATGATTAATAAGAAGTATATTGATTCCATTTTAAACAAAGGACAAAAATAGTTGATTTTTTCCAACGGTTCAAGCAAAAATTATTTTGTCTTAATCTTATATGGAAAAGTATAAACTCCTGTTTATTGCTTTAATTACATTATGGGTTCTACAGGCATTAACTTTTGCCCGTTGTGTGTTGATTTTATAAGGTGGAGGTATTCTTTTTGAACTTCACCTATAACATTTATATTCTCATTTGGAGGTAGGTCTGACTTGACCAGCTGAATTTCACCGGAATACCTTTTATAACCTATGTTATCTATGGTTACGGTTCCTATTTTTCTTTCAATGCAGTTTTCCGGCTCTATGGTTTTTCCGAAGCAACTGTATTCACGGCTTTCTTGAAACCTGGCTATCCAAGCAGGGCTGTCTGCTCTTACGGTAAATATTTTGTTGTAAAGATATTTATAGTTTTTGTGTAAAACCATGGGAACGGAGATAATTCCGGTATTAATATATTCGCCTATGAGATTATTCTGTTTTTGGGATATACCGTTGTCTCCAACCAAAACACCGTCTACGGAAAAGTTTTTAATCAGGTCTGTGTATGCCGCATATGGCGGAATATTTCTGTGCATTTCCAGGGTGGGCAATCCCTTAAAGATAGGCCCTCGTAAATGTTCGTCTCCTTGTATAAATGCCAGAACTTTTATATTTTCGGCATTCAATCTTTTATTTATGTTTTCAAAGAAATCCGAATCAAGCCCTGTTTCCGGTCTGGGATAAAAGTTGTGTATTGCATAAACTTCATTTCCCATAGAAGCTATTTCTTTTGCGATATTATTATCGGGAGTAGAAGCATTTACAGCTATGGGCATGAAGTTAGAAATACGTTTTATCTCATCTTCCGTAAAGCCGTAATCTATCCTTAAAACGGATAAGTTAAGCTCATTTGACAAATCAAGCACATCATCGCAACGGAATTGTTCTAAAGTTTTTTTGGACACATCCGCAATAATCTTAAAATTGTTTTCGTTCAGCCAATTACACATTTCCTTTGCTTTAGCCGTATAATTTTCATCAAATTCTTCGCCTATATGAAGCGACGTAAAAATAAATCCGGGATTTATTTTTTTTAGATCGTTTTTCATGGTTTCAAAAGATGATAGGTATACGGAACGCCCTAAGGTATTAATCATATTTTCCTCCAAACTGTCATAGCGGTTTAAACTAAAATGTATAAAAATAAATTGCAATTAATCCTTAAAGCATTGACTGAATTGCAATTTATATGGTTTTATTAAAGTTAAACCGGTATAGTATAAGCTTATATTATTGATTATACCACCGGGGATTTTTAGTATCAATAATATAGAAATATTTCATGTTTCACAATTATCACGATAATATATATAAATACCACAGTTATAATCAAATATTTTTGTGCAACCTGCCGGGCTTAATTTCAAGTTATGAAACTTTGTTTCACAATTTACTCTTTGTATTGAAAATTTTGTTTCTTTACTTTAAAATGCACACTACGTATTAAATTCTAAGTGAAGTTTTGTGATTTATTCCGGGAGGAGAAATATGAAGGGTGTTTTGGCAAGGCTTAACGAATATAAAAGAAGTGCAAGCCCTACAGAAATTTCCATAATAAATTATGTTTTGGAAAACCACGAATTTATTATTAATCACAATATTCATAAACTTTCTGATATAACGTTTTCTTCTCCCGCATCGGTTATTAGGCTCTGTAAAAAACTGGGCTTTGAGGGTTACAAAGATTTCAGGAAAGCTATGATTTATGAGTTCGCTTTACTGAAACAAAAGAAATCCATAGAAAAAAAGGAACTGGCTCGCCATGACAGTTTAGAAGATATAATAGAAAAAATAACTTACAAAAACATAGTTTGCCTTGAAAATACAAAGAATTTAATTGATATGAAAGTTTTACAAAGCTGTATTGAGCATATTATTAATTGCAGAAATCTGTGTCTATTCGGAATAGGCTCTTCTTTGCTGGTAGCAAAAGACGCACATTTGAAATTTTTAAGGCTTAACAAACCTTGCCTTGTTTATGATGATTGGCATGTACAGTTACTTCATGCCAGACATATGAGCAAAGAGGATTTAGCCATAATCATTACCTATTCCGGGCAAACTGTAGAAATGATAGAATGCGCCAAAGCTATAAAAGAAAAGGGTGCAACTATTATAACCATTACCAAATACGGTAATACAGCGATTTCTGAATACAGCGATTTACCCCTTTATGTTGCGGCAAGCGAATCTACCTTCAGAAGCGGTGCAATGGAATCCAGAATATCTCAATTAAATATAATTGATATAATTTATACGGCTTTTGCCAATAACAGATATGAGTATGCTTTAGAACAAATATCAAAAACTCATATTCATAAACCAAAATAAATATTTGGATTAAATATAAATAAATCGGAGGTATAAATGATTAATTTAAAAGGAATGTCCACAGAAACTCAAAATGAACTTACAAAAAATCTCGACTCCATGAGTTCCTTGGAAATAGTTACTGTTATGAATCAAGAAGACAAAAAAGTACCTTTGGCAGTGGAAAAGGTGTTACCTCAAATAGCAAAAGCGGTAGACATGGTTTCGAACTCCTTTAAATCCGGAGGCAGACTGATTTATATGGGTGCCGGTACAAGCGGAAGATTGGGCGTATTGGATGCTGTTGAATGTCCTCCTACTTTTGGTGTATCAAGTGACCTTGTAGTAGGACTGATAGCCGGCGGAGACAATGCCTTTTTAAAAGCTGTTGAGGGTGCGGAGGACAGTACAGAACTGGGCGTAGCCGATTTAAAAAATATAGATTTAAAATCCAACGATACAGTTATCGGCATTGCAGCCAGCGGAAGAACCCCTTATGTTAAAGCCGCTTTGTTATATGCTAAATCAGTGGGCTGTAATACAGTCTCCATAGCTTGTAATGAAAATTCGGAAATTGGTGAATGTGCGGAAGTAAAGATAGAAGTTGTTCCCGGAGCGGAAGTTTTAACCGGTTCCACAAGACTGAAAGCCGGAACAGCACAAAAAATGGTTCTTAATATGATTTCCACAGCCGCTATGGTTACCGTAGGAAAGGTATATAAAAATCTTATGGTGGATGTACAACAAACAAACGACAAACTCAGAGTCAGAGCAGAAAATATAATAATGTCCGCTACAGATGTTGAAAGAGAAGTAGCAAAGGAAAAAATTAAAGAAGCCGACGGAAGCGTTAAACTGGCAATAACCATGATACTTCTAAACTGTGATTTAAAAACAGCAAAAGATAAGTTGGACAGTGTCGGCGGTCATATCAGAAAGGCTATAGAACAAAAGAGAGAAATATAAAACAATGGGGCATACTGTAAAATAATATATACTAATAACCATATATTATTTTATGAAATAAATATACTTAATTGCATAAGGAAACGTAATAAAAGCTTTTATTCGTAAAGGGTTCGCTGCTGCGATTTTTATGAAAAAACAGCGGTGGCTTGCCGGTACGAATATATGCTTTTGTTACTGCTTAACCGGCAATTAAGTAAAGACTTCAGAAAGAGGTGTTAATTTTGACAAATCAAGAGTTATGCAACCTGTTAGTTGAAGCTTGCGGCGGAAAAGAAAACTTTGAATCCGCAACAAATTGTATGACCAGATTAAGAGTCAAGCTGAAAGACAAACAAAAGGCCGATTTGGACAAATTAAAAGGAATTGAAGGCGTTTTGGGTGTTGTTGACGACGTAACAACTCAAATCGTTGTGGGTCCCGGTAAGGCCAAAAAGCTTTGCGATGTACTTGTTGAAGATTTCGGCATAGTAAGAGATTCCGGCGGAGTTACAGATGACTGGAAAGAAAACAAGGAAAGCTTAAAAAGCACACAAAAAGAAAGTGCAATTAAAAATGCACTTCGTACCATAGGCGAAATATTTATTCCGCTTATACCGGCTATTATAGCGGCAGGTATTTTTAACGGATTTTCCGGTCTTATAGGAACCATGCAAAACACCGGCGGTTTAGCTGCCGACAGTGCCTTCTGGACCTTATTGAAAAATATGTTCGGGCTTATAGGCGGAGCTTTCTTATCGTACTTTGCAATATTTACCGGCGTTAACGCCGCCCGTAAATTCGGTGCCACAGAAGCCTTGGGCGGTATGATAGGTGCCATATCCATAATGACTCAAATTAATCCGCTTTCCGAAATGTTCGGCTTATACAACGCCGCTACACCCCTTAAATCTATCCTTACTACCGGTAAGGGCGGTATTATCGGCGTGGTTATAGGTGTTTGGGTACTTGCCAAGGTTGAGCGTTATGTAAGAAAAAATACACCCGATGTTCTTGATTTAATTGTTACACCCATAGTAAGTTTGCTTGTTGTTTCTGTATTGTTTGTTTTCGCTATTATGCCGGCTTCCGGTTTTATTTCCGATTGGTTGGTTTCCGGTTTAAGTGTAATCATTAATACACCAAACCCCATAGTAAGTGTTATTTCGGGATTTATTTTGGCGGCGTTATTCTTGCCTATGGTTCTTTTGGGTTTGCATCACGGGCTTATACCCATCTATGCTATTCAACTTGAACAAATGGGCGGCGTTTCCTTATTCCCCGTTTTGGCTATGGCAGGAGCCGGTCAAGTGGGCGCGGCTATCGCTATTTATTTAAAAGCCAAAAGATCAAAAAATACCAGAATTAAGAAGGTTATTGCCGGTGCGCTTCCTGCCGGATTTTTGGGAATAGGCGAACCCCTTATTTACGGCGTTACTTTACCCCTGGGAAAACCTTTTATAACAGCCGGCCTGGGAGCCGGTTTCGGCGGAGCCTTCGTTATGCTGACTAATGTTATGGCCACAGCATGGGGTCCTTCGGGTATAGTTGCTATTCCTTTGATGCAACCCAACTCCATGTTAAATTTCGTTATCGGTTTGTTGATTTCTTACGTAGCAGGTTTTATTATTACTTATGCGTTTATTAAAGATGATTTGGTGGCCAGAGCTTAGAGTAGAGGAGTGACAAAATGAAAAAGTTTGGCGTTTTAGGATTGGTTATACTTACTTTTTTGGCTTTTCTGGTTCTCGGTTCAACGGCACAATCAATTGCCGATGCTCCAAAACCTCCGGAACCGCCTAAAAGTTCAATGAAAGCACCTACACTGTATTCTGAAGTTTTACAGCTTGATTGGAATTACTCTGTTTATTTACCCGTGGGTTATGACGATGAAGCAAATGCAAACAAAGTTTACCCTGTAGTTTATTTATTGCATGGTGCTTTCGGCAATCACAGAAATTTGGTTGAAAGATTCCCGGTTCAAAAAATAATTGACGACTTAATAGCGGCAAATGAATTGCAAGAATGTATAGTAGTTTTCCCTGATGGATTTAACAGCTACTATATAAACGGCCCTGCTTTTAACATGGAAGATGCCTTTGTAAACGATTTCTTCCCTGCTATAGAAAAAACTTACAGAGTTGATGCAAGAAAAGAAGCAAGATTCATAGGCGGTATTTCTATGGGTGGTTATGGGGCATCCCGTTTCGCTCTTAAATACCCCGAAATGTTTAATTCTGCACTGTTAATTTCTCCTGCGGTTTGGGAAAAACCTCAAGAGGGTAATGCTGTTTATGATTTATGGCATGTTTTCAAAGACGGAGATAAAAACTTCAGCCAAGAAGTTTGGGAACAATATTATCCCCAAGGACTTATTGACAGTTACGCCGATTCCGGCAGTAAAGTTGATTTCTTTGTAATAACAGGCGATGCCGATGAGGTTGTGGATGTTTCCGAAGTACAAGCCTTTGCCGGTAATTTGGAAAAAGCCGCAAATGTTACCTTAACAGTAGAACCGGAAGGCGTACATGCCTGGACATTCTGGGAAGGCGCAACCAAAAAAGCCTTGCAGTTTGCCGGTGAAAAGATGTCCGGAGTGAAATAAATTTTAAAACAAAAGCCTTATAATTCGATTTTGGAATTATAAGGCTTTTATATTTATGACCGACACGAAATTGCAGCTATAAAGGGGTTCAATTATTCATATACTCTTATGTTGATTTCATGCGACAGTATATACTTAATCAAAACAAGGGATTATACCGATTATCAGTAGAAGTACCGGATACGTGTCCTAACTATGTTACTTTACAAACTACGTTGATGTAAAATTTCTTATCGGTAATTTCTTTCAACAGTAAAACAATGCTGTTTGCAAGTGCTAAAGTTAATGAAAGAATAGAATTTTTGCGCTAAATCACCTGCATTACCGGAATCAGCTACAAATTTCTCCACATCTGCCATTGTTTCAAAGGTTATAAAGTCAACCCAAGTATCTCCATCAACAAGTTGCTTCCATGAGATATAGCCCTTTTGTTTGGAAATTAAATCATTATTTAAATTTTCTGCCGCAAGCAAAAAATCAGACACAGAGGCTCCTTCATTTAAATTATAAGAACAATAAAATACTGCATTTGACATATTAAATGTCTCCTTTCAAGATTTATCCCTAACATCATACCATGGCACCGGGACAACAGAGTGTCATATTATAAATTATAAATAATTCCAAAATATACGCAAAAAGCCGCCGAATTTTAATTCGACAGCTTTCAATAAAATTGTACTTGTGAGTTAAAGAAGAAAACAGGGATTATGCTCATTTTGTGAGTTCAAATAGTTTTCAACACCAAGTTTAAAAGAATAATAAAGCAGTAATGGCGGATACAGGCTACCTAAAACCAATGCTACTGTTGGAATTGCCCTGAAAAATGCACACTCGTTATCAATAGTGTACCGAATCCCATAATTCAGAAATCTGTCATGGGTACAAAACTCAATTTGAGGAGGAGCGGTATTTCATAAATATCTTTTCATTGAAGCCCTTTTGTTTAGCGTATTTTACCTTTTCTCTTTTGTATTCCGAAAACCCGAATTTTTCATAACATTTGATTGCGCCATGATTTATATCCGTAACATCAAGCTCATAACCTGTATATTTGCTGTTGTTTATGGCATATTCTAACATTTGAGTAGTAATGCCTTTCCTCTGACAGTGCTTTAGAACACAAACACTTTCAATGTAACCCACTGTATCAGGGTACTCTAATTGCTTTTCAAACTCCTCTTTCAAAACCATGGAGGCTATAATTCCTTTTATAAATCCAAAATGCTTTTTATAAGATTTCCAATCAACTAAAATGCTTCTTCCGTTACAATCAGAGATAGCCAATGCTCCCACGACATTGTTTTCATCTTGGATTGCAACATAAAATCGTTCAATTTGAATACCGCTTTCTATAGCATTCGCCACTATTTGAATATCTTTGCATAAAGCTGAAAAATCTTTTTCAAAAGCCTCCGCAATACAATATGCTACTTGTTTTCTGTCTGATATTACGGCCTTTCTGATTTTAACCATTTTGACCATCCTCTATAGCAAGAATTTTAAACTTCTCTATACACAAAAAGCTGTCAAATTCCCATTCGACAGCTTTTGATAAAACTTGTGATTTTGAGCCATAAGCAATAACAGCGTATACGGTCATTATCCTACTAATCGTTTGAGTCACAAATATATAGATCAATATCAATTTCTGTATCTGTTTCAAAACAGAATTTAATTACCTGTTTTGAAGGAGCAAGACTAGGGGTAGGTTCGCCAACATAAAGTGATGGAACGATTTGGAGAACAAATGAAACATCGAATTTATTTTTTATTTTTTTTAACTTCTCAATCTTTGAAACAAGAGGTTCAATAGTGAAATGCATTTGATTATCAACATCTACATCATAATCACTACACATTCCAATTTCCCAATGTGCAAAATCGTACGTAGAGTTATTTTTTCTTTTATCACCGATTCGCCAACTTTTTTCCGGAACAAGTTCTAAAATTTCCGATATTATGTCCGGTTCAAAATCGCCTGCAATTTTAAAGTAAGTATAACAAGAGTTTCTTTCACCCATTTGCTTACTCCTTTTTATATTTAACTATACACCACAAGCTGCCAAACTTATGTTTAGCAGCTTGTGACAAAGCTTGTGCTTGTGAATCAATAAGGCTAACACGGCAAAATGCTCATTAGTTGTTGTCAATTATCATAAGTAAGAAACTCGTTTTTTCCGGCAACTGCTTTCTTAAAATCATAATTTTTTGGCTTCCCCTTAAAAAAATAATTTATTACCCGTACATTTGCGGCATGAGTGACTATTAAGATGTTTTTTCCCTTGTATTTTTCTATAATCTCGTCACACAAATTACAGTTTCTTTCTATAAACATGTCGAAGCGTTCCGTGCCCTTTTTACCACTTTTGAATGCCAACCATAATGATAGCATCATAAATAGAGATTCCTGTTTACCTTCAAAATCACCGCAACATATCTCTGTCAACCTGTCATCAAAGATAATTGTATCTTTATAGAGTATCTCGCAGAATTGGCGTGCTCTTGTTAGAGGACTACAAAAACACACATCGAAATGAACATTCTTCAAATTATCAGCTTGCTGTTTTGCCTGTTCTATTCCTGTTTTATTTAAAAAGGTATCCGTGACACCATTACATCTTTTGAATAAGTTCCAATCGGTCTGCCCATGACGCATAAGATATATCATAATTACTCCTCCAACAAAATATAAATAACCCTACCTATACACCAAAAGCTGTCAAATTCTTATTTGACAGCTTTCAACATTTTGCTGTACTTGACAGGATTCGAACCTGCGACCTATCGCTTAGGAGGCGATCGCTCTATCCTACTGAGCTACAAATACATGCATTATATTTAATTTCAGTGTAATTATAAAGGAAACAAGAAATAAATTCAAGTATTTATTTTGCTTGATATTTATTAAATAATGCAGTAAAATTTATACAAAAACCGGCTTATACTAATCTTCAATTAATGACAGTATAATTTTAGGAAGAATAGTATACTAATTCCATGTAGGATGAATGACAATTGTTTTTTCCTTGAACCGTTAGAAAAAATCAATATTTTTGTCCTCTGTTTAAAATGGAATCAGTATTATACCGATAAAAACCGGATATGAACCGGGTATACCAAATAATTACTCATAACCGGCAAGGAGAAGAAAATGGTAAGAACAAGATTTGCACCAAGCCCTACAGGGTATATGCACATAGGAAATTTACGCACAGCCTTATACGAATATTTAATAGCCAAAAGTCTGGGCGGTAAATTCATTTTAAGAATAGAAGATACAGACAGGGAGCGACTTGTTGAGGGTTCTGTGGATGTAATATACAAAACGCTGAAAACAGCCGGAATCGTGCATGATGAAGGACCGGATATAGGCGGAGAATACGGCCCTTATATACAAAGCGAGCGTAAAAACGAATATTTAAAATACGCCTTGGAACTTGTGGAAAAAGGAGAAGCATACTACTGTTTCTGTACCAAAGAACGCCTTTCCGCAAAATCCAACCATGAAAAATACGACCGTTACTGCCTGGATTTAAGCAAAGAAGAAACTGACGCATTGCTCAAGTCCGGAACTCCCTATGTAATCCGTCAAAAAATGCCCGAAGGTTCAACTACTTTTTCCGATGAAGTCTACGGGGATATTACCGTTCAAAACGAAGAATTGGAAGACCAAATTTTAATAAAATCCGACGGTCTGCCTACCTATAACTTTGCAAACGTTATAGACGACCATTTAATGGAGATAACTCATATTTTAAGGGGCAGCGAATATCTTTCATCCGCTCCAAAATACAATATACTTTACAATGCCTTCGGTTGGGAAATTCCCACCTACGTTCATTTGCCCTTGATTTTAAACGAAAACGGCGAAAAACTATCCAAACGTCATGGTGATGCTTCTTTTGAGGACTTAATTGAAGAAGGATATTTACCGGAAGCAGTGGTTAATTTTATAGCCCTGTTAGGTTGGAGCCCCGAAAACAACAACGAATTTTTCTCCATGGAAGAACTGATTCAGGAATTTAAAGTTTCCGGTATCAGCAAATCTCCTTCTATTTTCGATACAAAGAAATTAACTTGGATGAACGGAGAATATATTAAAAAACTGCCGGAGGACAAGTTCTTTGACATGGCAAAACCTTATTTGGAGGCTGCCATAAAAAACCCCAATATTGATTTAAAAGTCATCTCCGCTATGGTTCAATCAAGGGTGAATTTTGTTAAAGAAATACCGGGTTTGGTTGATTTCTTTGATACTTTGCCCTCTTATGACAGTGAGCTTTATGTTCATAAAAAAATGAAAACCACCACGGAAAATTCTCTGGAAAGTCTTAAAAAAGTACTGCCGGTTTTGGAGGGTCACAATGATTGGTCAGAGGCTTCTCTCCATGATTTAATTTTATCTTTGGTTGAACAATTGGGCATAAAAAACGGTCAAATGTTATGGCCCATAAGGACAGCCTTGTCCGGCAAACCGGGTACACCCTGCGGTGCAACTCAATTGCTTGAACTACTCGGCAAGGACGAATCCTTAAAACGTATAAGGATAGGTATAGAATTGTTGGAATCATAGAATTGCCGGAAAATACCCTAAGTCTATAGCAATAAAAAAATGGCATGGATTAGCTTCCATGCCACTTATTGTATTTGAAATTATTTATTGATTCATTATAATTAAAGTATACTGATTCAATTTTAAACAAAGGACAAAAATAATTGATTTTTTCCAACGGTTTAAGAAAAAACGATTATTTTTGTCCTTCATCTTATATGGAATCAGTATATTTATTATTGGTCAGCCAAAACATAAACCTTGATGTTTCTGCGTCCGAATTGTCTGGCTTCGGAAACACTTTCAAAGAACAGGTCTATTTTGTTTCCTTTGATGGCTCCGCCGGTATCGGCAGCAATAGAGTAGCCGTAGCCTTCAACATAAAGCTTGGTTCCCAAGGGAATTACTCTGGGGTCTACCGCAACTATGCCGGGGCGTACTCTTGCACCGGATGCGGTTATACCGTAGTTTTTGTCGCCCGGTCTTTTACCGGTGCTTTCGTAACCTGCGGTATAGGCTGAAGCGTTCATAATCAGCTCTTTTGTGTATTCCACGTTGGAAATATCCTCTTTCATGGCAAAGGCAAAGTTTGCGTTGTCTATACCATTGGTAGATGCAGGCACACGGGTTCCGCGGTTAATAATTTTATTAACGGGTTTTGCCGCTATTTTTTCTTCTGTAACAAATCTGTCGGATTCTTCGCCGCTCAAGTAAACAACTTTTGAGATTATTTCTTTTTTGCCGGGCTTTCCTTCTTGAACGATTTCTTCAACACCCTTATTTAAGGTGTTTACGAGCTTAACTTCGGTTTCAAAGGGTATCTCTTGAGTTTCGGTAACGGTTTCTTCGGTTCTTGTTTGCAACTTGATTGTTTGATTGGGTTCAAGTTTGCCGGCCAAATATCCGTCGTAGAAGTATTTTTGTGAAGTTAAGGTTTCCAAATCGGCTATCATGGTTCCGGTGTATGTACCGGGTTTTACGGTAACAGGTTGTTCTTTTCCGTCTATAATAACTTTTACATCAAAACCTCTGGTAATGTTGATTTTGGATATTCTGGGCAAAACGGTTAATTTTGCATCTCTTTCAACATCCATAATATCCGTATGCGCTACTTCTATACCGGCTTCATCCAAAAAGTCTGCAACCGTTTCTTGAGCTGTTCTGTAAAGGGTAGGGGTACCGTCTTCAATTACCCAAATATCCATGCGTTGGGAATTGTAAGCGCTGACCGGACCGGCCAATAACCCCAAAAATAATACCACTATTACAAAAGTCTTTAAATATCTTAGCATTGTTTTTCCTCCCGGAAACTACTGTTACGGTCAAAATTCGTCATTGTTTCTTTTTGCTTAACAATTTTTAACCGTATTTATACAATAGTTAAGTTTTGTTACAACAATAATTAATTAATATTCCCATATATTTAAAATAATTCGTGTTTTATTTCGATTGAAAGGGAAGTCTAATCGAATTTTAGGCTTTGTTTAAGGTGATTTTAAGTCATGCTGTTAAAAAACACTGTAAACGCAAGCTGTCAGTTATAACACTTTCTTATAATATATTAACAGATTCGTAACATTTATGCAACAAATTTATCGCCTAAAAATTTCCCATTACCGGCTTTTGAGAACTTTTGCCGGTGGTATTCTCATTATTGCTTGCGATTACTTCGTAATACTGCGATTTTCGCCGTTTTTTAAATGCAGTACACGAGAAAAGCCTGTAATTTCGCCGTTTTACAAATCTTCTTTATTTTCTCAAAAAAATCCGGTATTATATTCCGGTGTTGATTTTATCCCGAGATTGCAAGCTTTTTTCTACCGGGAGAAATTCTGAAATATTTTTAATTTTGGCTTGCTTTTATCATATTTATAGAATTTTTACTTAAATATTTAAAGACGGTAAGGTGATATGTAAATGCCTGAATTTTTTACAGCCATAGCCTTAAGTGACTTCGACGGTATGCATCTTGGTCATAATAATTTAATAAATACCGCTAAGAATTATGCGGATAAACATGGTCTTAAAGCTGTGGCTTTTAACGTTTCTCCCGTAAATGCAAAAGAAAAGGTCTTATTTACAAAGGAAGAAAAGCTGTCTGAATTTATAAATATAAATACAGAGCCGGTTTTTTATCCTATAGATATAGAATTGTTAAACAAAGGACTTAATAATTTTATTAATAAAATTTTAATTGATGAATACAAATGCAAAGCAATATTTATAAGTGAAGACTTTATTTTCGGAAATGACAAAGTAACTAAGGAAAAGTTAAATGATTTAAATGACAGCTTGAAAATTTGTATAATGCCCAAGCTTTTTGTGAATAACACAAGGGTTGATTCCGGTGTTATAGCCGATTTAATAAAAGAAAAGAATTTTACCCTCGCTCAAGAATTGATGGGGCGATCGTATTCAATACAGGGTAAGGTCACCTCAGGAAAGCAACTGGGACGTACTATTGGGTTTCCTACGGCTAATTTAAAAGCCCCTGTTGAAAAGCTTTTGCCACCCAACGGGGTATACGTAACCCAAACGATTTACAACGGCAATTATTACAACAGTATAACCAACGTGGGTGTTAACCCTACTGTTTCCGGAAAATCTCAAAGCGTTGAGACTTATATTTTTGACTTTTCAGAAGATTTATACAATAAAGACATTACAGTTAATTTCTTTTATCCTATACGCGAAGAAAAGACATTTCGCTCGGTGGATGAACTTATGAATCAAATCTCCAAAGACGAGTGTTTTGCAAGAGAATATTTAAAATCCAATCATAAAATTATGTAATTTATATTGAATTTGTCGTATTTTATAAGGTTCATGATATTGACAAAATTATTTATATTTGCTATTGTAAAGTAACTTCTTATAATTTTGAAATATTGCATAATCTCTTGATTTTAGCCTATATTTGATAAAATAATAATAAAATTTACATATTCGTTTGGAGCCGTTATGCCCGGTAAAAAGACAGTAAATATAGTTTTGGTAGGAATGTCAGGAAGCGGTAAATCCGTTTTGGGTAAAGAAGCCGCTAAAATTCTGGGTCTAAATTATATAGATTTAGACCATGAAGTTGAAAGAATTCAGGGAATTTCCATACCCGAAATATTTAATCTCTACGGCGAGCCTTATTTCAGAGAATTGGAATCAAGGGTTATCAGGTCTTGTGAAGAACTTTCCGGATATGTTATATCAACGGGCGGCGGTGCCGTTTGTTTTCCGGAGAACATGAAGGTTTTGAAAAATAACAACCTAGTAATTTGGATAAACAGACCTATCGAAAAAATCGCAGCCGACTTGACCACACATAACAGACCCCTAATAGCCGGGGATCCCAACCGTGTTTTCAAAATTTTTAATGAACGTAAAGAACTTTATAGGTCATATGCTGACTTGGAAATAATAAACGACGGAGAAATAGCTGCCGCTGTTAACCTCTTAACCGAGGCTGTGGGTAAATATTTGAATCCCAACAATAATTCTTTCCTTAATTAATTTTACTGATTCCATACAAGACGAAGAGCAAAAATAATCGTTTTTTCCTTGAAACGTTGAAAATCAATTATTTTTGTCCTCTGTTTAAAATGGAATCAGTATAACAAGTTCGATGGAAAAAACTTCATCGAACTTTTCACATTATTCAGTCTGAAGATCTTTTCTTTGTTTAATACAATTCATCCAAACCCTGTGATTTACAGGAGTTTTTTTTCAATCAAATCGAAATAATACTATTAGTTATACAGGTTAACGTAAGTAAATTAATTTCGTATAGAGTTTAATAGTATAACCCGATTTTGGGCTATACTTTCAGTCATATTATTGCAATGATAATTACTTTCATATAATAAAGTTTACCATATAAATAATATTAGCAAAAAACAATAATTTTCCATTAAGTTTTTCTCTATTATTCCGATATTAATAATACCTTATTTAATTAGTATTATACGTTTTCGATTAATTGCTTATTGACTGAATATTCCTTAAAGAAGGAGCCTACTATGATAAAAAATCTACGTATAGGTGATGTGCTTGTAGACGAGGGCTATATCACCACCGAACAACTTAATACGGCGCTTTCTTTGCAAAAGACCGGTACTGTAAAAAAACGTATAGGAGAAGTGCTGATAGAAAGCGAAATAATATCCGAAGACAAGATGTTATCGGCTCTTGCCAAACGTTTGGATATTAAATACGTGCCTATAAGTGCAGTCCCCATAGAAATTTCGGCTGTGGAAAAAATCCCGAAACAAATGGCTCAAAAATATTGTGCCATTGCGGCATCAATAAAAAACAACATTTTATTGGTGCTGATAAATGACCCTCTGGATTTTTACGCCATTGAAGATATTAAATTATTGACCAATATGCCCTTGGAGATCAATATTTGCAAAAAAGACGAAATTCAAAATGCCATCGGTTATTGGTATTCGGAAATTGAAACAAAAATCGCCGCAAAAAGTGCAAATTTAACTGCCGCTGAAACAACCTCCGTGCTATCTTTTACGGACCTTAGCGAAACGGCGGACGATACTCCCGTTGTAACTCTCATAAACTCTACATTATATAAAGCACATAATGCCCGAGCCAGTGATATTCACATAGAGCCTTTTGATACCTATACAAACGTGAGAATCAGGGTAGACGGTCAAATAGTTGATTATCTTACCCTTTCAGCATCTTTGCATAATTCAATAATTGCCAGAATTAAAATTCTTTCGAATTTGGATATAGCAGAAAAACGTATGCCCCAAGACGGTCATTTCCGTGCAAAATTGCAGGATATAGAAATGAATGTCCGCGTATCCACTATACCCACGATTTACGGAGAAAAGGCGGTTTTGCGTTTTATAAGCCAAAGCACCCAATTAGACCACGCAAATACCTTCGGCATGGAGCAGGAAGACTACGAAACCATGCTCAATATTTTACAAGTACCCAACGGCTTGGTATATATTACCGGTCCTACGGGAAGCGGAAAAACCACAACACTATATATGATTTTGGAAATGTTGTCTCAAAGGTTGGTAAACATTGCAACCATTGAGGATCCGGTGGAAAAAAACCTGTCAAAGGTTAATCAAACTCAAATCAACCCTCTTGCCGGGGTTACCTTTGAAACCGGTTTGCGTTCCATTCTCCGTCAAGACCCGGATATAATCATGATAGGTGAAACCCGAGATGCCGAAACCGCAAGCATTTCCGTAAGAGCGGCTTTAACCGGTCACTTGGTTTTATCCACCTTGCATACCAACGATGCCGTTTCTGCCATTGTTCGTTTAATAGACATGGGTATAGAAGACTACTTGATAGCCAACTCTCTTGCCGGCGTGGTTGCACAACGTTTGGTTAAAAAAATCTGTCCTTTCTGTAAAGAAGAATATCAACCCACGGAAAACGAAAAACGCATATCCGGCTTGGACACGGATACCTTATTCCGAGGAAAAGGCTGTCACAACTGCAACAACACCGGTTACAGAGGAAGAACAGCCGTACACGAGATTTTACCTGTAGATTATTCAATCAGAAACCTAATTTCCAAGAAAAATTCTACGGAAGAAATATATTCTCATGTAAGAGAAAACAAAAAATGCAAAAATCTTCGCCAAAGCATTTCCAAATTGGTGCTTTCGGGCATAACGACGGCGGAGGAAATGGTTCGTTTGACTTATTTTGTTGAATAGACTTAATTGCATAAGGAACAGAAGCAACCGGCAATTATACTAATTTCGAATAAGATGAAGGACAAAAATAATCGTTTTTTCCTTGAACCGTTGGAAAAAATCAATTATTTTTGTACTCTTTCTAAAATTTAATCATTATAAGTATAGACATCCGGAGGTTTGGGAAGAGCCGATCTTCCCAAGGCTCACTGAAAAGGAGCGAAATGCATGACCATACAAGAACTGATAATGCTGGGAAGAGAACGGCGTGCCAGCGACATACATTTAACTTCCGACCGAAATCCCATTATCCGTGTAGACGGCGAATTAACAGAGACGGAAATTAATGTTTCCAAGGAACAAAAAGACGAGTTGATTCTCTCAATGTTAAGTGAAGAACAGAAAAAATCCGTTCTAGCCGGTTCCGACAGTGACTTTTGTTATACACTGCCCAATGGGATGCGTCATCGTGTCAATGTATTTCACCAGCAGAGAAAACTTGCGGCTACTATCCGTATTATCAACGATACAATACCCACCTTTGAAGAACTCAACTTACCGGAAATTCTCAGACAGCTTGCCAATGAACCCCGAGGGTTAATCCTTGTTACAGGCCCTACGGGAAGCGGTAAATCCACAACCTTGGCAGCAATGATTGATTACATAAACCAAACAAAAGCCTGCCATATATTGACTATTGAAGACCCGGTGGAATACCTATATACTCAAAAGAAATCCCTGATTCATCAGCGTGACGTTGGTGTGGACGTGGAAAGCTTTTCGTCAGCTTTACGTTCGTCTCTCCGTGAGGATCCGGACGTTATTCTGGTGGGTGAAATGCGTGATTATGAAACTATTTCCGCCGCCATTACCGCAGCCGAAACCGGTCACTTGGTGCTATCTACCCTTCATACCACCGGAGCCGCCAGCACCATAGACCGCATTATAGACGTTTTTCCGCCTCATAATCAGCAACAAATCCGTACCCAGTTAGCCGCCGTCCTTAAAGGCGTAATCACCCAAACCCTAATACCCCGTAAAGAAGGAAAAGGCAGGGTTGCCGCCTTTGAAATTATGATAGGAACCGATGCCATACTTAACCTTATCCGTGAAAACAAAGGACACCAAATTAACTCCAATATCCAAACCGGCGGAAAACAGGGAATGTGTTTGCTGGACAGCTATTTGGCTAACCTGGTAATAAAAAATGTAATATCGAAAGAAGCCGCTTTGGAAAAAGCATACAACAAAAACGAGTTGTTGAACAATATAATGAGAATGTAGCCGGCATTATGTAAACTCAGCGATTTACTTACCCAGATAATAAAGTAACGCAAGACAGCAAAATAAAGCAAAATACCCAAATACCATTGCGTTACTTTAATTATATAATTACACTTACAGATTTCTGTGTACTATACTTTGTGAAATGAAAGGATGATAGATAGTGAACCTTTTTAAAAAAGCTAAAGCCAATATTTTAAATAAAAAAGGCTTTACCCTTATAGAAATTATCGTAGTTCTTGTTATCTTGGCTATCTTGGCAGCCGCGGCTATTCCATCTATGTTGGGATTTATTGAGGATGCTAAAGGTAAGGCGTTGGTTGCTGAAGCTAGGGCAGCTTATATTGCCTGTCAAGCAATTAATACAGAAGAAAGAGCTGCCGGAACTCCTCAAGCTAATCTGGTAGCCGGATTTACCTCCACAAACACCGGTACCGGTGCTGATACTGTTCGAGTAAGAAATAGACTGAGAACAATGCTAGCACCGGATAATGTACCCGTTACTGCGTTTGCAGCAAATCCTACGGCAGCACAAATAGCCTCAGAGTGCATAATAACTGTTGTTGACGGCGATTTTGATGCAAACGGGGTTTTAACAAGAATTCAGTTTCAAAAAAGAGTTAACGCCACAAGAACAGCTACAATTGTAATTAATCCGCCTAACGCTGCGACTATTAGCTATTAATGAGAAAACGCTATAATTAAAAGGTAATTTTATGTTAATCTTAGCCTACTTCATCATCTACACAATAATCTTCCTCTTGGGAATCACCGTTGGCAGTTTTCTGAACGTAATAATATTCAGAGTACCCAAGGGTGAATTTCTAAAGAGTAACCGCTCATATTGCCCAAGTTGCGGTGAATTAATTGCATATTATGACCTAATTCCGGTTTTGAGTTTTTTGATACTGGGCGGTAAATGCCGTTATTGTAAGGAGAGGATTTCTTATCGTTATCCTTTGGTAGAGCTGGCAACCGGTTTGGTTGCTCTGCTTTGCCAAGTGCAGTTTGGTATGAACCTAAAGGCTTTATGTGTTTTTACGGTTGGAGCTATATTTATTTGCATAACCTTAATAGACATAGAGCATATGGAGATACCGGATTCGCTGGTATTGGCATTGATTGTGCCGGCTGTTGCATGCGTATTTCTGTTTCCGCAATCATTGACTTCAAGAATTATCGGTATGTATATAATCTCCGTACCCATGCTGTTAATTGCCTTGCTTATACCCAACGCCTTTGGCGGCGGTGATATTAAGTTGATTGCTGTATGCGGATTTTTGCTGGGCATGAGTAATGTTCTGTTGGCAACCTTTGTTGCCTTAATGACCGCCGGTTTTCAGGCGTCTTGGCTACTGTTAACAAGAAAATCCAAGACAGAGACTCATATCTGCTTTGGCCCTTACATATGCCTGGGAGTATACGTTTCCTTGTTTTGGGGAGAAAGTTTAATAAATTGGTATTTGGGGTTTTTTTAACATCTTGTATTAAGATATTTACAAACAAAAGATACAAGTCCACTCTCAAAATTTAATAAATTATAAATAAGAGATGGGGACAAATAGTCCCCTTTCTTATTTTTCCATATTATGTTGCCGCTGTATAAAAAGCCAAAAAAATAATAAGCTATAATAGTCAAGCTATCGGAATTTATAGAAAGTTTATACTTAAAAGTAAATTAAACGGCTGTTCATCTTTATAAAAAACAGGGTCGCTCACCACCATAAATAATTCTACTTAACCAATACTGTTAAAGGAGGTGTGGACTATGCCAAAATACTCTTACACGGCTAAAAATCTGCAAAACAAAATCGTGCATGATACTGTTGAGGCTCGTGACATAAAAGATTTAAAACGCAGAGTCAGGGAATTGGATCTTGTACTAATAGACGTAAGCGACCAACAGGAAGACCCCGCTCGCAATTACAGGCTTAAAGCCAACGAATTAGCGGAATTTTCCAGGCAACTTGCGGATATGTTGGCTACAGGTACTACGGTTATTCGAGCCATGGATATAATACTTGACGGTACTACAAAACCTGCTTTAAAATCAATAATTAACCATTTGCATAGGGATGTTCAAGGCGGTTTAACTCTATCGGAAGCCATGAGCCAACAAAAACGAGCTTTTCCCGAGCTTTTTGTTAATATGTATGCCTCCGGTGAGGCTAGCGGTCAATTGGAGCAGGCTGCCCGAAAAATGTATGTACATTACGAAAAAGAATTTAGGCTTAACAGAAAAGTCAGGGGAGCTATGTTTTATCCCATTTTCCTGTTTGTATTGACCATAATCGTTGTGTTTGCAATATTTATATTTATTTTACCCCAGTTCTTTACGCTTTTCGAGGACATTGAATTGCCCTTAATTACCCAAGCAGTTATAGGCATAAGCAAATTCCTTCAAAATTTCTGGCACGTATTTCTTATCGGAGTTCTGATGTTATTTGCTTTTATAAGATATCTTTTGAAAATTCCCAAATTCAATTTATGGGCAAACCAAAAGAAAACAAGGATACCCGTAATCGGCAAGCTTGTAAAAATCATATATACCGCAAGATTTTCCCGTACTTTATGCTCTTTATACACAGGCGGTTTATCTATGCTCAATGCATTGGAGATTTCTTCTAAAGTATTGGGAAATTCATATATAGAAAGCCAATTTGACGAAGTTATATCAAAGGTCAGAAACGGTGACCCTCTTTCCGAAAGCGTAAATATTATAGATGGGTTTAACAAAAAGCTGCCTGCAAATATCCGCATAGGTGAAGAATCCGGACGTCTGGACTCTGTTTTGGAATCCATGGCTGATAGTTTCGATTATGAAGCAGAGATTGCCACTCAAGCTCTGGTTTCGTTAATAGGACCGGTGATGATAATATTCATGGCTGTAATTATTTGCTTGGTAATGTTGTCTGTAATGCTTCCTATTCTGACTTTATATCAAAATATTGCATAACCGCTGTTAGGAGGTAACGCGTGGATTCTTTTATTTATATCGCTTCGGACAGAATAGAAATATTGGGATATAAAAAAGGGTCTAATCCGGAGTTACTGGCTTATGCCAAACAACCTCTAAGCGAGGGTACCATAATTAACGGCATGATTACCGACCCTTCGGAATTGACAGAAAAACTACAAAAACTTAAAGATTTGAGAGCTGAATTATTTACCGATTGCAATTTGGTTATAGACGGTACTACGCTTCTTATTAAAAAATTACCGGTACCGGAGCTTAAAAAGCAACAGTATATAAACCTGGTAAGGGATGACCTTTCGGACCTTTCCGACGGAACCGACATGATTTACGATTATTCCTTTATTAATTTTAAAGGCGAACCTCGAATAATGCTTGCCTGTGCAACAGGAAAAGAAAACTTGGATTCATACACCAATGTTTTTAAAGATGCCGGCATTACCCTGCGTTCGGTTAGAGTTGGTTTGGAGTCTATCATAGACTATGTTCGTGCAAAAAAAGATTTAATGCAAAAAACATTTGTATTGAATATTGTTGACGGTATCAGTATGTTTTCGGTTATTTTTGAAAACGGGCACTACATATTTTCCACCAGAACACGCTTGATAGGCGAAAGTAGGGAAGAATATTTAACGTCTGTTATTCAAAACTTATCCTCCTTGCTGCAATTCAATAAGTCACAGAATTTTTCACCCATTGAAGAAAGCTGTTATTTGGGCTTATCGGCGGAGGATATTAGTACCTTGCAGATTCTGTCCGATGACAATTCTGTTAAAATTCAAGAATTTAAAATGCTTAAAAACATCAGAAACGGTGAGATTGTTACCGACGCCTGCAGTTTTTCGTTTTTTGGTATGTTCAGTACGGCTAAATCTATAGATTTGCTGCAAAGTTATAGAAAATCTCAAAAACCCATAAAAGAATATAAGCCTTTTAAAGTTTCAAAGCTGGCACCTTATGTAGTTGTATTTATTTTGGCGTTAAGCTACTCGGTGGTTTTGTGGTATACCTATCTTATTAATAAGGATATTGCAGTATTAAACGAATACTTAAACGACCCGGTAGTTTTGGAACAGGTAGCTGAAAGCGACGAGTTAACAAGAGTAAATTCCATCTTGGCAAAGGCTAATCAACAAATTTTGCAAAAATCTGTGGATTTAAGCTTGTACCCTACCATATCAGCGGACATACTTTCCGAAATAACTCAAACAAATACCGCAACCATACAATTAACTTCCTTTGAATTTAAAGCCGACTCTGCTACTGTTCGAATTACAGCCATTGCTTCTTCCCCGGAAGATTCGGCAAGCTACGTTCAAAATCTCAAAAAAAGCGAACTGATCGACGATATTATCTACACCGGCTATAATTACGACAGTAACGGTAAATTTAATTTTTCCTGTGAATTATACTTAACTTCTAAGGAATAGTAGCAAAAGCCGATTCTTCGTAAACGATTGGCTCATGCGTTTTTTATAAAAAAACACCGGTCGTTGACCATACGAATGAATATACGCTTTTGTTACTACTTATTAAGTGTAAATTACACACCGACAGTTAGGAGAAATATTATGACGCTAAGTAAACGTGAGCGGTTTCTCATATGGTTTTTGGTTTATGTGGTTGTGCTGTCAGCCTATACATTCTTTTTGTTTTTGCCCGGCTTGTCAAACCTTTCCGATAAGGACTTGGAAAAAGCAGAACTGGAAACAACGAAATTTCTATTTGAAGACAAAATCAACAGCATTCCCACCTTGCAACAAAACTATAGGGATTTGACCGCCAAGCATGAATTAAATAAAAACCTGCTGATTGACAGGCTTTCCAACGAGGAGTTGGATCACTTGTTAACAGGATTAAGCCTTGATTCAGGGTTGGTGCCTACCTCGCTTAGCATGACCGCAATAAACAGGGAAAAGACGGACGAACACGAAATTGAAAACCTTATTTTCGAAACAAGCGCATCTCTTAAAGCAACCGGGGATTACTCCCGTCTTTTGGACTTAATAGAAAAGGTACGAAAAACAACCTATTTGAGAATAAATTCCGTGGGGTATATATTCGGAAAAGAATATATACAATCATACTTTTCAAATAACGAACCTCAAACCATCAATATAACCTTTGATATTTTTATGAAAGATTTGGGTAACTTGAATTTAAGCAATAATCCGGATGAAATTCAAATACCTCCGGGAACGGAAATTGCTGAATAAAAAGAAAGAGCTTGCGAATACTTGTTAAAGGACAAAGCTTTCCGCAAGCCTTTAGAAATATACTGATTCCAAAAAGATGAAGGACAAAAATAATCGTTTTTCCCTTGAACCGTTGGAAAAAATCAATTATTTTTGTCCTCTTTTTAAAATGGAATTATTATTTTTTTTTAACTAAATAGCTGTACAAAAAAAGCAACCTGCACGGTTGCTTATATTTTTGTATTTTTATAGGTCACGAACTCAAACTTTAATCCGGATTTTTCGTCGGTATAGATGGGGCTTTGTTGAGTTATGGTATATTGAGCAAGGTCAAATTCCGGAAAAAATGTATCAGCTTCAAATGACTTTTTTACCCAAGTAATGTATAAATATTTACAAAAAGGCAAGGCTTTTTTATATATGTCCGCTCCGCCTATGATAAAAACTTCCTCGGGAGTATTTATGAATTGTTGAATAACTGTATCAAAAGAGCGGCTTATTTCAACCTCAGGATGGGAAAAATCCGGGTTGCCGGATAAAACGATATGTTTTCTGTTTGGTAAAACTTTCGGCAAGGATTGGAAGGTTTTTCTGCCCATGATAATGGTCTTGTTTAAAGTTTTTTCTTTAAAAAACTCCAAGTCCTTGGGTATATGCCAGATTAAATCGTTATCTTTTCCTATGGCTCCGTTTTCCGCAATTGCTACTATTAATGAAAGCACTATACAGACACCTCCATGCGAATAACATCATGACAACGGTAATCCGAAAGTTGTATATGTTCGGGAGCGAAGTCATAGAAATTTTTCACCGATGGGTCAATCTGTAACAAAGGTGCGGGATATGCTTGGTTTTTACGAGTAATTTGCATTTTTAAAGCCTCTGCATGATTCACGTAAATATGAGCGTTGTTGATAACGTGGGTAAGTCTGCCGGGTTTTAATCCGGAAACTTGAGCCAGCAGATGAACCAACACAGCATATTGGGTGGTGTTAAAAGGCACTCCCAAACCGAAATCTCCGCTGCGTTGAACCAAAATGCAATTCAAATGACCGTCGGTAACGTCCCACATGGTTAAAAAGCAACAGGGGTGCAGTGCTCCGGTTTCCAAATAAGGAACTTGCCACAAGTCAATTATCATTCGTCTGTCTTGAGGATTGTTCTTTAAGGAACGCAGAAGCATGTCCATTTGCTTAGTAGCCTTAACAACATAACCGTAAGCCGTACCTATGGTATTGTCGGCCATAGCCCATTCGTCCCAGATGTGTACGTCGTCTTTGTGTAAAATGCTGAGGTCGTTGCTTTGGTGCTTGTAAATCCACAGCAATTCCTTTACGGCGGATTTCCAAAAAACCTTTTTGGTGGTCAAGATGGGAAATTCCTCTTGCAAATCAAAGGTCATAATTTGATGAGGCAGTTTGTACGCATCGGTACCGGTCCTGTTTTTATCAAGATAACCGTAGTTCAAAATATTTTCGGCAATGTTTAAATATTGAATGTCGTATATGCTCATGAAATTCCCCATTAAGTTAGTTATGTATATGCATAATTTATAATAATTTATAAATAAAAAACAATACTTGAAAAATTAATTAAAAACGTTATAAAAAGAGAGTTTTAGGTTAAAATCCCTTGACAAGTATTTGTCCGTTTGATATAATATTTGCCATATCGTCAAATGTACGCTGTATATTTCACGTAAATAATATTATAACATTTAATTTTTTGCATTTCAAGTATTTTTTTGATATTTTTCCATAAAGTCTTAAAATTTTCAGTATTTTATTGTCAGCTATTGACATTTAAAATCTTTTATTTTTCTTTTAATTAATAATATTATATAAAACCCAACCAATATAATTCTTAAAAAATTCCTATGGAATATTAACGTTTATTTATAAAGAATAAACGTATTATATACAAAAATGTCGTTTTTTATACCGTTGCTTAATATTGACCGTAATTTAACCCCCGTCTCAATGGCGGGGGAATTGTTACGTTAGTATAGTGGTTTGCGTTAATAAGTCTATATAATTTATTATAGTACATTTTAACTTAAACCGCTATGGCATTATTTTTTTGAAAGACTTTATAGATTTTTATTGATTCACAGAAATATTTAATGTAAGCCGAATTCTTCAATGAGGTGATGTACTTATGGAAAAGAACAGGATTAAACCCATAAAACTAGGAAACGAAGTTCGCATGTCCTACTCCCGGATTGACGAGGTTTTGGAGATGCCAAACCTTATCGAGGTACAGAAAGACAGTTACCGGTGGTTTTTGGAAGAGGGACTGAGAGAAGTTTTTGCGGATATTTCTCCCATTATGGATTACAGCGGTAACCTTGTACTTGAGTTTGTGGATTTTACCCTGGATTCTCAACCTAAATACTCTATTGAGGAATGCAAAGAACGTGATGCAACCTATGCCGCTCCGCTCCGTGTAAAATGCCGCTTATGCAACAAAGAAGTTGACGAAATCAAAGAGCAAGAAATCTTTATGGGCGATTTTCCTCTGATGACCGATAACGGCACCTTCATTATAAATGGTGCGGAACGTGTTATCGTAAGCCAGTTGGTACGTTCACCGGGTATTTACTATTCCAAGGACTATGATAAGGTAGGTAAAGAATTAATCAGTGCCACCGTTATCCCCAACAGGGGTGCTTGGTTGGAATATGAAACCGATTCCAATGACGTATTTACAGTTAGAGTAGACCGTACCCGTAAAGTACCCATAACAGTTTTAATTCGCTCCTTGGGCATAGGCACCAATGAAGAAATAAGAGAATTATTCGGCGACGAAGCCAAAATCAACGCCTCTTTGGAAAAGGACAGCAGTAATTCATACGAAGAAGGTTTGTTGGAAATTTACCGCAGAGTACGCCCCGGCGAACCGCCTACGGTAGAAAACTCCGAATCTCTTTTGAGAAGTATGTTCTTTGACCCAAAACGTTATGACTTGGCTAAAGTGGGTCGTTATAAATTTAATAAAAAGTTACGCTTACGCAACAGAATCAGCGGATACGAACTTGCGGAAAATGTGGTTGATCCTTCAACCGGTGAAATTTTGGCTGAAGAAGGTCAAACAATTACCCCGGATTTGGCGGATACCATTCAAGACTCCGGTATAGGAGCCGTAACCGTAAAAACCGAAAACGCCGACGTTAAGATTTTAAGCAACTTGGCTGTTGATATAGATTTATATATTAACGGATACGGTCTTAACGGCAAGGACTTGGGTGTTAAGGAACGTGTATATTATCCTTATTTAAAAGAACTTTTGGAAACTTACACCAACCCCAAAGAATTGGAATTGGCTATTAAAAATAATGTTAACAAACTTATTCCCAAACATATTACTTTGGAAGATATTATGGCTTCCATTAACTACGTTATTAATCTTGACCACGGTATAGGCTCCAAGGACGATATAGACCACTTGGGCAACCGCCGTATCAGAGCAGTAGGCGAATTATTGCAAAACCAATTCCGTATCGGGCTTTCCAGAATGGAAAGAGTGGTCAGAGAACGTATGACCATACAGGATTTGGATATAGTTACTCCCCAAGCCTTAATCAACATCAGACCGGTAACCGCCGCAATCAAAGAATTCTTCGGTTCCTCACAGTTGTCTCAATTTATGGACCAAACCAACCCTCTGGGCGAATTGGCTCATAAACGCAGACTTTCCGCTTTGGGTCCCGGCGGTCTTTCTCGTGACAGAGCAGGCTTTGAAGTGCGTGACGTTCATACTTCCCATTACGGAAGAATGTGCCCCATTGAAACTCCTGAAGGTCCCAACATCGGTCTTATCAACTCCTTGGCAACCTTTGCCCGTATTAACGAATACGGTTTTATAGAAGCTCCTTACCGAGTTGTAGATAAAACAGACGGAAAACCCAGAGTTACCGACCAATTCGTTTACGTTACCGCAGACGAGGAAGAAAACTTCACCCTTGCGGAAGCAAATGAACCCCTGGACGAACAAGGCTATTTCAAACACAAAAAGGTTAATGCAAGGTTCCACGAGGATACCATACAGGTAGACCAAAACCGTATAGACTTAATGGACGTTTCTCCCAAACAGATTGTTTCCGTTGCTACCGCTTTGATTCCTTTCTTGGAAAACGACGACGTTACCCGTGCCTTGATGGGTTCAAACATGCAACGTCAGGCTGTACCCTTGTTGTGCACCGATGCACCTATAGTCGGTACAGGTATGGAATACAAAACCGCCAGAGACTCCGGCGTAACCATAATCGCCAGAAATGACGGTGTGGTAGACAAGGTTTTTGCAAACGAAATAGTAATACGCAACGATAACGGTGCTCGTGATGTATATAAATTAACCAAGTTTATGCGTTCCAACCAAGGTACTTGCATAAACAACCGTCCTCTTGTTTCCAAGGGTCAAAGAATAACCAAGGGCGAAATTATTGCCGACGGTCCTTCTACCAATAACGGTGAATTGGCTTTGGGTAAAAACCCCTTGATAGGCTTTATGACTTGGGAAGGTTATAACTACGAGGACGCCATTCTCCTCAGCGAAAAACTTGTTGCGGAGGACGTTTATACCTCCGTTCATATAGAAGAATACGAATCCGAAGCCAGAGATACAAAACTGGGTCCGGAAGAAATAACCCGTGACATTCCTAACATAGGTGAAGAAGCCTTAAAGGACTTAGACGAAAACGGTATTATCCGCATAGGTGCTGAAGTACAACCCAACGATATTTTGGTTGGTAAGGTTACTCCCAAAGGCGAAACCGAACTTACAGCCGAAGAAAGACTGCTTAGAGCCATATTCGGCGAAAAAGCCCGTGAAGTACGTGACAATTCCTTGAGAGTTCCTCACGGTGAATCCGGTATTATTGTTGACGTTAAAATATTTACCCGTGAAAACGGCGATGAATTGCCTCCGGGTGTAAATCAACTTGTACGTGTTTATATTGCTCAAAAACGTAAAATCTCCGTGGGTGACAAAATGGCAGGTCGTCACGGTAACAAGGGCGTTATTTCCAGAGTACTTCCTGTTGAGGATATGCCCTTCTTGCCCAACGGTCGTCCTTTGGATATAGTTTTGAATCCTCTTGGGGTTCCCTCTCGTATGAACATCGGTCAGGTACTTGAAGTCCACTTGGGTCTTGCGGCTAAAGTTTTGGGCTGGAAAGTTGCCACACCGGTATTTGACGGGGCAAACGAAATTGATATTATGGATACCCTTGAGCTTGCCAACGACTATGCCAATATGGATTGGGCTGAATTCGAAAGCAAGTGGAAAGACGTGGTAGACGAGTTTATCTTTGAAAGTCTTGAAGAAAACAAGACTCACCGCGACCAATGGAAAGGCGTTCCCATAAGCCGTGACGGTAAGATTTTACTTCGTGACGGTCGTACCGGGGAATATTTCGACAACGCGGTTACAGTGGGTTACATGCATTACCTTAAACTCCACCACCTTGTTGACGATAAAATCCATGCCCGTTCCACCGGACCTTACTCACTGGTTACTCAACAACCTCTTGGCGGTAAGGCTCAGTTCGGCGGACAGCGTTTCGGCGAGATGGAAGTTTGGGCACTTGAAGCTTACGGTGCCGCATACACCTTGCAAGAAATCTTGACGGTTAAATCCGACGATATTGTTGGTCGTGTTAAGACCTATGAATCCATAGTTAAAGGCGAAAATATTCCCGAACCGGGTGTTCCCGAATCCTTTAAGGTACTCCTTAAAGAATTACAGGCTCTTGCCTTGGACGTTCGTGTATTGCTTGAAGACGCCACAGAAGTGGAAATTAAGGAATCCATAGACGACGTAGACGAACTTAACGTTAATATAGAGGGCAAAGAATCTGACGGAGAAGAAGACGACAAGGGCTTTGTTAGAAAACGCTTCAACTACTCGCCCGTTATCGAACTCAGCGATGGAGACGACGGAGACATACTTCCGGACGAAGCCGATGAGGACGACTTTACAGATGACATAGAAGATGCGGACGATTTCGTAGACCCAATCGACACAGACGAAAAGGTTGACCCGGATTATCCGGATGAACTCCCCGAGGATTTCCCGGAAGACGGTGACTTTATGTCCGACGATTCTCTTATTTTGGACGCAGATTTATTTGAGGACAGTTTACTTTCCTCGGATGAAATCTCCAAAACCATAGATTTTTTTGATAAATAATTTTATATATACAGAGGAGGCTTATTCTCCTCTGTTTTATTTTATGCCGGAAAATTTTGCATAGCCTGACTTTAATATAAAAATTAAGGATATACTTAATTGCATAAGGACTAGTAACAAAACCTATTCATCGTAAACGGTTCGCTCTTGCGTTTTTTATGAAAAAACTCGGTCGCTCTCAACGACGAATATTCTCTTTTGTTACTTCTTAACCGGAAACTAAGTATATACTTAAAAATACAAGAAAAAAGCCCCGCTTCAGTCACGGGGTACAATTTTGTAACTACCGTGTATATCACCGGAACATACAGTATTAATAAATTTTTAAAAAATATAGCAATTTCTCTAAATGTATAATATAATTTTATTCATAAAAGATTTTGTAACAAAATGAAATGTACGAATTTTTTCTTGGAGGTCAAGGTTTTGGACATTCCACAACATGTAGGGATAATAATGGACGGCAACGGGCGTTGGGCTAAGGCTAGGGGCTTGGCTAAATCCTTTGGTCACAGAGCAGGCGGACAGGCATTGAAAAAGCTGTTGCCTCACGCGGATAAGTTGGGGATAAAGTATTTGACGGTGTATGCCTTTTCAACCGAGAATTGGAGAAGACCTCAAGATGAAGTTAAGTTTTTAATGACTCTTTTAAAAGACTATTTAAGGCAGTTCATTAAGGAATCTTCCAAAAACGACATTAAGATTAACATAATCGGTGATGTGTCCCAATTAAATACCGATTTGCAAAAGGAAATAAAACATCTTACGGAAATAACCGCCGATAAAACGGGGTTAAACTTAATTATAGCATTAAATTACGGAGGAAGAGACGAGCTTTTGCGAGGCATAAAAAAAATGCTCGAAAGCGGCGTTTCTCCCGAAAACATAAACGAAACGACAGTGCCGGACTTTTTGGATACCAAAGGTATTCCCGACCCCGACCTTATTATCAGAACAGCAGGGGAACGCAGACTGTCCAACTTTTTGTTGTGGCAGGCGGCTTACGCGGAATTTTACTTTTGCAATAAGTTTTGGCCTGAATTTACTTCTCAAGACTTAATCGATGCTGTGGAGGATTATTCTCAAAGGGAGCGTCGATTTGGCGGACGAAAATAGGGGTGACGGACCGGATGGTCATGCGAATCATTTCCAGCATAATTGGCCTTCCTCTTTTAGTTTTTTTTATAACAGGTGGCAGCTATCTTCTATGGTTTATAATACTGATTGTTTCTATCATGGGCATGGTAGAGTTTTATACTGCTGTGCAAAAAAAGCATAAGTCTATACATTTTATAGGCTATTTGTTTGCGGTGTTGTATTTTTACAGCCTGACCTTCCTTCAATCTTATTATAATTCCGTTTATCTCTTATTCTTTTCGCCGCTTTTTATAATAAGTTTATTGTTGTTTTCTATCTTTAATTTTAAAAAAGTAAATATTTTTGACTGTGCGGTTACTTTGCTTGGTTTTTATTATATTCCCGTACTGCTGTCGTTTATTTGCCTTGTTCGTGACAAGAGCTTCGGTGAATTTTTTGTGTGGTTGATTTTTATTTGTGCTTGGGGTTGTGATACCGGGGCTTACTTTGTTGGTATACTTTTCGGAAAGCATAAATTGGCTCCTGCTCTAAGTCCCAAAAAGACAATTGAGGGTGCTCTGGGAGGCGTAGCCTTTGCCACTCTTTTTGCCTATATTTTCGGGTTTATTGTTTCTACGGTATTTAGCCTTAAAGAGGTTAATATACCTTTAAGCTGTACCGTTATAGGGCTTGTAGGCTCCGTCTTTGCACAATTCGGCGATTTGGCGGCTTCCGCCATTAAACGTTACGCCAATATTAAGGATTTCGGAAGATTGATTCCCGGTCACGGCGGTATTTTGGATAGATTCGACAGCATACTCCTAACCGCACCGGGCGTATTTTTTGCAACAGTATTTTTGTTTGGATTTTAATTTTCGGTTAGATCTATATAATAAAGTCTTTTTGAAGGGAGTTTGAGGGAAACTTTTTCTTCAGAAGAAGTTTCCCTCAAAGTCTTTATTATTTTATACCAAAGGATATAATATGAGAAAAATTTCTGTACTGGGTTCTACCGGTTCCATCGGTACTCAGACCTTAACCGTAGCCAAGGATTTGGGCAACATACAAGTGGCGGCTATTACAGCCAACAGCAACTACAGACTTTTTGCCAAACAGATTAATGAATTTAAGCCCAAACTTGCCGTGCTTACGGACGATACCCATAAGGACGAATTTTTAAAACTCGTGGGAAACACAGACACTGCCATTTTGTTTGGCAAAGATAATATCCTACAAGCTGCTGCCTTTCCGGAAACAGACATTGTAGTAAACGCCTTGGTTGGAAATATAGGTTTATTACCCACGGTTTCAGCCATTCAAGCCGGAAAAGACATAGCCTTGGCAAATAAAGAGGTGTTGGTTACAGCCGGCAGTATAATTATGCCTATGGCAATGGAAAAGGGCGTAAAAATACTGCCTGTGGACAGCGAACACTCCGCAATTTTTCAATGCTTGCAAGGCAACGAAGCTAACAGCATAAATAAAATATATCTGACCGCTTCCGGCGGTCCCTTCTTAAATTGCAAAAGAGAAGACTTGGAAAAGGTAAGACCGGAGGATGCTTTAAAACATCCAAACTGGTCTATGGGTAATAAGATTACCATAGACAGTGCAACTTTGATGAACAAAGGTCTGGAGCTTATAGAAGCTCATTGGCTGTTCGGGGTTAATCCGGATGATATAACGGTGGTAGTTCATCCACAAAGTATAATTCATTCTATGGTTGAATACGGAGACGGAGCGGTTATGGCTCAATTGGGTATACCGGATATGAAAGTACCCATACAATACGCCTTAACCTATCCCAAAAGATTGGACAACCCATATCCCAAGTTAAACTTTTTCGAGCTGAACGCTTTAACTTTCTACCAACCCGATTATGAATTGTTTTCCTGTTTAAAACTTGCAATTCAAGCCATAAAAACCGGCGGAATAATACCCACGGTTTTAAACGCGGCAAATGAAATTGCAGTTTCGAGATTTTTAAGCAATGATATTGCCTTTATTGACATACCTGTATTAATAGAACAGACTATGTCTGCATATACTTCAAAGAAACC
>CAYXWM010000003.1:0-31860 GCA_964468805.1 uncultured Defluviitaleaceae bacterium
AATGTCTTGATGATTTTGGCATACCCCTAATGCTTTCCCATACAATTACAAGAATTGTAGGCGATAAAAGAGTAGAAGGCGTTTATGTAGCCGCTGTTGATAATAATAAAAAGCCTATTTTAGATACCGAAAAGTTTATCCAATGTGATACTTTATTGTTATCTGTGGGTTTAATCCCTGAAAATGAACTAAGCAGAAAATGCGAACTTGAAATTTCATCCGTTACCAACGGGCCAATTGTTAATCAGTATATGCAAACATCCATAAAATCCATATTTGCTTGCGGCAACGTTGTTCACGTAAATGACCTTGTTGACAATGTAAGTGTTGAAAGCCTTAAAGCCGGTGCTTATGCGGCAAAATTTTCAGCAGGTCATTTTCCGGAAAACAAAAAAGAAATTAAGCTTATAAACGGAAACAATGTAAGGTATTTATGTCCCCATAAATTAAATTTAACTGAAGATGATGAAAGCATAAAGATATATTTCAGGGTTTTGTCACCTGACAGTAATGTTATTCTGAGGGCAGTTTGCGGTGGTGACGTAATTGCTAAGAAAAAGTCGTTAAGAATCAGCCCCGGTGAAATGGAATACATAGAAATTAATTCTTCTAAAATTACGGCTGATGAAGTTTTGATAGAGGTTGTTAAGGAGGCGTAATTATGGAAAAGCAGATTATTTGCACTGTTTGTCCTGTAGGTTGTTATATTAGGGTTGTGGGTGAGAGTGATAACATAATTTCTGTTGAGGGACATACCTGTAAACGTGGTATGGAATATGCGGAATCTGAATTTAGTCACCCTGTGAGAATACTGACTACTACTGTTAAATTGGATGACCCAAAAAATCCTTTGATCCCGGTTCGTTCAGCTAAACCATTGCCAAAGGAATTAATTATGGACTGTATGAAACAGATTAAGAAGGTTTGTTTGAAACCGCCGGTTAAAAGATATGATGTAATTATCGAAAATATTTGCGGTTCAGGCGTTGATATTGTAGCTACGGGAAGTGCAAAATGAAAGGAGTTTTTTATGGCGGATAAGGTTAAAATTACAGTTTTAAAAAGACTTGTTATGGATGATATTATTTCAGAATATGCAGGCGAAGGAAAAATAACAATATGCAATAAATTTAAAGAAGGCGATTCCTTTATTACAGATGGCAGAAGCTTGCCTGAGGGCTTCTGTACTTGGGCATTTGCCGACATATTTAAAGATATTATTTTTGTAAGAAACAATATGGAGTGTATAGGTACTAAAGATAAAAAATCCCAAGTTGCCTCATGTACAGACGGTTTCAGACCTGTTATATTTCTTATAGGGCCTTGTGATGAATAGTATGGGTAAGAAAAGCATGCAAATTTAGTGTTCACAGAAAGAGTGTTTGAACTTCATGCATCAATGCGTTATCTGTCACAAAGATATTCAATGCCTTATAAAGAAGTAAATCAAAAAGGCAGGATTTGGCACATATTTTGTTGACCATACCATAGCTCTGTGGCCTACAGCTGCTTCGGGTATACCGTTTTCATCCTTATGCTTTGCTTCCAAAGGCGATGCCATTACGGATTTAGTGGAGGATATGGCTGCAGAACAAAAAGCAAGAACCACATACGACAATATTTTACGTTTGTGTCATGACCCGGACGTTTTGGAACCCATTAAATTCCTCAGAGCCCGTTAAATTGTACATTTCCAAAGATTCGGCGAAGCTTTGGAGATTGTGAAAAGTCGATTAAACTCTAAGAATTTCTATGCATTTAATCCCGAATTCGATAAGAAATAAACTATGCCTTAAATAAGACCACCGGTTGACCGGCGGTCTTGTTTGCATTATATCTATTATCAGTAAACTATAGTATTCTACATATAAACTAAAGTATATTTCATATAAGACTTTTTGTTGAGAAGTAGTTTGTTGACGCTTTTGAAACTTTCCGGTTAATGGACACAGTAAAATAAAAAACATCTTTTTGCCACACCGGCATGCAAGGTTTAACATCTGCCGGAACCCGGGGTTATGATATGAAAAGATTGACTGTAACCTAACAACGTGGTATTATTAATTCACCGAAAGACCCGATTCAAAGTGTTTTTATATGGCTCTACATTTATCACAGCTCATAGATTATGACCTCAAGGATACAGCCGGAGTAGATTAACGATTACCAAATATCCGTTATCGCTTCAAGATACAACAAAGGCATCGTCGAAGAATTAAGTCTTTAATGTAGGTAATAAATATAAATCATAACAGTATATAATGGGCATGGCACCAAAACCCGGGTACAACTGTAATATGAGCAAAGCCAACGCAAACTTTAACGAATAGAATTAAAACAAGCGAAAAAGAATTCCTATTAATAAATGCATCAGATTAATCTATTAAAAACTATCACAATACTAAAAACCGGATAAATGACGACAACTTGGGCAAATGACAAAACTTCCGCATAACAATATGCAGAAGTTTTTTATTTTAAGGAGAGACGTACTGACTAAACGTTCAAAGATTAAGACAGTGGGGATTGTACTTTGCCTATTCTATGCTGCACTTGGGTTTTCGGAATATGCAGACACACAAAATAGTAATACTATAACCGAATAAAGTATATTTGCCAAAGACTTGTCAATATCAAAGAAGAATTATCCTAAATCATATAGGATATTCAATGGGTGAGACGAATAAACAATCTCTCCATATACTAATTTAAAACCTAGGAGGAAAATTTAATGCGTAATTTGCAAGTACTCAAAACACTTTTAGTTTCAATGTCAATTGTATTCATTTCATTAACCGGTTGCGGACAAGATCTTACTCCAACCTTAGCTGAGAGAGACCAAGAAATAATCGCTCTCAAAGAGAGCGAGAATAAATTAAAAACAGATGTATCGACCCTGACAGCCGAAAACAAAACTCTAAAGTCCGAAAACGAACAATTAAAGACAGAAAACACCGCCTTGCTTGACAAATACAAAGATTTATCTGATTCCGAAATATCAGCCCAAACCGAAGCCAATAAAAGAAAAGCGGAAGAAGATAGGTTGGAAACAGAAAGAATTCAAGCCGCCGAAAAGGCAAAAAAAGATAAAGAGGAAGCTGACAAAAAAGCCGCCTTGGAGGCAGAAGCCCGAAAAGGATACGACACGGGAATTACATATAGTCAACTTGCAAGAACACCGGACGATTATAAAGGCAAAAAAGTTAAGTTCTATGGCAGAGTTGTCCAAGTAGTTGAGGGCGATAATGAAATACGAATTCGACTGAGCACTGCCAAAAACGGCTATGAGGACGTTATCTACGGTTATTATAATAAAAACTTGGTTTCATCAAGAATATTAGATGATGATAAGATAACCATATATGGCACCTCACAAGGATTGTATACTTATGAAACTACAATGGGATCTCAAATTACAATTCCGCTTATTTCCATTGATAAAATAGACCAATAAACATCCAAGTTCATAACATCAGATTGATACTATCTGAATAAGCATGACTATCGGATTCAGGAGTTACAACGATGCTCTATATACTCAAACCTATCAAAAAGCGGATCTTTAGGATTGTCAGTGTTGATGACGGGACGGACTTAGTCAGTAATTTCTTTGACAAATTCATTCTCTTTCTGATTTCCGTTAATGTTATACTGGTAATTCTTGAAACATTCAGCGGTTTTCCCAACACTGTTTTAACTGTATTTAAATACGTAGAGATATTTTCTGTTGTTATCTTTACATTAGAATATGCCTTAAGACTATGGACTGCGGATTATGTGTTTCCGGAAATGAAGCCGTTTAAGGCACGTTTAAGATACATATTTTCTTTTATGGCGATTGTAGATTTACTTGCTATTGCACCATTTTTCCTACCGTTCCTGATAAGAATGGATTTAAGAGTTTTAAGAATGATTCGGCTTTTACGTGTTTTAAGAATATTGAAGGCAAATCGCTATACAAATGCACTTTCATCTGTAGGCCATGTTATTAAAAATAAATCCGCTCAACTTGTTTCGGCAATGTCTGTTATCTTGATACTTATGATAATGGCATCTGTTCTCATGTATAATCTTGAATATGAAGCACAACCCGAAATATTTGAAAACGCTTTTTCCGCCCTATGGTGGGCTGTAGCAACCTTTACAACTGTTGGTTACGGCGACATTTACCCTGTTACGATAACCGGTAAAATACTCAGCTCAATAATAGCTTTTCTCGGTATAGGTCTTGTAGCCGTGCCCACAGGTATTATCAGTGCAGGATTTGTAGAGCAAATAGGCAGCGATAATGAAAAAGCAGGTGCAGAAAAGCATTTTTGCCATTATTGCGGTAAAAAATTGAAATAAGCCGGGGGCAGTAAAGTAAACTTCACCTATAAAGTTAGACAGTTTGATATACTGTTAAAATACTGAATATACATTTTTATGAAGCCGTCATTCTCGTTAGTAAGAATGACGGCTGTTTTTAATGTTCATTTACAAGATAAATGAGGATTGTATCCTAATTCCATATAAGATGGAGGATAAAACAATCTTAATTGTTTTTGTCCTCTATTTAAAATGGAATCGGTATAGTTTAAGCATAAGACTTTATAAAGCGGTGGGTATACCGCTTTTTATTATTATCATGTTCATTTAGGTCTCGAAAACCTTGCCATTACAAACATTTAGATTCAATAAACTGATTAATCGAGTAATACAACATAATAAGTGCTGCACTAAGGAGTATACCTCCTAAAATATCTGTAAACCAATGAACTCCTGAAAGCATACGTCCCATGACCATAAAGATCGTGAAAGCACCACATAAGACATTTACACCTATTCTAACAGCTTTATGCTTAATCAGTCGGTGATACTGCATCATTGCTGTAGGCATAATGCACATTACGAGCATAGTTGTAGATGAAGGATAAGATGCTTCCAAGACATTGCTTATTAGTACGGGTCTGTAATTTACTACATTTAATTCGAAAAAAAGATAGAACGCAAATACAAGTAGGTAAAATCCACCCAATACAAGTATACTGCTGTCCACTTTCAAAAAGCTTCTTCGTTTAATAAGTTGAATTAACCCCAAAATTGCAAACCCCATTGCAACAACTACAGCAACAAGCCCTAACCAATCGGTTATATTGTAGAGCAACATATTTACACCAAACAAATCGTGAAGTTGCTTATTTATGGTTGCAAAACCCACAAGGGTGCTTTGAGGACCTATTGGCTTTACGTCCACAAAAGTAAGTGCAGCGGTATAGAGGATAAACAAAATCAGCAATACACCTGCTGCGGCAAAACAGATTAGATTTCTTTTTTTCATTTTCGAGACTCCTTTGATTTTAGTATGTTGGCGTTTAGCCCAACATCACTGTAACTGCGGAGCCTCGAAAATGTAAGAATATTGTTGTCACACCCATGATACGATTCGTGTCAATGGCGTTTTATCAGCAAAACTCCCTTGATAATCAAAAGAATGAATGTAAAAAAAGCGGCATAAGGCTGACGGCTTGCCATGAAAATCAGTACACTGAGTACGCTTAATATAACGGAAACGGTATTACCGGTTCGCTTCCAATTCAAACTTTGATAATTCTGTAAAGCGACAGCAGATATACCCCATAGGGTTGTCAGTGATACAATAATTATATAGGCGGTCTTAATATACAATTGCATTTCAGTTAATGAAAGTAATGATACATGACGTATGACGTCACCGTCCCTTTGTCCGAAGAGCGGAATAAAGAGCAGGATCCCAACCGCACAGTCAAGGAATCCGAACATTAAGTCACGCATATGTTGTGTTTTTTGAAGACTGTCTATTTCGGCAAGGCTAATCAGTTCCTTGTTGGATAGCAGTTCATCTATTGTTACGGAAAAATATTCTGCTATAGCTTTCAATGAGTCTATACTTGGATAACCACGCCCGGATTCCCATTTTGAAATAGCAGTTCGTGAAACAAACAGTTTTTCCGAAAGTTCTTCCTGTGTTAAGTTCTTTTGTTTTCTGAGTTCTTGCAGTTTTTCATGAAACTCCATTAGTGTATATTACCTCGCTCTTTGCAAATATCAGTATAAAATAATAAAGCATTATACCTTAAAAAGGATTTCTATGTAAGCACTTCATTTAAGTATGTGAAGTCCCATTCCAAATAATCCAAGCCTAACCAATAAAAAAATTTCCGGACAGCAAGGAAAAAGCCTGTTATGTATAGGTTAACCTTAAAGAAATTATTAAAATATTATAAAAATTCCTTTTAGTATTGATTTATTTTGTAAGTTATGATATGCATGATGTAAAGTTTAATTATATAATGAACCGGGAGGTTGAAATTCAATGGCAAAATTCGAATTTGACGGTGAAAAATATAAGCAGGCATCAAAACATCAAAAAGAATGGGGTAACAGTTTAATTTCCGGACTGAAACTTCAGGGAAATGAAGTAATTTTAGACCTTGGATGCGGTGACGGAGTTTTAACGGAACAAATATCAAGGTTAGTACCTAGGGGTAAAGTTATAGGAATTGATGCGTCTGTGGGAATGATAAACACAGCAAAAAAGCTTGAAAAAGATAATCTTACTTTTATCTGTATGGATATAAATAATATGGATTTTGTAGATTATTTTGATGTTATATTTTCAAATGCTGCATTGCATTGGATTAAAGATCATAAAAGATTGTTAATCAACTGTCTTACGGCTTTAAAGTCCAACGGATTTATCAAATGGAACTTTGCCGGAGAAGGTAATTGTTCTAATTTCTTTGATACTGTAAAAGCTCTGATAATTGAGGATACATATAAAGAATATTTCTCAGACTTTGAATGGCCGTGGTTTATGCCATCAAAAGAGGAATATGAAAAATTGGTTGAAGTGTTTCGGAAATATAAATATACAATATCAAAATGCAGACAGGTTTTTTTCTGACTGCGATGAAATGATAAGATGGATTGACCAACCAAGCATAGTTCCGTTTTTGGGTCATATTCCGATGGCATCTAAAGAAAGCTTCAGAAATGAAGTTGTTAATATTATGATCAAAAAGACCAAACAATCAGACGGCAGATGTTTTGAAACGTTTAGAAGGATAGATATAAAAGCCACCAAATAGTGCTGTATGTATGTAATAGGTTTTTCTGATGTGTTTTTCCTATTTATTATGAAAATGTATTGATAAAGCTAATATTTTATGTTATCTTAATATCCGGGTAGCAAAATTATCCAAAAAACGAAAAAGGACTTGCCGTGAAAAATACTTTTTATTGGATCAAAGCTTTTTGTAATTACACTAACCTTTTAAGAGAATTAGTAGTAAGGGATATAAAAGTAAGATACAGACACTCTTTTCTCGGTATAACATGGACAATTATAAATCCCTTAATGATGATGTTAATTATCACCTTTGTTTTTTCTTCACTGTTCCGCTCCAACATAACTCTTTATCCCATTTACTATTTAAGCGGTTCGTTAATTTTCTCTTTTAATTCAGAAGCCACCTCTAATTCTCTTAATTCTATAATTGTTAATTCGTCTCTTATCAAAAAGATTTACATACCAAAATATATTTTACCGTTAGCCAAAGTAGTTTCATGCCTTATTAATTTATTATTTTCTTATATTGCTATGTTCGTTGTAATGATAGCAATAAATGCTCCGTTTATGGCAACTCTCTTGTTACTTCCCATACCCATAATATATACTTTTATATTTTCTCTTGGTCTGGGTTTGCTTTTGGCTGCTTATTCAACTATTTTCAGAGATATTATCCATTTCTACAATATTTGTATAATGGCATGGTCATATATAACTCCAATATTCTACCCCGAAGATATTGTTTCGCAAAACTTAATTTGGGTTTTAAAGATCAATCCGTTGTATCACTTTATAAAATACATAAGATGCCTTGTCCTGGAAGGTATAGTTCCGGATGTTCAGGCTAACCTTATCTGCCTTGCTTTTTCTTTAGGCATGTTAATTATTGGACTATATTTTTTTAAACGTAAACAGGACGAGTTTATACTATATTTATAAAGGTGTCATATGAATACTATATTGGATTTGAATAATGTCTCTATGAGGTTTATAAAATCAGGCAAGAGGGTTGATACATTAAAAGAATATTTATCCACCGTAGTAAAGGTAAAATACCCCAAAGAAGATTTCTGGGCACTCAAGGATATAACCTTTAAACTGAATAAAGGCGACTCTTTAGGCATAATCGGTTCAAACGGCTCGGGTAAAAGCACGTTACTAAAGGTTATATCAGGAATTTTTAAACCAACCTGCGGTTCCATACATAAAAACGGAAACATCGCACCTTTAATTGAACTGTGGGCAGGCTTCGATTACGATTTATCTGCAAGGGATAATATCTTTTTAAACGGTGCGTTACTTGGATATTCAAGAAAACAAATAAAATCAAGCTTTGAGGAAATAGTGCATTTTACAGAGCTGGAGGACTTTATAGATACGCCATTAAAAAATTTTTCCTCCGGAATGTTATCTAGGCTGGGCTTTGGAATTGCAACCATCAGCGTTCCGGATATTTTAATAATAGACGAAGCCTTGTCTGTGGGCGACTACAAATTTATGAGCAAAAGCCTATCCCGAATACAAAGCATACTAAGCAAAGGCACAACACTTCTCTTTGTTTCCCATTCTAACGATCAGGTCATCCAAATGTGCAACAAAGCCTTATGGCTGGATCAAGGAAAAATAAAAATGTTAGACAGTCCTAAAAAAGTTTGCACTGCATACATGGAAGGTGAATGATGTTTTATCCACAGAAGCTTACTGCAAAGCAAATGCGTGAAAAACGAATGCTTGATATTACAGTAACAATATTGCTGCTGCCGGTAATCATCCCTCTTACAGTCATTATAAGCACAATTATTATTATAAAAGACGGCTTTCCTGTTTTTATCAATCAAGAAAGGCTTACATACAATGGGAAAAAATTCTATATATACAAATTCTGATGAAAGAATAACAGGCACAGGGCGTTTTTTGAGAATTACCAATTTAGATGAATTACCTCAATTTTTAAACGTTCTTACAGGTGATATGAGCTTAATAGGTCCGAGACCGGAACGAGAATTTTTTGCAAATAAGTATACTAAAGAGCTGCCGGAATTTGTTTACAGGCTTAATGTGAAAGCAGGAATAACCGGTTTGGCTCAAATTAACGGAAGCTATAATTCTTCTCCGGGAGAAAAGTTGAAATGGGATTTACTTTACATAAGAAACTATACCTTGAAAAATGATATTTTGGTTATTTTTCGTACAGTAAGATTTATCTGTTCAAATCTCATTGGGGCTGTGAGAATATCGAGGTTTAGCAAATGAAAAATGCCGTTGTTATATCAAGCTTTGTTCCCAATGACAATGCCTCGCCGGCTGTGGTAAATTCCAAAATGATGTATCTTTGCTCCAACAGCTTTGAGAAGGTTCGCTTTATTACATCAAATTTTCCCGAGGAAGCTGTTACTTCATTTAATAACATAGAATTAATTAATATAAGAACAATCTTTGAATTTTCAACAGCAACAAAGAAGTTATGTAATTATATTTTAATGCAACTTAAAGTTCTAAAAAATTTAAATAAATGCGAAAAATCCCGGACTGTATTTATATTTTGGTTATCGGGACCAATGCTGATTCCATTTCTGTATTGCATACTCAAGCATTATAAAACAGTAACATTTTTATATGGAAACAGTAAATATAAATCAGAAAAAGTATCATTATTTAACAGAATTAAGTCACAACTGATGAAATTTATGGCTGTTAAAGCCGATTACTTATGCGTTGAAGCGTTATCCGTAGCAGAGCCTTGGGGTATCAATCTTAGTAAGCACAAATTATATAAAGTTCACCTTTACATAGATACCCAAATATTTAAACCTATTAAGCCTTATAAAAGCAGAGAAAACATAATCGGTATGTGTTGCAGGCTGGTTTCGAGCAAGCGTGTTCTTGAAGCTATTAAGGCTTTTTCAATTTTCAGAAGAAAATTTAATAACTACAAACTGCAAATTGCAGGAAGCGGTTACCTGTTTGATAAATGTCAAAAGCTTATACAAGAATTGGGAGAAAGTGAAAATATCACTTTGCTGGGCTGGGTAGATAATTCCAAGATGCCGGAAATATACAATAATTGGAAGTTGCTTCTTAACCCCACAAATTATGAAGGGTTGCCAAACAGTTTACTCGAAAGTATGGCTTGCGGAACTCCATCGCTCTCCTCCGGTGTGGGTGGTATACCTGATGTTATCAAGGAGAATGAAACCGGTTGGATTTTAGAGAAGTGTATTCCGGGAATTATAGCGGACAGGCTTACAGATATATTTAATAACCAAGACTTATGCCAAATTTCCAATAAAGCCGGAGTTTTAATTTTTAACCGATATTCCAAAAGTATTGCTTTGGAGAATTTTCAAGCATTTGTTTCAAATATATTTTAAGTTTTATATTGCATTGCTGAAAAACCTCGAAAAGATTCTATACTGAGATTTACTATATTTTCCGCAAAGTGAAAGGATACAGAAAGAAATGAAAAATAATAAGGAAGATATTGCTGTATCTATAATTGTACCGGTGTACAATGTTTACGAATACTTAGATTGTTGCCTTAATTCATTGGTAAATCAAAACTTTCACTCCTATGAAATTATAATTATTAATGACGGAAGTACAGATAATTCTCAAGAAATCATTGACTCTTATGCAAACAAATACCCATCTTTAATCAGAAGCCTCAAAAAAGATAATGAGGGTCTGGGTCTTACGAGAAATTTGGGGATTAAGTTAGCTAGGGGCGAGTATTTGTTTTTTGTAGATTCAGACGATTGGCTGCCTCAAAATGCAGTTACAAGCTTATACGACAAAGCAATCAAATTTAACAGTGATTATGTACTGTCTGATAGCATTTCCTTTTACAGTAAAAAAAAGAAGGAATACAATCCTTCTTTACCCATCGATCCTACTAATCTATTAAAAGTCCCGGATAAAAAAACAATGGTAAAATACTCCACGCATCATGGCTCTGTCTGTGCTCATACAAAGCTAATAAAGAAATCACTTTTTAAAATAATTGACTTTCCCACAGGAAGATATGAGGATTTGGCAACTATTCCAATAATTCTGTCTTACGCCGAAAATCCTACATACTTAAACAAACCTTGTTATTTTTATAGGGCACAAAGACAGGGTTCTTTATCCCGTATAGAGGCTTTTCACCCGGACCATGATATGCTGAAGCAATGGAACAGAATAAAGAAATTCACAAACCCTAACTATGCCCAAGAGATTAGTTACGCCATATATTGGAGCCTAAATGAGAAGGCTAAATATTTTAACGGCGACTACACGTTATTTTATGCACAAAAATATTACTTATCTAATAATACTTATTTTAAAAATAACAGCTACATTAAAGAGGATATAAAAATAGGTTTGCTTAGAGATTTTAACACCGTACCTCAAATCCCAAAAATAATTCATTATTGTTGGTTTGGAGGAAACCCCAAAAATGAGAGGATATTAAGCTGTATCGAATCATGGCGTAAGCTTAATCCCGATTACATAATTATGGAATGGAACGAAAGCAATTGCGACATAAATGAAACAGAATACACGAAGCAAGCCTTCAAAGCTAAAAAATGGGCATTTGTATCCGATTATTTTAGATTAAAGGCGTTATATTTGTATGGAGGATTTTATTTAGATACTGATATTTTGGCATTAAAAAGCCTTGACCCTTTTTTATGCAATAAAGTAGTTTTAAGTTTTGAGATAAAGCACATAGTAGTTGTCGGTACAATAGGGGCCGTGGAAAAAAGCGATTTTATTCTAAAACTTTTAAATACATACAAAAATGACATTTTTGAACAAGCCTATACCATGCCTTTTAGAATAACTGAATTTTTAAGCAAACATAAATATGGCTTAGTTAAAAACGGTTTAACCCAAATACTAAAAGATGATATAAAAATATATACCCCCAATGTATTTATGGTAGACGCAGGGGATGGATATTGTGTAACAAAACATTTGTATGAAGGCTCTTGGTTAAAAAATAAAGATGAGGACTATTATACTGCTGTTTTAAATCATTATAGAAACGAAATATCAAATCAACGCTTTAGTAAGAGTATTTTGTATTTTTTTTATAGGTGCTGTCATGAGATAATTTCCAAGCCTTGTTTTAAGTATTTAAAGCCTTATGTAAAGGTAGTTTTTTATTATTTCAAAAAGAAGTTTACTTGAAAGTTTATATATTTATTACATAAAGAATTAACAAAGATTCCGGGAAGAAAGCTTACCATAAGAGAAAAAACTAAGGGTAACATGTTAAACATTATATCAAGGATTTGGTCGCCGGAAATAGCAAGTAGAGTTGTGGGCACAAATATCTTGGTAGTTTTGGCGAAATAGCTTTTAGCCCAACTATGGAGAGTTTGATAAAATTGTGGGGTTGGAGCGAATAATATGAAAAACAAACTTCTCTATATAATTGATAACATTAATTACATATGCGGTGTACCAAAGTCCACGGCACTTCAAGCAACCGGGCTTATAAACGACTATGAAATAACTGTGTTTAGCCTTGAAGAGCCAAAGGATGATGTTAAGGCATTGTTTCCGAATGCATGTTTTATATTCTTAAAGGATTCGTTTTTTAAAACATTGACTATAACCTTTAATGAAGCCATGAAATCAAAAAAAATCAGCCTATATCATAAGATTTTGAGAATTGCCTTTACCGCCTGTATACGATTAGGCTTACCAGACTTATTTATTAATATTAAGACGAAAAAAAAGCTTTATAACCTATTTAATGATTTTGATGTAATTTGCGTTTCAGGTCATGATTCATATTTTAGAGGGATGGCGGCTTCATTAAACAAGCCCAAAAAGATTCAATGGATACACACTGATTATTATTTATGGAGTGAGTACGACAGTCGTACAAAAGCATTGACAAAAAATGATTTGGGCAAGTATCTTAGGTTTGACAAGGTTATATGCATTTCTGAAAGCATCAAACAGGGCTTTATAAAAAAAATGCCACAGCTTCAGGAAAAAACGGTTGTTATTCCAAATTTCACTGATTTTGATCATATTAAAAAAAGTGCGGAAATCTCTACAGACTTTAAAGTCGATAGTAAATTAACAAATATAGTCACGGTTACAAGGTTTGCCCCTGAAAAAAATATAGAAGGATACTTAAAGCTTGCTAAATACTTGGAAGAAAAGGGCTACAGCTTTAAATTGTATATTGTTGGTACAGGTAAATTATGGGAATCGGTTAATAGGCTGATAGTAAGATATAGTCTTGAAGAATATGTAGTATTGACGGGTTATTTGAAAAACCCGCACCCATTGGTTAAGCAATGCGATATTTTTGCATTAATATCTCACATGGAAGCTGCTCCCCTTGTAATCGACGACGCTTTAACATTAGGCGTACCTGTCATCGCCACAGATGTTGGCGGTATCCGAAACCAAATTAAACATAATGTTAACGGACTGCTTGTGAAGAATGATGAAGAAAGTATAAAAACAGCTTTTGATTATATTTTTCAAAATAAACAGAAGCTAACCGAATTAAAAGCAAATGCGCAATTATATGCAAAGGCTGCCGGTGAGAAAAATTTGGAAGTGTTAGAAAAAGTAAGAGAAGTTTTTTTATAAGGGAATGGTCAGGTTATGGTTAAAAGTAAAAGTGCATTTTTGCACTCTTTCCGGTTACTTCCTATTATAATCTTTACAGCTATAGTTATAGTACTTATGCGGCTTCATATATTTAAAGATTTTCACAATAAATATTATTGGCTTAATGTTGCCGAAAATACACCTGAATTCTATAATTTTGCGAAACTTTCCGGAATAATAATTGCTTCTGTATTAGCTGCAATAATTATGGTATGTTCCTTCTGTAAAAATACTTTAAAGATAAAAAAGCTTCCAAAGTATTATATACCGATGGCTGTATTTGCCGCATTTGTGCTTCTTTCCTTTATTTTTTCGGAACATAAAGAGATAGCTCTTTGGGGTTGGCGTGATTTATACGAAGGTACGGTTACATGGCTTTGCTACATATTCATGCTGTTTTATACTATTAATTACTTAAATTCCGAAAAGGATATAAAAACAGTAATCTTTTGGGTGCTTGTTTTTGTGGGATTTATAAATATACTGGGTCTTTTTCAAATGCTGGGTATGAATTTCATAGATTCGGAAATCGGAAAAAATATTATTATACCTGCTGATTTACAAGAGAAGCTTTCCTTAGCATACACGGTTAACAGGACTTATTCATCCCAAACACTATATAATATCAATTACGTTTCCTTCTATTTGTCAATGTTGATACCTTTTGTAGGATTTATGTTTCTATTCAGACAAAAAATTTTGAAGAAAGTTATTTTGGGGCTTCTTTTTGGTCTTCTAAGTATTAATATATTCGGATCAAGTTCATCGGGCGGTTTTATTGGGATATTTCTTGCGCTTTTGGTTGCCGTTGTTTTACTTAACAAGAAATTAATTGCTTGGTGGAAATCTATAGCTATATTGGCTTTAGTTTCAGTAGTAACTGTTATTTTATGCTTTCCGATAATAAGCTCGGAAATTAACTCTGTACAAAATTTAACCTTAGACTATGATTCTGAAACATATAATGAAAAAGAAAATAAAAATGTATACAGCTTACCTAATCAAAGAATAAAAATTGATTATATTGAAACCTTATCTGATGGCTTTAATGTAAGCATATTCGGTAATATTCTATCGGTTAAATATGGTGACACTGAAATGCCCGTATGTTATGACACAAGCAATAAGGAAATACCTCTAAATTCCGTTATCTCAGATCAAGAAGAAGAAACGACTTATTACTTTCTTGACGATAGATTTGCGCCATACGTTACATTAAAAACTTATCCTCCAAATAATTTGATAACATTAAATACGCCATTTTTCAACTGGAATTTCATGAAAACAGACAAGTTTTACCATGTAAATATTTATGGTAATCAAGTAACCCTAACCAAAACCCCCTGCATTGGGTTTGAAAACTCTCAAAAGTTTGGCACTGACAGAGGATACATTTGGTCAAGAACTATTCCCTTACTTAAGGATGTTATACTTATGGGGCATGGAGCCAACACATTTGCACTTTACTTTCCGCAAAACGATTATGTTGGCAAATACAATATCGCCTTGGATTTCAACGTTGTTTTCGACAAACCCCATAACTTGTACTTGGGAATAGCAATGAATTCAGGTGTTATTTCTCTTGTTGCCTTCTTAGCTATTTTGGGAATATATATTTTTGATTCTATAAAAATATACAGAAACCGGGTAAATAAGGATAGGTATTTAATGTTTGTTGGCACAGGCTTATTTCTTGGAATTTGTGCATTTTTGGGAACAGCCATGGTTAACGACAGTAACTTATCTGTAATGCCTATATTCATTGGATTTTTGGGTATGGGTATTGTATGTAATAATATTTTAGAATCGGGTATGGTTGCTTTAACCGGCAAAAAATGAAAATCTTCATCCATTTTTTATAATTAGGTCTAAAGCTTCTGTTTTTTAGCGGTTCAAATCAATCGTGTTCCTGAACAATAACTCATTGATTTCTATACAGGCTATCATTTCATGACACGATAAATACAACTCTCTATCAATAAATGATGTCGGGTTACGCCTAACCACGCATATTGATTCAATGTAAAAAACCCTGCCTTATTAATAGGCAGAGTTTTTAATGAAAGAATATAAACTGTTTTGCAACTTTAGCGGCTTTTCATGAAGTTTATATGGTTAACTTCTGAATAAAGTATCGGAAAAATTCCAACTTACACAGTAAATTTACACTATTTGTTTAAATTTAAAGATTTAATCATTCGGGCAATATTCGTAGAAGTTTTTCTGAGATTTTCTTTACCGGAAGCTATGGCAGTATTAATATCAGAAACTCCTTGCATTATGCTAAAAGCTGAATCTATTCCTACGTTGTAGACTGCTTCATACCCCTTGCCAAGCATACCGGCAAGAGCAATAACAGGAATATTATACAATTTTGCTACCTTCGCAACACCCATAGGGGTTTTTCCGAAAGCAGTCTGTTCATCTATTCGTCCTTCACCGGTAATAACTAAATCGGCAGACTTAACAGCTTCCTCTAAATTAGTAGCGGCAATAACAATTTCTATGCCTCGCTTGAGCTCTGTATTTAAAAAAGCCAAACAACCGCCACCTAAACCGCCTGCAGCTCCGGAACCCGGTATATTTTCAATATCCTTGCCAAGATATTCTGATATTTTTTTACTGTAATGTTTAAGGTTATCATCAAGAATTTTAACCATTTCTTCTGTTGCACCCTTTTGAGGACCGAAAATTCGGGATGCACCTTTTTCGCCGGTTAAAGGATTATCAACATCACAGGCTACAGTAAACTTTACGTTTTTAATTTTGGGGTTAATATTGGAAATATCTATTTTTTCTATTTTCCCAAGTTCTCCGCCGCAGGCATTAAGCTCGTTTTGATCTTTATCAAGAAATTTAACACCCAGTGCTGAAGCCATACCTGAACCGCCGTCATTTGTTGCACTGCCGCCGATACCTAAGATAATGTTTTCTGCACCATTTTCTATGGCAGCCAGAATAAGTTCACCGGTGCCATAAGTGGTTGCCAAAAGAGGATTTCTTTTGTTACCGGGAACAAGTGCAAGTCCGGAAGCTGAAGCCATTTCAATGACCGCCGTTTTACCGTCGCCCAAAATACCGTATGCGGCTTCTACTTTATTTTTCATGGGACCTGTTACTATGGCTGTATTAATTTTGCCGTTGGTAACATCGACCAAGGATTGTACAGTACCTTCGCCGCCATCAGCCATAGGAACAACTTTAACAGAACATTCATCTCCGAATACTTCTTTAAAGCCGGCTTTTACTTCGTTACAAGCTTCCAAAGCTGTCATACATTCTTTAAAAGAATCCATTGCAATTACGATATTCAAATCCATAACCGCCTAACTTTTATAATTTCTATTTTATAATTATTCCAAAAACAATAGTTGAAACGAAAGCCAATGTTAAACCGATAAGCGATTCATAAGGAATAAGCTTTAATCTGTCCTTCATATCCATAACAACAGCACCGCCTGTTGCATGGAAAAAGCTTCCGTGAGGTACATGGTCAAGAACAGTTGCACCGGCATGAATCATTGCGGCAGCTGCTATGGAAGAAACGCCAAGGTCCAGTATAGTATTACCAAACGCAGCAGAGGCAACGCTTGTACCGGCTGTTGTTGAAGCTGTGGCAAAAGACATTAATATACCGCTTATTGGTGCAAGTAAGAATGAGGGCAACCCCGCAAAAGTAAGGAAGTCGGATATTACTTGACGTACTTCAGAATTTGAGATTACGCCGGCTAATGCACCTGTTCCAAGCAACATAATAGCAACACCGGACATTCTGTTTAATCCTGCTACCGCATAGCTTGTTAAGTTTTTGATTTTTCCCATGCATAATGCACTAACTATACCGCCAATGGGTAAAGCTATCATAGGGTCTATAATTATATTTGCTATAGGTCTCAAAGATAATAATATTATTGCAACCAGTGGTGCCAATATAGATGTGAAAAAGCTCGGTAAGTTTTCTTTTGAGTCTGTTTTTAAATCTTGGGGTGCAACAATGTCGCCTTTGTGTTTTAATTTTGAAGCTAATACACAGGTAATAACCAAGCCGAAAACTGCGGGTATAATTCCGGCTAACATTACTGATGTTAACGGTACTTGAAAGAAATCAGAAGCGGCAATTGCATTGGGGTTGGGAGATATAATATTTCCTGCTTTTCCTCCGCCTATCATTGCCAATAATATAGAAAAACGAGAAAGATTAGCTTTTCCTGCAATTGCAATTGCTATAGGTGCAACTGTAATAACGGCTACGTCGATAAAAACGCCAACGGCTGTTAAAATTAATGTTGTAAGTGCAAGAGCAAACAAGGAACGTGTTTTGCCTATTTTCTCAACCAGTGTTTCGGCAATAACCCTTGCTGCACCGGACTCAATCAATACACCTGCCAATATTCCGGCACACAAAATTCTCATTACGGCAGGAATAATGTTCTTTGCTCCATCAAACATCATAGTAACCGATTCGGATAGTCCTACCCCTCCGACAAGAGCACCAACCAATGCTCCTACTATCATACCGTAGGCCGGCGGAACTTTCTTTAAAATTAAAAAGATTGCGATAACCAGAGCAAGCAATGCTCCCCAAATACTTACAACTGCCATAATATACCTCCTGCTAAAATTTAGTTACAGAATTATAACAGTGTTTTATACGAAACGCACCGGATTTAAGCATATAAATTACAAATAATTATATAGAATTTTTGTGCATTCGCACAAAAACAATCAAAGTTGATTTTCGTATATATATTTGGCTGCATATAATGCCAATAAATCTTTTTTAATTTTGACATCTTTACCGGTTAGCTCATAAATTTTGTCTAATCTATAAATTAAAGTATTTCTATGAATGTTTAAAGCTATTGCGGTATTTTTGCTTTCACAGTTTTCTTTAAAATAAACAGCCAACGTTTCTATCAATTCGTTTGCTTTATCACTGTTAAGCAGATTGGACCATATATTTGTATAGTGCTTTACCAGCCATGAAGTACTGACCTGTTGAAATATCATTCTGTTGATTATATCTTCAACATTTATTAAATTGTTCTTGATTTTCTTTTTATTTGCATAAATAAGAGCATCCTTGACCGAACAGTATGAATCACGAAGCCCATCCTCTCCAAACAAGGTTTTTCCGATTAATATATTAAAGCCTTCATATTTGTTTTCTAAAATCATATTAAGTAGCTGATTGCATTTTTCTGTGCTGTTTTTAATCACTTCTTCCGGGTTTTTGTGAGAAACGAGAAATACTACTTGAAATGAGTTTTGCACAGCAGTGTATTTAATCAATAGCTTATTTATTATAAAGCTTACAATTTTCTCTACATCAATACTATGATCGGTTATATCGGAAAAATTAAAATCTACCATACAAATACAATGATTTTGATTTAAATTAAAATTCAACTGCTTAGCACGAGTTATATTTTTTATTGAGTCTGTATCATTACTGTGAATAAGAGCCAGCAAAAAATCCTCTTTTACGTGTTTGTCCCATTGAGCCTTTTTTTGTAAATATGAATGTTCAAGAAACAATTCGGCAAGCATTTTTACTATTTCACCATATTTTCTTACTTCTTCGGTATTTCCGGTTATTCCTATAACTCCAACTGCTTCTCCCATAAATTCAATTACAAGATTAACCCCGGACATTACGCCTCTTAAATCTTTTGCCATTTCTTCCGTTACGTTTACAGCTTCTCTGCGTTCAAGCGCCAAAACAGCACCTTCATGCTTTTGCTTAATTCGGCTTTTATCGCCTGAGGCGATAATCCTGCCGTTTTCGTCCATAACATTTACATTATAGGATATTACCTTCATTGCCCTATCTACTATTTGCTGTGCTATCTCCTTGGTCAGCGTTTCTATAGAGATCACCCTTTCATGTAATTAATTATATGGAAAATGCTATCTATTATCAAAGACTTTTTAAAAATTTCTGTTGAAATTTGAAGAATGCTTTCCGAAGGGGTAATGGTAGGACAGACCTCGTAGAATTTGAGTCGTGTTTATAAAGTTTCATTTCACGCCCAATTGGTGTGACCATAAAACATAAGATGGTGCCATGTGCAATTGTTTAAAAACTCGTAAGTTTAAACGAAGTGTTAAATAAAAAAAGAATTCTACATACTTGTAAAATTCCTTTTAATGAAAGTCGGGTTTTATATCATCTTACGCCAGATAAATTCATCGGTTATTTTCGTATAGCTTTGGATTATTTTTACTACCTTTAATGATATATTAATATCTGTATAGTCCGATACTTTTGGAAGGTTATCTTCGTTTTCATAGCTTGCGGTGGCAATTTCTATAGCTTGGGTAATATTTTTAAAGTCTATACCGCCTATTACTATACTGCCCTTATCCAGTACTTCCGGTCTTTCGGTTGAGGTTCTTATAAGAACAGCAGGGAACCCCAGAATTGAACTTTCTTCAGATAAAGTTCCGCTGTCAGACAGTACACAAAACGCATTTTTTTGCAGACAATTATAATCGGAAAAACAGAAGGGTTTCATGGATTTGACCAAGGGATTAAACTTAAATTGTCGTTGTTCTATAAATTTCATGCTTCTAGGATGAGTGGAGTATATTACCGGTATTTCATAGGTCTCTGCAATTAAATTCAAGGAATTCATTAATGAAATAAAATGCTTTTCGTGGTCAATGTTTTCTTCTCGATGTGCTGAGACAAGTAAATATTTGCCGGGTGACAGTGATAACCGGTCAAGGACCTTGCTGTTTTGAATTTTATTCATGTTATTGTGCAAAACCTCTGTCATGGGTGAACCTGTAACGAAAACATACCGACCCTCTATGCCTTCCGAAAGAAGATAACGTCTGGAATGCTCTGTATATGCCAAGTTTATATCCGCTATATGGTCAACAATTTTTCTGTTTATTTCTTCGGGAACATTGGGGTCAAAGCATCTGTTTCCTGCCTCCATGTGGAATATTGGAACTTTCAGTCTTTTAGCTGAAATTGCCGATAATGCGGAATTGGTATCACCCAAAATCAACAAGGCGTCCGGGCGGATTTCTTTGATAATTTTATATGATTTATCTATTATGTTTCCTATGGTTTGCCCCACATCGTCACCAACACATTCCAAGCAATAATCAGGCTCTCTTATATTCAAATCCTCAAAAAAAAGCTCGTTGAGAGTATAGTCCCAATTTTGCCCGGTATGCACCAATATATGCTCAAAATATATATCACAAGCCTTAATTACCTCAGAAAGTCTGATAATTTCCGGTCTTGTTCCGATTACAGTCATTAATTTCAGTTTGTTCATAACATACCCCCGTAATTCGTTAAAAATATAGTTCATTTTATAGTATGGAACATTTTCGTATTATGTGATTTTGTATGCCGGTTGCAATAACGTATAAAGGTACATATCATTAACTCCGGGTATATAATAAAGAAAGGTTTTGTACATTTCTGAATAATCAGCTTTATACTGATTCCATATAAGATGAAGGACAAAAATAATCGGTTTTTTCTTGAACCGTTGGAAAAAATCAATTATATTTGTCCTCTGTTTAAAATGGAATCATTATACTATGCATCTACCGGGAAATAGTATAAACTTTTATAGACATAATTTATTTCAAGCAACAGGGGGTATTCTGCAAAAGTAAAGGGGTGTGGATATTGAGATTAATTCATACATTATTGTTTTTGTTTAGAGAAAACGGACTTCACGCGGATATGGAACTGGCTCATAAGTGCTTAAAGTCATTGGAAAAAAGCAGCTATAAGACAGTTGTGGTTTATAACCAAGGATTTTGGAATAAGAAACAATTGGAGGATTTTTTAAGACATTATGATTTGAATTGCATAGTTATAGGTGACGGAGTTAATGTGGGGACTGTAGTGGGGCGGCAAAGCTGCTTCCGTACGATTTGGGATATGTTCCCGGAAACCCAATACATCAGCGAAATACATCTTGACATGATGTTCACATATAATTGGGAAGATAGCCTAATCAACTATTTGGAAACTCATGACGAGCCGATGATTAGCTGCGGTATAGTAGACCAAGGCGGTGCCATGAATTTTATAGGAAAAACTGTTGAAGTGCCACCTATGAATCCGGACTTGATGGACGAATACCTGGCAAATCTTAAAGAAAACACTACCGTTCATGGCTTTACCAATCCCTGCATTCATAAGTCCGAAATTTTAAAAGAAACCGGCGGTTACAATCCTCGATTCCTCACGGGAAAACAAGCCTTTGAAGATGACAGTATGCTACTGGGCTACTTTTATTACTACGGCACCCGTACCAAATGGAAACCGAAAGTTTGCTATGAATCGGTGGTTTATCATGCCGTTGCAGGACAAAGGCTTGGAATGGGCGACAGTGTAATGATAAATTATGCGGGATTAGTTAAGCAATACGGTGCAATGGGTTTAAAACACCTGTCCGAATTGCATAAAAGCCAATGGCATATCAATTATTTCTCAGAACAATATAAATCAATGTAAAACGGTAAGTTTAGGGCAGATATTATGCTGTAGTTCTGCCCTAAAAAAGTATAATACGGAGCTATAAACCGTTTTACTCGATAGCCCAATAAGACTTTATATAGCTCCGTAAAAAATAATCAGTACTTACATAAAAAGGCAGCAAACAAGCCTTATCTTGAATATACTGTAAGTGAATCTTCCTCAAAGAGAGAAGATTTGATATAAAATAATAATAAATACCATAATAAGGTAGGTTAGTTAATATGCAGAAAATTATAGCCTTAGATGACGGCCACGGCATGGAGACCCCGGGCAAACGCTCGCCCATGCTTCCGGACGGTACTTATATGCCGGAAAACGAGTTTAACAGAACCGTTGTAAAATATCTGGCATCGGATTTGGAACGAAATGGATTTTCGGTTTTGCTTGTGGCTCCGGGAGACGATGATACTCCTTTAAACACCAGAACCGACTTGGCAAACAACACCATTAGAAACAAATACAACCGACCGGCTGATCTTTACATTTCAGTCCATGCCAACGCGGCGACAGGCGATTGGAACAGTGCAAATGGGTTAGAAACCTATATTTACACCAAAACCGACGCCGAAACCGACAGGCTCGGTAAATTGGTGCATGATAATCTAATAAAGGGAACTCCTCAATTTGACAGAGGGCTCAAACGAGCGGATTTTCATGTTTTAAGGGAAACGCATATGCCGGCAGTACTTGTGGAATGCGGTTTTATGGACAATAAGCAAGATATACAACTTTTGCTTTCTGACAGCTTTAGAAAAGAATGTGCGGAAGAACTTTGCAAAGCTGTATGCGAATTTTATGGGGTGAAATATGTGGGAGAACAAACAAAGAATACTGTAAAAATTAAATATGAAGGTAAGGTTTACGATTTGGAAGGCACAATGGTAGACGACAAAAATTACGTAGGGGTACGAGCCCTTGCAGAACTTTTGGGTTTCAAAGTAGACTGGGACGATGCCGAAAAAACCGTGTTGATTTCTAAATAATCTTCAATAAAAAAGGAGAGAACTTTAATGTTTTCTCCTTAGTCTTTTTGCTCTTAATCTTTTCTTGATTAACGGTTCAGAGTTTTACTCTTATTTATTATAAATATTTCTTTAAATTCAATATTTCATCTCTTAAAGCCGCCGCTTGTTCAAACATCAATTCCATGGCTGCCTGTTTCATTTCCTTATCAAGCTGTTTTATGGTCTTTAAAATTTCTTCCTTGCTCATAGATTCCGGGTCTTTTGCAAGTCCCTGTTGTGTTTTCTCCTCAGGAGTTTCGGTTGCACGTATAATCTCATGAACTTTTTTGATTATGGTTGTTGGGGTAATTCCGTGTTTTTCGTTGTATGCCTGTTGTATTGCACGGCGTCGATTGGTTTCGCTGATAGCCAAATCCATGGAACGGGTAATCTTATCCGCGTACATTATTACCCTGCCTTCCGAATTTCTTGCCGCTCTGCCTATGGTTTGAATAAGAGAGGTTTCGGAACGTAAAAAACCTTCTTTATCAGCATCTATTATGGCAACCAAAGCTGTTTCGGGTATATCAAGACCTTCTCTCAAAAGGTTAATACCTACAAGAACATCAAATACATTCATTCGCAAATCACGGATTATTTCCAGTCTCTCCAAAGTATCTATATCCGAATGTAGATAGCGTACCTTAATTCCGTGTTCTTTAAGATAATTTGTAAGGTCCTCCGCCATCTTTTTGGTGAGGGTTGTAACCAAGGTCTTAAAGCCGCTTTCGGTTACTTTTTTAATCTCCGTCATTAAGTCGTCAATCTGTCCCTTTATGGGTCGAACATAAATCGGCGGGTCAAGCAGACCTGTTGGGCGTATAACCTGTTCTACGGTCATTTGAGAATGTTCGTATTCATATTTTGCCGGAGTAGCGGATACAAATAGCATTTGGTTTATCTTGCTTTCAAATTCGGGGAATTGTAAAGGACGGTTATCCATTGCCGAAGGTAAACGGAAACCAAAGTCAACAAGCACTGTTTTTCTGGATTTGTCACCTTCATACATTCCTCTTACTTGGGGTATGGTTACGTGACTTTCGTCCACCATAATTATCATATCTTCCGGGAAATAATCCAGCAAGGTATGAGGCGTGGAGCCCGGCTCTCTTTGAGACAAGTGCCTTGAATAGTTTTCTATACCGGAGCAGAAACCCATTTCCCTAAGCATTTCAATATCATAATTGGTACGCTGGAGTATACGCTGGGCTTCCAGTAGCTTGTCCTCTGATTTTAAACGTTGATAATATTCTTCCAATTCCTCTTGAATACTTATAATGGCTTTATTCATTTTTTCTTTGGAGGTAACATAATGCGATGCCGGAAAAACCGTCATATGATTCCTGATACCCAGAACTTCGCCGGTTAATACGTTTATTTCTGCGATTCTGTCTATTTCGTCCCCGAAAAACTCCACTCGAAAAGCCGTGTCTGCAGAATAAGCCGGGAAAACCTCCATGGAGTCTCCTCTGACCCTAAAAGTACCCCTGGTGAAATTAATATCGTTTCTGCTGTATTGAATATCTACAAGTCGGCGTATAACCTGTTCACGGTCTTTTATCATACCGGGTCGTAATGAAAGCACCATTTCGTTATAATCTATGGGATCGCCCAAACCGTAAATACAGGAAACGGAAGCTATAATCAAAACATCCCTACGCTCAAACAAAGCCGCCGTGGCAGAATGTCGCAATTTATCTATTTCGTCGTTGATGGCAGAATCTTTTTCAATGTAAGTGTCGGTTGAAGGCACGTAAGCCTCCGGCTGATAATAATCATAATAGCTGACAAAATATTCAACTGCGTTTTCAGGGAAAAATGCCTTAAATTCGCTGTATAGCTGTGCCGCCAAGGTCTTGTTGTGTGCGATTACCAAGGTAGGTCTGTTCAGTTGTTGAATAATATTTGCCATGGTATAGGTCTTACCGGAGCCGGTAACGCCCAGTAAGGTTTGAAATTTATTGCCTTCTCTGAAACCGGACACAAGTTTTTCTATGGCTTCCGGTTGGTCGCCTGTGGGCTGATACGCGGACACAAGCTTAAAATCCATGTTATCACTGTCCTTTTATAGTATGTGGTATAAAGCTTTAGTTATATTAAGCATTAAGAAGTTATAAAATTGCAAAATTAATTAAGTGTATGATATAATAACCTTACCTTTATTTTTCTAAACAGTTATCACTTGATGAGACCAATACATAAAGATAAAGTAATAATTAATTTTCGGAGGTATTCGATGAAAGTATTGTTGGTTAACGGCAGTCCCCATAAAGATGGTAGCACTTTTGCCGCACTTTGTGAAGTGGAAAATGAATTAAATAAGTTGGGCATTGAAACAGAAATTTTCCATGTAGGCAAAGAGCCTATACGAGGATGCATAGGCTGTTCACATTGCAAGAAAAACAGTACCGGCAAATGCGTTTTTGATAACGATTCGGTAAATGAATTCTTGGAAAAAGCGGCTACTGCTGACGGTTTCGTATTCGGTTCACCGGTTCATTTTGCTGCCGCTTCCGGTGCGTTAACTTCTTTAATGGACAGAGCTTTTTACTGCGGTAAGGTATTTGAAAACAAACCGGCTGCCGCTATAGTTTGCTGCCGCAGAGCCGGCTCAACCGCCGCCTTGGATCAAATAAACAAATATTTCACCATACGCAATATGCCCGTGGTTTCTTCACTTTACTGGAACATGGTACATGGAAACAACTCCGAAGAAATTAAAGAAGACTTGGAAGGTCTGCAAATAATGCGTAATTTGGGTAAAAATATGGCTTGGCTACTAAAATGTATCGAAGCCGGCAAAAATGCCGGAGTAGCCTTACCGGAACGTGAGGCTCTTGTAAGAACAAATTTCGTAAGATAAAAATGTAAAAAGGTCGGATATTTCCGGCCTTTTTTGTTTAAGTGTTTAATATTAGGCATGAAACTTACAAAAAAATTTAACTGTAATCAAAATTGTTAATATTGACCATATCTAGGGGTTGAGTTATAATTCTGTTATTGTCTTTAGTAAAATTGCAACCTAAAGGAGCGGCTATGTTACTTACCTTTTTGTTAATTATTATTTATTTGTCCTTTATCAGTCTGGGTTTACCCGATTCACTCCTGGGCTCAAGCTGGCCGTCTATGTATGGGGATTTTGCGGTTCCCATTTCATACGCAGGCATAACTTCCTTGATAGTAACCGGAGGAACGGTTGTATCCGGCATATTAAGTGACAGGGTAATCAAAAGATTCGGAACCGGACCTGTTACGGCTGTAAGCGTATTAATGACGGCGGTGGCTTTATTAGGTTTTTCGATTTCAGGCAATTTTATTATACTGTGTTTATGGGCTATACCCTTGGGTTTGGGTGCAGGCTCGGTAGATACGGCTTTAAACAATTACGTGGCTTTGCATTATAAAGCCAAGCATATGAGTTGGCTGCATTGTTTCTGGGGTCTGGGAGCTACGGCAGGACCCATAATTATGTCATTTTGTTTAATAAATTTGGGTACATGGAATTCCGGTTATCTTACCATAAGCTTAATCCAATTCTCTCTGGTTGCAATACTGTTTGTAACATTACCGCTTTGGAAAAAGGTAAGTGAGAGTAAGGGGCAAGATTTACATAAGAACGACGAAATTTATAAGTTTGCGGATTTATTTAAAATACCCGGAGTTAAGCAGGCTTTGCTTTGTTTTTTCTTTTATTGCTCCTTAGAAATGACGGTAGGATTATGGGGCAGCAGTTACCTGGTTTTGATAAAAGATATACCTAAGGATACTGCCGCGGCATGGATTTCTTTGTATTATTTCGGAATTACCTTCGGCAGATTCGTTTCCGGGTTTCTCACCATGAAACTAAGCAACCGTCAAATGATATTATTGGGACTGTCTGTGGTAAGTACGGGTATTATCATTGTACTTAATATTTCTCTGCAAGGCGGCTTCTTTTTAATCGGTATGGGTTGTGCCCCTGTTTTTCCTTGTCTTGTGCATGATACCCCGGTTAATTTCGGAAGTAAATACTCTCAATCAATAATTGGGCTGCAAATGGCTTGTGCCTATGTCGGCTCAGCGTTTATGCCGCCTTTGTTTGGGATTTTGGCATCCTTTTTCGGTTATGGTCTATTTACCCCTTATATATTCACATTGCTTATATTATTGATACTTGGGGTTAAAAGTCTGTATTTCAAAGTGAAGAAAAATCACAGTGTTTAGATTTTCAAGGGTATCGTATAACAACGATGCCCTTGTTAATTAACGATCTATAATTTTACATAATACTACTTGATTTTGACAAGGAATTATGAAAAAATGTGTAGGTATAACGGAACTTAGATATTTCCGGGATAATTAAATACTTAAAGTTATAGGGAGTAATTAAAAATGAAAAGTAAAGAACCGAATAAAAAACTTGCAGAAAGGAGGCGAGAACTCAGAAGGCATATGATAGAATACGGACTGCAAAGTTTACCTCTCGAGGAAGTTGTGGAATTGATTTTATACTTCACTATCAGGAATCGGGATGTTCGCCCTATAGCTAGGGAGTTAATCAATCGTTTTGGGAGTATAGACCGTATGGCAAAGGCTTCTTCTGCAGAGCGAAAAAGTATTCCTGGCATAGGAGATGTCACAGACCATCATTTTGCCATGATAGCAATGTTTATACCCCATGTTTTGAGAAATCGATTCGGAGATTATCCTGTATTTAATAATGAAAAAAAGCTCATGGATTTTTGTGTTTCGCTACATGTTATGAATGAATACGAAGTACTGTACATGCTTTGTTTAAACTCCGGTAATCATCTGATAAAAAAAGAGGTAAAGTTGGCTACCGGTACTCACATAAAGGCAAACATTGAATTGAAACACATTATGGATGCTGTTGCAAATACAGCCACTGCAAAGGTAGTGCTTTGTCATAATCATCCCGGGGGCAGTCTTAAGCCATCCACAGATGATATAAATTTTACAGCGATAGTAAAAAACTCATTGGAAAGAATCAGCATACAATTATTAGACCATATAATAGTTGCGGATAATTCGGCTATTTCCATGAGGGCATTAAAATTGCTTAATTAAAAGTACATACAAAAACGCCGGACAATTCACTGTCTTTTAGCTTGCCCGGCACCCAAAGCCTATATAATTTGCTTCCATTCCTCTTCTTTAAAGCCTACCAATACCTTATCATCACCGACCAATATAGGACGTTTTACCAACATACCGTCCCGGGCAAGCAAAGAAAACATTTCATCTTCAGTCATTTGCGGCAGCTTCTTAGAAAGTTCCGTTTCTTTATATACGTTACCGCTTGTATTAAAAAACTTCTTTAACGGTAATCCGCTTTTACCGTGCCATTCCCTTAATTCAGCTTCTGTTGGATTATCTTCTTTTATATCTCTTTCCGTATACCCCGGATTGTTTTCCTCAAGCCATTTTTTCGCCTTTTTACAGGTGCTGCATTTAGGATAATTAATAAATAAAAATTCCATTTCTACCTCCAAAATTATTTTAAGGGAATTATATAGCTAAATCAAATTTGCTGCAATGCTTTATTAAGTTTACATAGAGATTAATTAGAAAAGCCCATTACCCCAAATCCCGGCAGTAATAGGCATAAGATTATTTTATATTAATATTCTGATTTATAGATTTCCCAAATATCATTTCGGAAGTATCTTTTAGGTTAATTTTTGTGCAGAAATCTCCAAAATTTTCTGTTGTATGTTATTTTCAAAGTATAAATTTAATGAGTTAAGAAATGAAATACAAATTATTTTTCAAACAAGAATCTCTCAGGTAAGGTTAATTTAAAATCAACAGCCAAATCTCTGAAATTGCCGGCTGTAATGGTTTGCAATTTGTTGGGTCTCATGGATAAAACTTTAACCAAAATATCGGCGGATTTTTCAACCGTGTGCATTAAGCCGAAAGTAATGTCGAAATCTTCACCGGAACAGAACATTCCGTGATGTGCCCAAATCGCCACGTCGTATTTTTCCATTAATTTTGCGGTTTCAACGGCAATATCTCTGCCACCGGGAACCATCCAGTGAACCACGCCTATACCGTCCGGGAAAACTACGGGACATTCCGTAGCCATTTCCCAAAGTTCACGGGTAAATATCTCATCGGTTAAGGGCATTACGAAGGTTAAGGCAATTACATTGGTGGTATGAGCATGATATATAACTCTGTGTTTGCCGCCGGATACTCTTTTTTTCACTTCATGGTTCATTAAGTGAGTGGGCAATTCGCTTGTCGGTCTGCCCCCTTGGCTTAATCCCCAGCAAATTCGGTACTGTTCGCCTTTTTGGTCCAACTCTATAACGCAGATATTAACCTCAGGGTCAAGGATAATATTTCTGAAAAACTTACCGCTGCCGGTTACCAAGAAATATTCACCGCCCAGACCTGGTACGCTTGTTCCTATGGGTTTCCATTCACCGTCGGTTTTTAATTGGGATTTGATGCTTTCTATTTCTTCCGGTTTTATGCGGTAGGAAAGGTTTCCGCCGTTTCTTTCGTGCCAGTTTTGCAAAAATCCGTCGTATGCGGTTTTGATAAAGTCTTTGATAAATCCGGCATCTGTTATTTTCATCCTTAGCACCTCTTCAATTGTACTTGTTCTTCGTATTTTGCCACTTCTTGAACCATTCTTAATATAAGGCATATTCTTTGAATCGCAGGAATAAGCCCAAACATCGCCTACGGACTTATTTATTTTCACCTTTCTTGTAAAACTTAATAGGGAAAGATTCAGCTATACATTTTCGAGCCTGCTCAGGGCTTTTGAATTCTTTTTCGTGGAGCATTTGGGAAACGATATTTCCTATAGCTGTGGATTCAATGGGACCGGCGTAAACATCTTTGCCTGTATACTTAGCCGTTAATTCATTAAGGTAATCGGCATTGGCACCTCCTCCGGCTATTAGTATTTTATCGAAATTCCTGCCTGTTAATCTTTCGATTTCATGTAAGGTATTTGCATAACACTTGGCAAGGCTGTTGTAAATAACACAGGCAAGTTCTCCGGGTGTTTCCGGTAACTGTTGATTGGTTTCGGTACAATATTTTTTTATTTCTTCTGTCATGTTATTGGGAGACAAAAATCTGTCGTCACTGCAATCAACGATAGATTTTATACTTTCTTCGGAAGCCATTTGACACAGTTCAGCATAAGAATATGTATCATTCAATTCTTTTCTGACTGACTGTATCATCCAAAGACCCATTATATTTTTCAGAAAGCGGAAACGATAATTATATCCGCCTTCGTTGGTAAAATTGGCTTTCATGCTTGCCTCGGAACAATCCGGATCAAGACGTTCTATGCCCATCAAAGACCAAGTTCCGGAGCCGATAAAAATTGATTTATCGTCCAAAATGGGAATTGCCAGAACGGAAGAAGCCGTGTCATGGGTAGGCGGAAGCATAACAGTACAGTTAAAGCCCAGCTCTTTTTTGATTTCTTCCGTAAATTTTCCCAAAACCGTTCCCGGTATAGATATTTTGGGGAACATCTTGGTGGGGAAACCAAGGGTTTCAATCAATTGGTAATCCCAATCTTTGGTTTCGTGGCTTACAAGTTGACCGGTGGTTGTATTGGTATATTCCGCTTTCTTAATGCCCGTAAGCAAGAAATTGAAATATTCGGGAATCATAAGAATGGTTTCGGCTTTTTCCAAATATTCGGGGTTGGTATTTTTTATGGCTGTCAGTTGATATATGGTATTGAATAACTGTTTTTGTATGCCCGTTCTTTTGTAAAGTTCTACTTCGGAGTAATGCTCTCCTACAATTTTGTCCATACCGACGGTGCGTAGGTCTCTGTAGCTGACGGTATTGCCTATGATTTTGTCGTCTTTGTCCAGCAAAACAAAATCCACGCCCCAGGTATCTATGCCCATAAACGTAGGAATCTTACCGATTTCTTTACATTTTTTTAATCCGTCCAAAATTTCGTTGAACAGTCGGGTTAAATCCCAGCAAAGTTGTCCGTCTTTACTTTCAAATCCGTTGGAAAAACGATAGATTTCCTCCAACATAAATGTTCCGTTTTCAAGGTAACCCAGCATATGTCGGCCACCGGAGGCTCCAATATCTATTGCCAAATAATACTTATTCACGTTCTCCTCCTGACTTTTGTATCTTTATTTAACAGTCAATCAGACTGCTGATAACAAATTAGTTGGGGTTATATGAAAAATGCTTTCGGTAAAAGGAGAATACTTTCATAATAAGGTTGTGCGTCTCGGAGTCTATTATTTTTTTGTATCTCTGTAATTCCCATAGCTTCTTTGGAATATGGATTCATAGATGGTCTTTTTTCGGATAAATATGTAGATTTGTGATGATCCGACCGGCACTTCCCAAAGTCGGTATAATTGTTTGATGGTTTGACCGGTAATAATTTGATTGTTCAATTTCGATGACTGTTCCTCTTACAAAACAGAACAGTATAAATACCGAAAAAGCCACAGGATAATTGCTCTCAATATATTCTAAATACCTTCTTAAAAGTTGTGGGTAGAATTAGAGGGGAAAAAAGATTGTAAAATCGCCTTAATTGTTGATTATTTATGAATAATATTTTAATATACGGTTTTCCATTCGTCAATATTATCTTTGTCGAA
>CAYXWM010000003.1:31960-100475 GCA_964468805.1 uncultured Defluviitaleaceae bacterium
TATGAATAATATTTTAATATACGGTTTTCCATTCGTCAATATTATCTTTGTCGAATTTAAAGGGTTACCGGGCAAAATTTCGGAATCTCCGTCAGACGAAACACGCCCCAATACGACCGAACAAGTTTTTCTTTTCGAATATAAAATAAAAAATATATTGCAGCAATAGTTGTATGAATTTAGTATAAAGACAGAAAACTAACGGTTGTTGCTTATTATTCAATAACGTGATACAATTACTGTATTAAACAGGTAATAGTTTGGCATCTGCCGGAGATTATCAAAGTTATAAAAATAACATAAAAACTAAGGAGTTGAAAACACTTGAAAAACAAAGTTTTGGTTTTTTTATTGTGTGCGTATTTTGTTTTAGCAGGCAGTTCTCCTACATATGCTAATTGGTTTAACGACTCGTTAACATATCTTAAAGGGATAAACGCAATTACGGAAGAGATTAATCCCCAAGAATCCATAACATTCGGGCAGTTTGCCAAGATTTTTGTATTGTCTTCTACCTATGAGCATGGTGAAGACCCGATTTATGTTTTAAAGAACAGAGGATTTGTGAAAGATTCGGACGGATTTACCGACAATAAGCTGCTTACAAGAGCGGATGTACTGCGTATAGTAACAAGGGGCTTGGGTGTTGAAACCGAAGATTACATTCAACAAGCCTCCACTTTGGGGCTTATCGGAGGATATCCCGACGGTAATTTAAGTGAAAATAAAAACATAACCTACGCGGAAGCCTGTCAAATTATATACAATTATAAAAACAAACGTGAAAGCGAACTTACCGGTGAACCGGTTAAGCTTTATTCAGCGGAAGAATTCTTTAAAATTCCCGGCAGTGTGGGCTACAGCATTACTAAGGACGGTAAATACCTTATTTATGCCGCTCCATGGGAAAACAGACTTAATATATTTAAGAAAAATATTCAAACCGGAGAGGTTATTCAAATTACCAAATCAAAGGACAGAGGTATAGCCGGATATTTCGTTAAAGATAATACGGTTTTATATCTGAGAGACTTTGGCGGCGATGAAAACTTTCATATTTTTAAAACCGACGAAAAAGGAAACGAAATAGATTTAACTCCCTTTGATAAAACTTTGGTTCAACCTTTGAATTTATTGGAAGAAGCTAAAATTCAAAATGAAATCCTAATTCAGATGAATAAAGACAACAAGCAGGTTTTCGATGTTTATAAGCTGAATATTCTTACCGGAGAATTAACAAAGGTAGTTGCAAACAACGGTCAGTTTTCCGGTTTCTTAACAGACAACTTGGGAAAAGTCAGAATAGCCTCGTTTTCCGACGGAGTAAAAACAGGTTATTATTACAGAGACAACGAAGACGAAGAATTTAGACTTGTGGCAACCTATGATTTCACCGCTTCCGTAAATCCCATTATGTTTGCGGAAGATAATAAAACGGTTTATGCCCTTTCTAATGTAAACAGAAACACATCGGCTCTGGTAAAAATCAACCCTGCCACAGGTAAGGAAAAAGAACTGATATTCAAAAATGATAAGGTTGATATTTCAGGAATTTCATCGGGAATGAAACCCGGAACTTTAGGTGCTGTTTTTTACTACACGGACAAAAACAACATAGTGTTTTTGGATGATGAATTGAAAAAGCTTTATCAAGAATGTCAAAAGATATTAAATACAGATGCCCCCATTTCCATGAGAAATCTGTCAGAAAATATGAATATTGCCATAATCGGTACGTACAGTGACGTCAACCGAGGTTTGACTTACCTTTATGATCGCAAAAAAGGAAAACTTGAGTTGCTTTCCGATGCCAATACCGTCAATACCAAAGATTTGGCTCAAATGCTGCCCATATCCTATAAATCAAGAGACGGATTGGTTATTCACGGATACTTAACTATCCCCAAAAATACCAAACCTTATAATTTACCTGTAATAGTTAACCCTCATGGCGGACCCTGGGCAAGAGATTACTGGGGATATAACACAGAGGTTCAGTATTTGGCAAACAGAGGTTATGCGGTTTTGCAAATTAATTTCAGAGGTTCTGTGGGTTACGGAAAGAAATTTATGTCCGCAGGATTTAAACAATGGGGTCTTAATATGCAAAACGACATTACCGACGGCGTTGAGTGGCTTAAATCCATAGGTCTTGCCAACCCGGATAAAATCGGTATATACGGCGGTTCTTACGGCGGCTATGCTACTCTTGCAGGTATAACCTTTACTCCCGATTTATACGCTGCTGCCGTTGATTACGTTGGTGTATCCAACCTGTTTACTTTCCTTGACACTATTCCTCCTTATTGGGAAGGTATGAGAGAGCAATTATATGCAATGGTGGGCAACCCCGAAACAGACAAGGAACAATTTGAAGCCACATCTCCCGTTTTGCATGTAGATAAAATAAAAACTCCTCTTTTTATTGCTCAAGGTGCAAATGACCCAAGGGTAAACAAGGCTGAATCCGACCAAATGGTTAAGGCACTTAAAGACAGAGGAATCGAAGTTGAATACATGGTTAAAGATAATGAAGGCCACGGTTTTTCAAACTTTGAGAACCAATTGGACTTTTATAAAAAAATGGAGCAATTCTTTGCTGAACATCTAGGCGGCAGAACTAACTAATTTATTCGCTCCTTCAAGTATGTACGACTAACAATTATTAATATAGGAAATAAAAAGCTTATGAGGATTATGTTGTTACAAACTCATAAGCTTTTTATTTGAACCGTTGATACAAATTCCAATATAAAAAGTTTAACTCCGGCTATAAAAGCTTTTAAAGCCGGACATATCATGTTATACTAAACACGCAAATACCAGAAAAGAGGCAATACGCCTTAGAAAGATATGATTATATGAATAATTTACTAACAATTTCCTGTCCCTGTTTATTTGGTCTGGAAAGTATACTCTCATTTGAAGTCAAAAAAATCGGCGGAACCGATGTAGTTGTAACCGACGGCAGAGTTACCTTTAAAGGCGATGCTTCCATGATTGCAAAGGCAAGCCTATGGCTTCGCACAGCCGAAAGGGTACAAATTATTTTGGGAAGCTTTGAAGCAAAAACCTTCGACCAACTGTTTGAGGGTGTAGCCGCACTGAATTTAGAGGATTTTATCGGACCGGATGATGCGTTTCCCGTTAAGGGATGGTCTGTTAATTCACAACTTTTCAGCATATCGGACTGCCAGTCTATCATTAAAAAAGCAGCTGTTAAGCGGTTGAGCAGCAAATACGGCATTAGTTGGTTTGAAGAGACAGGCGACGTTTATCAATTGCAGTTTTCCATACACAAAGATATTGCAACCATAATGATAGACACAACCGGCTCGGGTCTTCATAAACGTGGTTACCGCAGAATTTCCAACGAAGCTCCCATTAAGGAGACTTTAGCCGCCGGTATAATCGACCTTGCCAGAATACGCTCCGACAGCGTAGTATTTGACCCTATGTGCGGCTCCGGTACTTTTTTGATAGAAAGTGCCATGCACGCCATGAACATAGCACCGGGCTTACGCCGCCGTTTTGTCTGTGAAGATTGGGCTATGTTTGACAATAATATATTTAAGACAGCCCGTTCCGAAGCAATGGATGCAGTTAAGCGTGATGCTTCTTTTATGGCATACGGTTCGGATTGTGATGAAAATTCGGTTCGCTTAACCTTGGAAAACGCAAAAATAGCCGGTATTCCCAAGCGGATAAAGGCTATAAAGGCGGATATAAGTGAGTTTAAAGTTACTGAACCAAAAGCCGTGGTGTTCTGCAACCCTCCTTACGGCGAGCGTATGCTTGAAGTCCAAGAAGCCGAGGAACTATACCGCCTTATGGGAAAAGTGTTTGAGCGCAGAAATGGTCTGAATTATTATATTATCAGTGCTCACGAGGAATTTGAAAAGAAATTCGGTAGAAAAGCCGATAAAAGACGTAAGCTTTACAACGGTATGATAAGATGTCAGTTGTTTATGTACTTTAAATAAGGTTAAATATTATTTATTCGTAACAGTCTTACAAGCCTTTTTATTAACAGGGATAACAAGATACACATTGTATGAACGTTATAAGATGTTTCGGAGGAAAAATGATTGTAAAAAATATTGAAATAAGCAATATACCCGCTGTTCTGTGGGGAGAAAAAAGTTCGAAAATAATTATCGCCGTACACGGAGATATGTCTTCAAAGACCGATGTTCCCATTGCTGTTTTGGCGGAAGAAACCGTACCACACGGCTTTCAAGTTCTGAGCTTTGATTTGCCGGAACATGGTGACAGAAAAAACGAACTGACCCTTTGTAAGGTTGAAGAATGCGTTTCTGAATTGAAAAAGATTATGGACTTTGCAAAATTACAAGCAGATTCAATTTCCTTAACAGCAATAAGTCTGGGAGCATATTTCAGCTTGCTTGCATATAAAGACGAAAATATAAAGCAATGCTTATTTCTTTCACCTGTTGTAAATATGGAAAGAATTATAAAAAACATGATGGATTGGTTCGGAATATCGGAAGAACAGCTTTACAAAGATAAGGAAATAGCCACACCCATAGGCAAAACCCTATATTGGGACTACTACTGTTACGTGAAAAACAATCCCATTGAAAAATGGAATGCACCAACCTCAATTCTTTACGGCAAAAAGGACAACATTTGCGAGTATGAAATAATCTACGACTTTTCCCAAAGGTTTCAATGTAAATTAAATATATCCGAGAATTCCGAACATTATTTTCATAAGGAAGAAGATTTAAAAATCTATCGAGAAGAGATTAGGAAAAGCTTCTCGTAAAAAGTACAACCGGTGCCGAATAGCTGATTTGTTTCAAACCACAAAAAAACCGCCTTTTAAAGGGCGGTTTTTTGTTATACTTCAGCTGCACTGACATTTGTTTTGTAATTTTTATATTTCTTAAACACTCGTTTGGACTGTAAAGCTATTAAAGCTGAAATACCGCCTGCCAGCAGAACAATAAAATGCCTTTGATTAACAAATGCATCAAAAAGCATTCCGTACATAGATTGACCTAAGGGTTGGGCACAAAGAATTAAAGCCAGTATCAACGAGATAACCTTTCCGATCAATTCCGGAGGTGTTTCGGCTTGCATGAAGGTAAGCATTTGTATTCCCACTATAGAACTTAATCCCATTAAGCAAAAGCAGGAAACGGTTATAACCACATAACAAACAAACGGTGGCAATCCCAGTACAAAAACCAATCCTACCGGCAACAAAAGTAAGGAACTCAAAAGCAGAAACAGGTAAACCTTATGTATCATAAGTTTATTTGCAAAAACTCCGGTAAGGATACCTCCACACAAAGCACCGGCAGCCATTGCGGCTTGAGTAATTCCGTATTCTATATCGGGCATCCCAAGAGTTTGGGTAACCAATACAGGTATTGCAACAAGAAGCAAGGAACTGAAAAACAAATTATATCCTAAAAAAATAGATACAGTTTTTATAAATATGGGATTATCTTTGGCAATAAAATTAAAGCTGTCTTTCATATCCTGCTTTACAATGTCCAAAATATTTTGTTTTTCTCGGGATTTCACATGAGGCATTTTTATAAATAATTCCATTACAGCAGAAACAAAGAATGCTATTATTCCCAAAATCAAAACGGGATTAAGCCCCCACGTAGAAAACAAGGAGCCTCCTATTAAGGGTGCCAGCAAGTTGGAAGCGGCGTTTACTTGATTTATTATAGAATTGGCAGAAAGCAAATTCTCTTTTGTAGCCAACAAAGGCATACTTGCCTGTACTGTAGGTTGATAAGCGCCTTGTATTCCGTAAAGTGTCATAAGGGTAACGGTAAATAAAATTACCAGATCCACCTTACCCAACAAGATGAAAAACGCTGTTATCAAAGCTGCCGTAAGAAAATCCAATATAACCATAACGTTTCTTTTATTAACCCTGTCGGCTATTATACCACCTACGGGTGTTAAAATTATCATAGGTATAAATGAAAAAGCAGCGGTTATCCCGAATAAAGCCGCCGAACCGGTAACCTTTAACAAATAAAGAGGCAGGGCAAACCTAATTATTCCGTTACCGAAAAGCGAAATAATTTGCCCTATTACAACCAGCGTAAAATTTCTGTTCCACAATTTTTCAATATTCAATAACATACCTCCGTCAATTAAGTTTAGTTGAAAAATGGTCTTTTTAATTAAAATTTAGACATACCAAAAGTAATGCTGTCACTGAATCAAGTTTACGAAGGACGCCTAATGAACATATTTGTTGTTCTAATGAATTATACTCAATATTTTTTACAATGCAAGTAAATTTTTAAACCTTGCAGAAAAAATGAGTATATACGTAATATTAGAGGCAGTTCTGTTGATGGCATTTTTCCACATGTAAACAAAGAGGGAACGCCCTTGATGCATAGAATTTTTTTATATACACTCAATTGCATAAGGAATAGTGACAAAAGATATTCTTCATAAACGGTTCACTCTTGTGTTTATGAAAAAAACGCCGGTCGCTCACCATTACCAATAAACGTTTTTGTTACTACTTAACTCGAAATTAAGTATACATCTGATAACAAATAGAATCATAGGCAGAATTTTTACTCGAATTTTACTGTACTTGGTCATATTTTACGAAAATAAGTTGACTTTTTGCAGTTATGTGAATATAATATGTATAAAATTAATAAAAGTAAAATTTGAGAGGAGAAACGAATAATGGCAGTTGCTTCAATGGTGTTAGGTATTGTTGCATTGGTATTTTTGTTTATACCCGGCGTAAACCTTCTGGGAATAATTGTTGCCATAGTTGGACTTGTACTTGGTGTAATCGCAAGAAAATCACCTGAAAACAGGGGTATGGCCACAGCCGGTATGGTATGTTCCATAATATCCTTGGCTATATGTACGGCAGCATGGATCGCTTGTCTTATGTGTTACGGTTCCATAGCAAGCAGATTACCATTGTTGTATTGATTTTTTACGCTCATAAAACATGACAAGGAAATGATAAATGTTATCTTATGTTTCTGTGTTTGGTCTTACCTTGCCTGCCTATGGTTTAGCTGTAACTATAAGCTGGCTTTTGGGCGGTTACGTTGCCGTTAGAATAGCAAAGCAGCATAAGTTAGACGAAAATGACACTATATTAATACTGATTTATTCAACAATAATCGGTTTTATCGGCGCTAAAATTTTGTTTTTAATAACGGTTTTACCTCAAGTGATTTATCTCTTACATAATGATCCCAACCTGTTTTTTGAAAACTTAATTAATAGCGGTTTTGTTTATTACGGCGGCGTTATAGGCGGAATTTTCGGTGCTTGGCTTTGTTCAAAGATTCACAAAATAAAGTTACTTCCCCATATTTCTTCTATAATCGTAGCTTTGCCCTTGGCACATGCCATCGGTAGGGTTGGCTGTTTTTTGGTGGGTTGCTGTTACGGATTGGAAAACCATGATTTTGGCATAATCTATCATGCGTCTCCGGTTGCTCCAAATAATATTCCTCTGTTGCCTGTTCAATTGTATGAATCATTTTTTAATCTCATACTCTTTGCAGTACTTTATCGAATATCAAAAAGAGCAAAATCCTACGATTCAACCATCTTGGTTTATGTGTATTCCTATGCAGTCATAAGATTCTTTTTGGAATTTTTACGTTTTGATTCTTCAAGAGGTAATATAGCAGGGCTTTATACTTCTCAATGGATTTCAGTAGGTCTGGTGATTTGCTGTTTGTTGTATCAGTTTTTATTGCCGAGACTGTTTTTAAGACGTAATAATACAGATAAATAAAACAAAAAGCTTACAACCATAGTTTATTGGCAGTAAGCTTTTCTTGTTTTATATTTGTATTTTAAAATACATTTAAGATACCGACAGTTTTTTACGAATCACATCAACCGCTTTTGAAAGCTGAACATCTTCTTCGATTGGTAGGGTGGCTATTTGTAGACTCAGTTCTTCGGACATTTCTACAACATGGTCAGGTACGATACCTATTTTGTTTATGCAAACACCGCTGGGGGTATAGTATTTAGCTATGGTTACTTTAACTCCGGAGCCGTCGGTCAGAGGATATAAGGCTTGAACCAAACCCTTGCCGAATGTTTTCTCGCCGACCAAAATTCCTGCTTTCAAGTCCTTAACGGCTCCTGCCAAAACTTCCGAAGCAGAGGCTGAACTGCCGTTGACTATAACAGCCAAGGGAATATTTACGTGGTTTTCAGAGGAGTAAAAATAATTGGTGTTGCCTTGTTTATCTTCCGTATAAACTATTACTCCCTTGGGAACAAGAACGTCTGTTATTTTGGTAACCACATCCATAAGACCGCCCGGATTGTTTCGTAAATCCAAAATTAAGCCTTTTACCCTTTGTTTCATTAAATCTTCAAAAGCTACCATAAATTGCTTGTAAGATACTTCTTCGAAATTTGTCAGGCGTATATATCCAATATCACCGTCTACTACCTTGTGGAATACTGTTGGTACATCTACAAGTTGCCTTACAACTTCCACATCAAAGGTTTTGCCTTCGCTTTCTCTTAATACCGTAATATTTACTGTAGTTCCCGGTTCGCCCTGCATCATGGCAACTGCTTCGCTGAGAGTATCTGCGAAAACTTCCATGCCGTTTATTTTCAGCAGAGAATCTTTTGGCTTTATTCCAGCCTTGGCAGCCGGAGAACCGTCAAAGGGAGCGATAACGGTGATACGGTTTGTTTTTCTGTTGGGAGCCACGAACAGGCCTATGCCGGCAAAGGAGCCTTTAATGTCTTGGACGAATTTTTTCATTCCGTTTTTATCCATGTAAGATGTATAAGGGTCACCAACGCCGTAAACCATACCCATATACATTCCTTCTTCCAGAGCCCTTCTGTCAATATCGTCCACATAGTATCTGTCCAATATATCTTGAATTTCACTGACCTTTTGTTCCGGAGAAAGCTCTCCTCCGCCTAATCTTCTAACCAATGAAAAAAGATTGCTAAACGTTAGATTCAAAATAATTGTTATGGCAACGCCTATTGCAATTCCTTGAATCATGGTCTTCTTATTGCCCATTTTAACACTCCTTCATACAAATTGCGGGTCGGATTTTCCGGTTTAAGTTACAGAAATTAAACTGTAAATTCGTTTAACGGGCACCGGTGCCGGAGATATATAATTAATTTGTAAGACATATCTAATTCTATTAGCAAACTTGCTATATTATACCACTTTGTACTACAGAAACAAACACTTGCAAAAAAATTTTTCTTGGGTAAAATAAAAGAAATACAACAATTTAAGAAATATGTTTTATATTGATTAATTATGGGAATAAATAAAGTCGAAAATATGTATAGTCATACCGGTTCCATTTTTATCCCTCATTTTATATGGAATCAGTATCAAATACATTTAACAATGATATACTCGATAAAAAAAGATTCTTACTGTTTGTGTATTTGTTTTAAATACAAAATTTTTACTTGACACCCAAAATAAATCATGCTACAATCAATCATCAAGCAGAAGTGCCGCTTCTCACCTAATTGCCTATGGCTTTGGGTTACCGGGATATAAAGTTTTCTCGTATGTTGCAGTGGGGCTATGCCCTGCTTATTTTTTTGCCGAAACTTGGGCAGAAAAATTTTGGAAGCGGAACATTTACATTTTTATATAATTTTTATTTATCTGTTTTGGAGGTGTTACACTATTACCGAGTTAATGATCAATGAACAAATTCGTGATAAAGAAGTGCGACTTATAGATGCGGACGGAACCCAATTGGGTATCGTTTCCGGTAAGGAAGCACTCAGGCTTGCGGACGAAAAAAAGATGGACCTGGCGAAAATCTCGCCTACTGCGAAGCCTCCTGTATGTAAAATCATGGATTACAGCAAATATAAATTCGACCAAGCCAAGAAGGAGAAAGAGGCTCGTAAAAAACAAAAGAACGTTGAAATTAAAGAGTTGCGTCTTTCCCCAAACATCGATACCCATGACATAGAGGTAAAGGTGAAAAAGGCGGTGGAGTTTTTGCAAAAAGGCGATAAGGTAAAGGTTACCGTTCGCTTCAGAGGACGCGAAATGAGCCATACCGAAATAGCCTCTAAAATCCTTCACGAGTTTGCAGAATCTGTTTCAGATTATGGAGTAATAGAAAAACCACCGAAAATGGAAGCCAGAAGTATGGCAATGTTTTTAACTCAGCGTCAAAATTGAAATAACTTAAGGAGGGCATAAACTATGCCGAAATTAAAAACTCGCAAAGCAGCAGCAAAACGCTTCACCTCAACAGCTTCAGGCAAGTTCAGATATGCTAAAGCCAACAAACAACATATCCTTGGCAAAAAAAGCTCAAGACGCAAAAGAAAACTTCGTATCAGAGGTATAGTTGACAAAACTAATCAAAAAGCAGTACAAAAAATGTTACCTTACGCCTAAGAAGGGTATTTTGTCGAATAATCGTTTTATATTGATATACAACTCACTACCTAAAGATACCCAAGTTTAAAGGAGGACTTTTTTTATGGCACGAATCAAAGGGGCTATGAACGCCAAAAAGAAACATAAAAAGATATTAAAACTTGCCAAAGGCTTTAGAGGAGCAAGAAGCAAGCAATATAGAATCGCTAAACAATCCGTTATGCGTGCGTTGGCAAGTGCTTTTGCCGGTCGTAAGCAAACCAAACGTGAATACCGCAGACTTTGGATCACTCGTATCAATGCAGCGGCTCGTATCAACGGAATCTCTTACTCCAAATTAATGAACGGCTTAAAATTGGCAGGAATCGCCATCAACAGAAAAATGCTGGCTGAATTGGCTGTTAATGATGCAAGTGCATTCTCCAACTTAGTAGAACAAGCTAAAGCAGCGAAATAATAACCCTAAAATCAAGCAGTGTAAGTTGCTTGATTTTTTTTATTTGAGCGGAATAGTCAAATAAATAGAAAACTTTTTTGTAGAATTACATTAAAATTCCTTTACTGTAATTCCTGCAAGTAATACTTCACTAATGTTGATTTACATACATAACATAAAATAAAAGTTAAGGGTGAGTGTTATGTTTGAATCAAGATTTGACAACAGTGATGTTCTGCATAATCTGACTAAAACCGTTGACATACCCATAGAGCTTTATGAATCTGTCTTAGGCAAGTATTTTATCGGTTATGGGGATAATCTTGCCCTGGGTAAAGGTACCGCCGCATGGGCAAGGCTTTATAATCCGGAAAACTCAGGAGTAAACTTACACGTTAATGTTTGGACAGTTACAGACATATCCAATTCTCCGTTTAGGGCACAGTTTTGGTTTAATTCGGAAATTTCCGGAAATTATTTGGAGTCAGAATTGGTGACTCCTTCAAACACTGCTTTACGCCCTGCTCCCATTCCTAAGGTGAAGTTGCAAACGGCGTCAAATGTAAAGGATACTCCGGTTGGAGGTATTAAAGCTTACGTCAGGAGAGGCGATCCCAATACAACCGTAGCTGAAAATGAAAACGGAAAATTAATTTTTCCTCCCGGTGGGTCATTCTTGGTTTATCTGACAATCTATAACGATAATCCGGAAGAAACGGCAGCGGGAAGAATAGCATTCGGTTGGTGGGAAGAAGAAATTCCTGTTAATAGGGAAATTAAAGCGGATTATATACTTTAAAATTTAAAATTTGCAATTAAACTTACTTATGCTACATAGATTTTCAACTACAAAAGCCCGATTAATTTCGGGCTTTGTCTTTTCATTATTTACTGTATTATATTAAACCGCATTATCTTCGAAAAATACTCCGTACCAAACCAAAAACATATATACAGTCCAAATTTTACGGCTGTTGTCCTGTTTGCCGGATTTATGCATATCCAGTAATTTTACCAATTCATCAGTATTAAAGTAAATTGCCGCGGCTTCGCTTTGGAAAGCCTCTTTTACTTTGTTGTAATATTTATCTTCTCTAAGCCATATTCTTATAGGTACGGGAAAGCCCAGTTTCTTTTTATTGCGTACTTCTTGGGGTAAATACTCTTGGGTAGCCATACGGAAAGCGTATTTTGTACTTGTTTTGTTAACCCTATAATCCACCGGAATTTTGGAGGCAACTTTAAAAACTTCCTTATCCACAAATGGCACACGAACCTCCAGGGAGTTTGCCATACTCATCTTATCAGCTTTTAAGAGTATGTCGCCTACCAACCAGAAATGTATGTCTATATACTGCATTTTGGTTATATCATCAACCCCGGATACTTGATCGTAATAGGGTTTTGTAAGGTCTTGGGGCGTATAATCGGTAACGGGCTTTTTAAGAATAACGTCCCGTTCTTTTTTGGAGAAGATATTGGCATTGCCTATAAAACGTTCTTCTATGGTTTTACTGCCGCGGATAAAGAAATTCTTACCCTTAAATTTAAAGGGAATAACCTGCATTAAATTACCCATAAACTTTCTCAGCCACATAGGCATGGAAGTTATAAGTTTTAAATCCAACGGCTCTTTATAAATATTATATCCGCCGAAAAACTCATCGGCACCTTCTCCGGACAAGGCACCCTTTACGTGCTTGGAAGCCAATTTACTAACAAAATAAAGTGCCACAGCCGCAGGGTCTGCCAAAGGCTCGTCCATATGATACTGCACCTTTGTTAAGCTGTCCCAATATTCTTCGGTGGTTATGCACATATTAATGTTATTAATACCCACTGTTTCGGAAAGCTGTTTGGCATACTCTATTTCATTATAGGACTCGTAATCAAAGCCCACTGTAAAGGTCTTGTTTCCTTTAAAGCAAGCCGCTATATAACTTGAATCCACACCACTTGACAAAAAAGAACCTACTTCAACGTCGGAAATTTTATGTTTTACTATGGAATCCTGGACGGTTTTGTCTATTGATTTTACCGTCGGGGTAAGGCTCATCTTAACCGGATTAAAGGCGGCTTGGAAATACCTGGTTATGGTTAATTCGCCCTTTTGGAATACCAAATAATGAGCCGGCATTAATTTATATACATTTTTAAAGAAGGTTTCAGGCAATACCGAATATTGAAAGGTTAAGTAATTCTCCAAAGCCTCTTGATTTACTTCCTTTTTAAAATGAGGATAGGAGAGAAAACTTTTAATTTCCGAAGCAAAAAGCATTTGATTATTTATTAAAGAATAATAAAAAGGCTTGATACCGAAGAAATCCCTTGCGGCAAACAACAGCTCTTTTTTCATATCATATATTACAAAGGCAAACATACCTCGTAAATGTTTCAGCATATCGTAGCCGTATTCCTCATAAAGATGAATCAACGTCTCCGTATCCGAACGATTGGCAAAGGTATGACCCTTTTCAATCAAACTTTGCCTTAAAGTTGCATAATTATATATTTCACCGTTAAATACTATTACTATAGACTTGTCCTCATTGTACATAGGTTGATTTCCCTCGGTCAGGTCTATAAAGCTTAACCTGCGAAAACCAAGGGTAATGTTATTGTCGCTATGTATACCATAAGAATCCGGTCCTCGATGGATTATCTTGTCCATCATGGCCTTAATTACTCTGTCTTTATCTTCCGTTTCTCCGGTAAATCCGCAAATACCGCACATAACAGCCTCCTGAGATTCTTAAATAATGCAAAAACGTACTCATAACGTAAAAATTTCCCGGAACTAAATTTGCAAGGCAAATTATTCGACTGCATGGAAATCACGTTATAAAACATATTTATATAAAAGCTTGACAATTTTAACAGATTTTATAATTAAATGTTCCTTATAATTCTTTTTAATTGCTCCGCCTTAAACCTTAATTAATTGTTCCCATAGGAATAAAATTCTAACATGTTCGGCGTTTTAAATCAAGCCGGAAAAAAAATATTAAAATATATTGTTAAAAACACCGTTCATGATATAATAACTTGTATAACCATAATTTGCGAGATTTTAGAATACGACTTTTCCGGCGATGTTTTTTACATTGGCTTATGTTGCTCCAAGACTTCGCTAAAGATTTAAAAAGGCTCTACGGTATAAATGCTTTAATAAAATCCAACAAATACCGACAAATAATACAGCGGAGAATACACCCGGAGATTAATATATTTAAGGAGGTTTGAACATGTTTGAAACCAAAAAGAAAGAAATATTACTCGAGAGCGGAACAAACGAGTTGGAGGTTATGGAATTTACCATTGCCGACAGACATTTCGGCATTAACGTTTCAAAAGTTGTTGAAATAATGCAATACAACAAAATAACTCCCATGCCTAATTCCAATCCATTTGTAGAAGGTGTTTTCAAGCCGCGTGAAACTATAATGACGGTTATAAACCTTGCGGCCTTTATGGGATTGCCGCCTTCTCCGTCTGAAGAAAGAGATATTTTAATTATTACCAATTTTAATAAGGTAAGCTCTGCATTCCACGTTCATACCGTGGAAGCTATACATCGTATTTCCTGGTCAGACATAGAAAAGCCCGACCCTGCCATATACGGCGGCGAAGAAGGTTTGGCAACCGGAATTGCTCGTTTTGACAACCGTTTAATTACCATAGTAGACTTTGAAAAAATCTTGGTGGAAATCAATCCGCAAGTGGGTATACAGTTATCCGAAATCTCCGATTTGGGTCACAGAGACAAAAACTCAAAACCCATACTTATAGCCGAAGATTCTCAATTGCTTAAAAGAATGTTGCATGAAGCCTTGGGTAAAGCCGGATACACAAACATTATCGAATGCAGCAACGGTTTGGAAGCTTGGGAGAAACTCAAAGCATACAAAGAAAGCGGTCTGCCTATTCAAAACTACGTTTCCTGCGTTATTACAGACATTGAAATGCCTCAAATGGACGGTCATCATTTAACCAAGTTAATCAAAGATGACAGGGATTTGAGAATTTTGCCCGTTATAATATTCTCCTCGCTCATAAACAATGAAATGAGAAACAAAGGTAGCCAGCTTGGCGTTGACGCTCAACTTTCAAAGCCCGAAATAGGAAACTTGATACACACCGTAGACCAACTTATTATTTAAAAAATTTCACCTTTAGGAGTAAGCGACCTAAAGGTTTTTTTATTGGGTTTATACTTAATTTCGAGTTAAATAGTAACAAAAGTGGTGAGCGACCGGTGTTTTTTTCATGAAAACGCAAGAGGGAAGCGTTTACGAAGAATAGCTTTTGTTACTATTCATCATGCAATTAAGGATAATTGGAGATATAACTTGCTTCATCCGGAATTTGTACTTACATTGAATCCTTTTGTTCCGAATATAATGTTAAAAAAACCGAAAGGAATAGGATGAATGTCAAGTTTTAAAAGTTATCGCCGAAAGCCGAAAATAGAGCATTTGACTAATTCTACCGGGGCGCCGTTGTATAATGACATTTCTTCAATAACTACTCAACAGCCGGACTTTACCGTGACTTGGGATACGCAACTGATAGAAAAACTGTCCCATTTTAACAGGGAACGCATACCCGAAAGAGTAGTACATGCCAAAGGAGCCGGAGCATTCGGTGTATTTGAGGTAACAAATGATTTGTCTATGTATACGAGAGCTTCATTCCTGTCACACGTAGGCAAAAGAACACCTGTATTGGTGCGTTTTTCCACTGTGGGCGGCGAAAAAGGCTCCGCAGATTCCGCCAGAGACCCCAGAGGATTTGCCGTTAAATTTTATACCGATGAGGGCAACTATGACATTGTGGGAAACAATACCCCGGTATTCTTTATCCGAGATGCCTTGAAATTTCCCGACTTTATACATACCCAAAAACGCAATCCGGTAACCAACTTAAAAGACCCTAACGCCGTTTGGGACTTTTTTTCCCTTACTCCCGAGTCTATGCATCAGGTAACCATTTTGTATTCAAGCCGAGGCACTCCCAAAAATTTCAGGCATATGCACGGTTTCGGCACCCATACCTTTATGTGGTATACGGATAAAAATGATTATATCTGGGTTAAATTAAACTTTATCACAGACCAAGGTATAGAAAACTTTAACAGGGAAGAAGCTATAGAAACAGCCGGCAAAGACCCGGATTATTCAACACGGGATTTGTATAACGCAATAGAAAAAGGTAACTACCCGTCTTGGCGACTTTATGCTCAAATGATGACAAAGGAACAGGCAGAAACGTATCGCTTTAACCCCTTTGATGTTACCAAAGTCTGGTATCAAGCCGATTTTCCCTATATTCCTGTGGGCAAAATGACCCTAAACGAAATACCGCTTAATTTCTTTAATCAAGTTGAACAAGCGGCATTTTCACCGGGTAACTTTGTTCCGGGAGTTGGTCCTTCACCTGACAAAATGCTAAACGCCAGGGTTTTTGCTTATCCCGATGCACAACGGCACAGAATAGGCCCCAACTTTAATCAACTGCCCGTAAATTCACCCATAAATGCTAAAGTAGCAAACTATCAACGTGACGGCTCCATGAATTTGGATAACGCCGGATTCCCCAATTATTTTCCAAACACCTTTAACGGACCGGCTCCCGATCCCGACCTTACGCCTCCAAAATTAAGCGTCAGAGGTACTGTGGCACGTCACGAAATGCCCTTTACTCCCATAGACCTGGAGCAACCTCGCAGACTTTTTTCCTCCATTATGGACGATAAAGAACGAGAAATGCTTATACACAATATTTGCAGCGATATGAAAGACGTACTTCCTCGTATTCAATACAGGCAAACCGCTTTATTCTACCTTACCGACCCGGACTACGGTACCGGAGTAGCAGAAGGTTTAAACCTGGATATAGCCGGTGTAAAAAAACTTGCCGAAATGACCCAAGAAGAAAGAGTTAACGCAACCAGCGGAATGTTAAGAAATTATTGCTGGTAAAAATAGGTGTTTAATAAATAAGAATTCGTCGGATTTGTAAAATTCCGTCGAATTTTTATTTGCATTAATTTTTGAATATTTACAGAATATATTAATATATTGTTAAGAATGCACAGTTGAATTAATTATGTAAATTTACTCTTTGATATGTATTAATTTTATCTATTTTCAGCATTAATTACATTAGCAAACTATCCTAAACTATGTTAATATTAGATAAGTTTAACTTAAAATTAATTCAGTTATCTGATTAAGTAAAGTAAACGTCAGCGTTTACAAAATTTTTGTGGAGGTGAATAATAGGCTTCCGAAAGCTGCGGAGCCTATAAATTATGGCTGAACTTATTAAATTTGAATTTAGAAATTTGCCGAAGATATACGTAGTCGGTAAAGAAATTAAGGTTAAAGTCAGCGAAGTTATGATGAATAATCCCATCCCAAAATTTTGGAAAAGCTGTATGGAGGATTGTTTTTTTAACGATATTGATTTTAATAAAGAAACCGTGTACGAAAATTCGTTGGTAGGTTTTATGTCAGAAATCAACGGAGACGGTTTTTCTTATATATGCGGAGTACCGCTTACCCACAATGAGTTCACTGCTCCCGATGATTATACAATAAAAGAAACTGAACCTATGAATGTTGCCGTAGGTTACGTTAAGGGTAAAGATGTGGCAGATGTGTATATGCAAGCTCATCAGTTTACTATTGAAGAAATTAAAGCACGAGGATATAAAACTGATATGAATTCTTGGTGCATGGAGCTGTATAACAACCCAAGGTTTACCCAACCGGATCAAGAGGGAAATATAATTATGGATTATTATTTACCTTGCTTCCCTGAAAGCTAATAATATAAAATTAGGTAATAGTACAACTTAAACTTTTTTGCTGTAAAGGTGCTTTATTTCATTAAGAATATTACAAATTCCGGTTTTTTAACTTCAGAAAAAATTTTTTATCCTCAATTAAACCGGTTTTTCCCATAAATAAACGAATTTTTCCTAAAATTTCCCGGGGACTTTTGTATTTAGCTTTGATTAAGTAATTGACGGCACTGTAGAAATATGTTAGAATTAAATGGATTTTGCATATAAAAGCAGCTAGAGGGGAGGTTTATTATGAGACCGTTTGGCACCATTCGTAAAGTAGACGAATTAGGAAGAATTGTATTACCGTCCAGCCTTCGTAAAACATTTAATATCCAAGAAAAGGATTCTTTGGAATTTTTTACCGATGACGATAAAATTATTCTTAAGAAATATAATGCAGGTGATATATTTACCGGCGAAATGGAAGATTTAATCGAATACAAAGGCAAGAAAATTTCTAAAAAAACTATTATGGAACTGGTTAAGTTGGCAGAAGCTTCCGAAGAATAACAGTTTCCACGGAACAAAGCCGATTCAATTTTAGGGAATTGTTTTGGCTGTTCAGGATTTTTACGCTTATTTAAGCTAAAATACAAGATAAACAAGGCATGAGAACTTACACTCATGCCTTGTTTTTTTTCTTAATATTGCATTTGGTTTCTTGCATTATACAGAGTTCTGCTTCCAAAAAACAATGAGCAAAACACAGCCAAACAGGTAACCGTGGTAATTGCAATTATAATTGCAATTTGATATAGAATTGCGGTTGTGGGTACTGTACCCGATAAAATTTGACCTGTCATCATACCGGGCAGCGAAATTATTCCCATACCAAGCATAGAATTTAGTGTGGGGAGCAAGGCGGTTTCCAGTGCACTGTTGACAAAAGGAGTAAGAATTTTCTTGGGTGTAGCACCTATGTTTATTAGGGTGTCTATTCTCAGTTTTTCTGTGCTTATCTTCTCGGAGAAGGTTTTTAGACCCAAGCTGATTCCCGTCATAGCATTTCCCATTATCATACCGCTTATGGGAATGGTGTATTGAGGGTTAAAGAAATTCACTCCCACAACCCCGGCAACGAAAAAAATCGTTATGCTTAACCCTGTAACCGCAAGAGAAAGTCCCACGATAAATTTAAATTTTTTGTTCAGACTCTTATTGCGAGACAATACGGTATGAACTGAAAAACCGCTCATGGCAATAAGATACAGAACAGTAAATACCGGATGAGGGTTACGGAAAATATAGGTTAAAATAAACCCGGCAAGTACCAGTTGGACAGTCATACGAATACTTGCAAACAACAGCAATTTTGTTTGATTAATCTTGCATTTTTTCATAACTGCCATTACTACCAACAGCAGCACGTAAACAACGGAAAATTGAAATATATTTAAGGGTGCGGCTCCGTCCATCTTAATCCCTCCCGGTCAATTCCAAAATACTGTCCCCAAAATCCTCCGCAAGGGATTTATTATGAGTAACCACAGCTAAACTAATGTCATTGTTAGTGCAGAAGTTTTTTATATTCTCCATAAGTCTTTGGGAATTATGCTCGTCTAAGGCACTTGTAGGTTCATCAAGCATAAGTACCTTGGGCATGAAAGACAGGCATAGAGCAATGAAAACTCTCTGTTTTTCTCCTCCGGATAAGTTACCGCAAAAAGAATCAAGCGGAAAATCGGCAAGGCAAATTTTCAAATATTCTTTAATGGTATTATCATCAGGTTTTTTTATATCTCTGTATTCGTAAAATTCATGAAAGTTGTCTCTGATAGTCCTGTCAAACAAAAAAACCGTCTGATTTACAAGTAAAACCTCTTTACGTAATTCTATTGGGTCGTAGCTTTCTATATTTTTACCCAAATAAGTAATTTCGCCTTTATCTGGGGATATAATGCCGTTTAGCAGCTTTAGTAAGGTGCTTTTTCCGCAACCGCTTCTTCCGCAAATAAAAGTTGCTTTGTTTGATTGAATTTCTATATAGGGATACCGGACTATATCTTTATAGTTTACGTCTTTTATCGTAAATAAGGCCATGCTGTCCTCCAAAATTCCTATGGCAATGATTATAGCGGATTAAATTGATATAAGGCAGTGAATACCGATTATACTTAATTTCATAAGGAATAGCTACAAAAGCTATTCTTCGTAAACGGTACGCTCTTGTGTTTTTATAAAAAAACACCGGTCGCTCACCACTGCGAATATACGCTTTTGTATCTACTTAACCGGAAATTATATTTAGGTAAACCACTGTACCGGTAAATCAAAAATGCATACGGACAGTATTTAATTCCGTATGCAAAAATAAATTTTGGGTAGTATTTTTATTAGAGTTCTATTTAACCGGTGTATCTTTCGTAGTGAATTTTACTGTCGTTAAACTTGTTTTTTGCATTGGGAGTCTTTGCCGGATAACCGAAAGCAACTATTGCAAATACTTGCAAATTACTTTCCAAGTTAAAATAATCTGCAACAAATTTCATTCTATCTTCACCCGGTGCAACCCCCATCCAAACACCGCCCAAGCCTATACTTACGGCTTCCAAGAGCATATTTTGCGTGGCGGCACTAAGGTCTTGTTGCCAATATTCCGGGCATACAGAACCGGTTGTGTTTGCCAAAACCACAATGCCAAGGGGAGCTGATTCCAGCAATTTGGCATAGGGGTTTACGTCCGAAAGATATTTCAAGCTGTCTTTGTTTTCTACAACAATAAATTCCCAGGGCTGTTGGTTACAGGCTGAAGGAGCGGCCATGGCAGCTTTTAAAAGCATTTGAATCTTTTCTTTTTCTACCTTGTCCGGTTTAAACTCTCTCACACTGGTGCGTTGAAATATTTCATTCATAATATCACCCTTTTTTTTCTATAGGCGTTTAATTCTCCGCCCTGTTGAGGCAATACAAGTCTTTATAAACAAGTACTTCAGAACTATGTAATTATAACTGTTTATAAAGATTTACTTCAGATGGTGCTTCGACCAGAGGTCCCAAAAGAGGAACTATTTCCTTGTAGTGCTTGGAGTTATTGTGCAACTCTATTGCTTTTTCATCGTCCCAAAGCTCGATAAAAGTAAGTATTCGAGGATTTTTAATATCTTGGTGAAGATTATATACTTGACATCCTTCTTCTTTTTGGCTGCCTTCTATTAAGGGGGCCGCAACTTTTATAAATTCTTCCACACAGCCTTCTTTTACGATATTCTTTGCAATTATGGTTATCATAATACATCTCCTTTGTATAAAGAATATTAAACTTTGCTGTTACTTTGATAATATTAATAAAAACTCGGTGCATCTAAAAGTATAACACAATTTCCGGCAAAACTACAATCAAAATATCTAATCGTAAATTTTGCAGGACAACAGGAAATAAGGCTATACAAAGTAGTATAGCCTTATTGAGCGCTCCGGCGGCCGGCAAAGCAATATATGAACGGAGTATATCTCCGGGGTTTTAGCTTTATTATCAAAAGAACTTGCATCCAAACAAGCCAGGGTTTGACGACCGTCTTGATATAGTATATTCTTGGGGTCAAGCAGGGGTGACACTTTGTACAAATTTTTTAGTACGTGAGATTTAATCCTTAACCCACTCAAAAGCTTAGTTTTACTATTGATAATAAAAATAAGTAATGTTATAATACCTTGAACAAAAAAAATCGTTATGTTTCCCATAGTTTTGAAGTGACTGTCAGACAAGAGTAAGGGAGAACATAAACAGACTTCTTCGAAACTGCTTTACGGTATAATACGCCGCTGTTTTTTTGCGGTGTTTTTTGGTCGGTATAATTAATTTCGAAAGATGTCTGATATAATTTTATCCCAAGGAGGACAATGATGCGTAAGACCTTAATTTTATCAGTTTTGGCATTAAGCTTGCTTTTATCGGCTTGCTCTGCTGAGAAGAAAAAACTCGTAATGGGAACCGAACCCGGGTTTGCCCCTTACGAATACCTTGACGGAAACGTGGTAGCCGGGGTAGACGTGGATATCGCAAACGAAATAGCAAAAGATCTGGGCATGGAACTGGACATTAAAACTATGGACTTTGACGGAGCCTTACTTGCAGTTCAACAAGGAAGCGTAGACTTTGTTGCCGCAGGCGTTTCTGTTTCCGAAGATCGTAAGGAAAACATGGATTTCAGCATTGAATACGCTATCTCCAAACAAATCATCGTTGTAAACGAGACAAATACCAACATTAACGGTCCCGAGGATCTTAACGGCAAAAAAGTCGCTGTTCAACAAGGAACCGTAGCAGACTTAGAATTATCCGATGTAGAAGCGTATCAATGTGATGTAAAACGCTATACCCGTTATGTACAAGCAGTTGAGGATTTAAAGAACAATAAAATCGACTGTATTGTAATGGATATTTTACCCGCCACAGAAATCGTAAAAGCTAACCCTTCTTTACTTATTCGTGAAAATGAAGTGTTAATTGATAAGTATGCAATTGCAGTTAAAAAAGGCAACCAAGAAATGGTTGACAAAATCAATAAAACTTTGAAACGTCTTATCGACGAAGGCAAAATCGACGAATTTACAGTAAAACATACGTCCGGGTGACAATATGATTGACGGTTTCTTTAATTTTTTTGCTCAACTTTGGAGTAAATTTGATGCTGCTTTTTTTGTCAAAGACAGATATTGGGTTTACTTGGACGGTCTTCGTTATACCTTGGAAATATCTTTCTATGCCATAATTATCGGCGTGCTTATCGGTATTTTGGTAGCTGTTGGTAATTATATGGCTGATAATTCCAAGAAATTTCGTTGGCTAAGATACATTTTCGGGTGCTACGTACAGGTTGTGCGTGGCACTCCCGTAGTTTTACAGCTACTTATTATTTATAACTTTATTTTTGCCGGTCTTGCCGAGCCGGTTTGGGCGGCTGTGCTTGCCTTCGGTCTTAATTCCGGTGCCTATGTGTCGGAAATTATCCGCGGCGGAATTAACTCCATTGACAAAGGTCAAATGGAAGCAGGACGCTCTTTGGGTTTCGGACCTTGGCAGACAATGAAACTTATTATTCTACCCCAAGCCATTAAAAACATTATTCCGGCCTTGGGAAACGAATTTGTTGTTCTTATTAAGGAAACATCCATAGCAGGTATAATCGCCGTAACGGATATTACAAAGGCAGCTCAATACATCGGTAACAGTACATATGATATTTTGACGCCTTTATGCATAACCGCTGTGGCATATTTGATTTTGGTACTGGCCTTATCCCGGTTGATAGCCTACGTAGAAAGGAGATTGTCTCAAGGTGATAGAAGTTAAGAATTTAGTAAAATCGTTTGGAGACAATACGGTCCTCTGCGGTATTAACGAACGTATCAAACCGGGCGAAAAGGTAGTAATAATCGGTCCTTCCGGTTCCGGAAAATCTACTTTTTTGCGTTGCCTCAACCTTTTGGAAGAGCCGACAAGCGGTCAAATCATTTTTGAAGGCGTGGATATTACCGATCCCAAAAGTGATATTAATAAAATGCGTCAAAAATTGGGGATGGTGTTTCAGCAATTTAACCTATTTCCACATCTGACAGTTTTGCGAAACATCACCATAGCTCCAACCGTACTCAATATTATGACTGCAAAAGAAGCTAACCAAAAAGCCTATGAACTTCTGGAACGTATAGGTCTGGCAGACAAAGCCGAGTCCTACCCCAACCAACTTTCCGGCGGTCAAAAACAACGTATAGCCATAGTACGTGCTTTGGCTATGAACCCTGATGTTATGCTTTTTGACGAACCAACTTCCGCCCTAGACCCGGAAATGGTAGGCGAAGTTTTGGAACTCATGCGTAATTTGGCCGAGGACGGCATGACCATGGTGGTAGTAACCCACGAAATGGGCTTTGCCCGTGAAGTAGGAACTCGTGTTCTTTTTATGGACAAGGGTCAAATTCTCGAACAAAATGAACCCAAAACCTTTTTCTCAGAGCCAAAAAACAAGAGATTACAGGAATTTTTGGCAAAGGTTCTTTGAGAGTAATAACATATTTAAACATACAAAAACCTCCTTTTGTCTCAGACAATTAAGGAGGTTTTTGTATGTACAGGGAATCAACTTCAACAAGAATATATTATTTTATATTCGGCTTTTTTGGATAGAGTGAGTTTGAGGGAGAAAGCTTTTTCGTCTTATAAAAAAAGTTTTCTCCCTCAAGGTTTTAATTATTTGAAATTATTTGTACGCCTTAAATCGTTTTAATCTCAAGGCATTGGACAGAACAGATACAGACGATAATGACATAGCTGCGGCGGCGAAAACGGGATTAAGCAAAGGACCGCCAAACAGGTAAAGTATACCTGCTGCTACCGGAATACCTGCAACATTGTAGGCAAAAGCCCAGAACAGGTTCTGCTTGATGTTTTTAATAGTGCTTTTTGAAAGGCGGATTGCTGTGGGTACGTCCATTAGGTCACTGTGCATAAGTACTATATCTGCACTTTCCATTGCTACGTCGGTGCCGCTACCTATGGCTATACCTATATCCGCCTGTGCCAAAGCAGGGGCATCATTTATACCGTCGCCAACCATGGCAACTTTTTTACCCTCTGATTGCAGCTTTTTGACTTCATTGGATTTATCCCCGGGCAAAACCTCGGAAAGCACCCTTGTAATACCTACTTGTTTGGCGATAGCTTCAGCAGTACGCTTGTTATCGCCTGTAATCATGGCAACTTCAATGCCCATTTCTGTAAGTTTTTTTATAGCCTTTGCACTGCTTGCCTTAACAACGTCTGCAACGGCTATAATACCGCAAAGTTGCTTATCTATAGCAATGTACATAGGCGTTTTGCCTTCACCTGCCAGGCGGTGTGATTCGTTTTCCATGCTTTCTGTTGCAATGTTCAGTTCGTTCATTAATTTAAAGTTACCCGCCAGAATTTCCGAGCCGTTTACGGTGACCTTGATTCCTCTGCCGGTAATTGCCTCGAAATCCGTTACGGGAAGAAGGCTTAGATTCTCTGTTTCAGCACCCTTGACTATAGCTTCGCCCAGAGGATGTTCGCTTCCTTTTTCAGCAGAAGCGGCAAGTTGAAGAAGTTTATTCTTGTCAAATCCGTTTACGGTAATTACATCGGTTACTTGGGGTTTCCCCTCTGTAATTGTTCCTGTCTTATCGAATACTATAGTTTTAATTTTATGAGTAGTTTCAAGGGCTTCGCCGCCCTTAATAAGTATACCGTTTTCAGCACCCTTACCGGTTCCAACCATTATTGCAGTTGGTGTGGCCAGACCCAAGGCACAAGGACAAGCAATTACCAAAATTGCTATAAATACAGTAAGAGAAAAAACCAAGGATTGACCGCTAATCATCCAACCGGCAAATGCAATAACCGCTATCACAAACACTATAGGGACAAAGTAGCCGGAAACAATATCAGCCATTTGAGCAATAGGTGCCTTTGAGCTTTGAGCATCCTCAACAAGCTTAATAATTTGTGCAAGTGCCGTATCGCTTCCTACCTTGGTTGCTTTGAACTTAATTAAGCCGTTTTTATTGATGCTTGCCGCATAAACCTTATCTCCCGGCTTTTTATCGACCGGCATACTTTCGCCGGTTAACATAGCCTCGTCAATTGCTGTTGTTCCTTCTACCACTACTCCGTCAACAGGAATTTTTGAGCCGGGCTTAACAAGAATTATATCGTCTACCATAACATCTTCAATCAGTGTTTCGATTTCTGTGTTATTTTTAATTACAATGGCTGTTTTGGGTGCCAAACCCATGAGTTTTTTAATAGCCTCGCTAGTTTTACCCTTAGAAACCGCTTCAAGAGATTTTCCCAACAGGATAAGCGTAATAATTACCCCTGCTGTTTCAAAGTATAAACCCTCAACGGAATGCATATCTCCGTTCCATATTTTATAGGTGGAAAATAGGCTGTAAATAACCGCGGCTGATGTACCTATTGCTATTAAGCTGTCCATATTGGGAGATCGAAGCCAAAGCGCACGAAAGCCCACCGTATAAAATCGAAAACCTGCAATTAAAATGGGAATAGTCAAGAAAATTTGAACCAAAGCAAAGTTAAGAGGGTTAGCCATAGGCTCTATAATCATTGGTACAGGTGCATTAAACCAAGGTAACATGGGTCCCATTGCAATATATAAAAGGGGTAAGGTGAAAATTACAGCAACGGTAAATTTTCTCCAAAGGGTTTTAATTTCTTTTTCTTTGCGAATTTTATCTTCGTCTACAGTTGATTTGTGAGCAATTTCCGAAGATTTGAACCCGGCTTTTTCAACAGCCTGCCTTACGGCGGACATACTTATCTTTTGTTGGTCTATTTCGCAGGTTAACCTCTCTGTTGCAAAATTAACGGTTACTGACTGAACCCCGTCAATTTTTCCTACTACCTTTTCTATTCTTTTTGCACAAGCGGCACAGGTCATGTCCATAATTTTCAGGGTGTTTGAGCTTTTAGTCCCGTGAATTTCAGCCTTAAATCCCGCTTTTTCTACGCTTTTTATAATGGCTTCAACTGATATAAGACTTTCATTTGCTTCCACAGCCATTTTTTCGGTGGTTAAATTAACCGAAACGGAATTTACCCCGTCGATTTTTTTGACCACCCTTTCAATTCTTGATGCACATGCGGCACAGGTCATACCGCTTATTTTAAATGTCTCTTTCATAATGTATGTAGCCTCCGTTACTTACGATAAATATTAAAATCCGCCTCCGCAACAACCGCCCAATCGGGGAAGTTCTGCTATTTGTTTCCGAATTTCAGCCTCATCATAGTTATTAATATCATCAACAACCGCAACAGTTGAATTTACCATACCCATCCAACAGCTGTATTGTATTACTCCCGTTTCGGTAGGCGTAAATTCTATAACGTTTTCACCTATATTTAAGGGTTGAGAAATTGCAAAATCCGGAATAATAATTTCGTTATTACAAGAATTTAGACTTTCAGCATCAGCAACAATCGTCCATTTAACGGAAATATCCTTTTGAACGATTAATGCAGGGTATCTGTAAGATTCAAGCTCTGTAGCGATTTCTTGAACATCCTCGTTGACTTTTGCTGTTTTAAATGACTTTGTTGAAGAAGGATTCTCCACTTTTGACCAATCGAAAGTATTATTGCGTTCCCTTAAAGTGTCGGGGCGTGAAGTATTTGTTTTGGGACGGTTGTTTCCGCCAAAACCAAGTTCATTTGAACCCATTACTGTAACTGCGGCAAAAAAAGCTATAGCCAAAACAGATATACTGATAATAATGCCTTTCTTTTTCATTGCTTTACCTCTTTCCGTTTTTAAATATTTTTATTCCACGACGGTTATACTGCTTCTGATCATATTCATCCAACAGCTATAGGGAATGATCCCTGTTTCTGTTGGAGTAAATTCAACTATGTTATCTCCGGCTTGGAGCGGCTGATGGATCCTGTATGCCGGAATTATAATTGCATTGTTACAGCCGTTTAAGTTTTTTTCTTCAGCGTGTAAATTAAATAATACCGGAATGTCTTTTTTCACCGTTATAGGGGCGTAGCCTCTCCGAGAAACTTCTATATTCACGACTTGGTATCCGTCTACTATTACCGGTTCAAAATCGCTTGTATCAGCGGTTTCTATACCGATAGCCGCAAAACCCGACATACTAAGCCCGGTATTAAACATACCCAAGCCCAGTATTACTACAAGCACAGCACTGACAGACATTAACTTTCCGGCGAATTTTTTTGATAAAAATGAGCTGACTGCCCCAAATCCAAACATTAAGGGCGTTGTTCCAAGGCTAAATAAAAACATGGATATTGCACCTTGTACGGGGTTTCCCGTGGAAAGAGCGTACAATTGCATTGCTTGCAAAGGTCCGCAGGGCATAAGACCGTTCAACAGACCTACATACAGAGGGCCGGTAGTTTTTTCGCCTATTTTACTTGTCAAAAACTTGGGAAGTTTTAAATTAAATCTCCGGAGCCAAGGGAATATATTAAGCATATTTAAGCCCATTATTATCATAAAAACACCGGCAAATAAAGCAACCGCTCCACGCATAACACCGCTAAAACTGATAACTGAGCCTAAAGCACCTACAATACCGCCGACTACGGTATAAGAAATAACACGCCCCAGGTTATATAAAAAACTCGGACGTAATTTGTCCGTCTTGTTTTCGCCGCTTGCTCCCACGCATTGAGAAAGGTTAATACCGCCACACATTCCGATACAATGTACCGAGGTTAAAAGACCGATAACAAACAAAGCGGCATAACCCATACCGGCTTTAGCTTCGGGGAAATAATTAAAAAATTCAAATCCTCCAAAACGATTCATAAGCATAGAAACTCCCAAAATAATGATTGCCGTAACGGCAAGTCGAGAGTAATTTACAGGCTCTGTCTTGTTTATGCTTTCCTTATTTTCTTTTACCTCATAATTAAGCGATGAGATGGTTTGTTTAATTTTTGAAAGGCTGACTTTCCTTTTATCAAAACTGACAGTGACTTTACCGGTCCCGTAACTTGACTTAACATTTTTTACGCCGTCTACAGCTTTTAACTTTTTCTCTATCCTTGCTTCACAGCCGCTGCATGTCATGCCGCTTACCGCCAATTCCTCTGTAACAAAATATTCCGCCATTTTGCACCTCCGCAAACTCTTTAGCTTTCCTATTCTCGGTTTATTTATTATAAAATAAAATATAAATGTGTAGATTATATGGAGATGTTATTAAAACGCCGAGAATTTTACTCATCAGAAAAAATACCCTACGCAAAACGATTAATAAACCGCTGTCAGCGTAGGGTATTTTTTTATTTACTGAAATTAAGTAATCCATTATATACGAAATAATTCTTTATATTTTCGGGATAGTTACAGTGAATTTACTGCCTCTGCCTTCTTGGCTTTCTACTGTAATTTTTCCGTTATGAGCGTTTATTATGGCTTTAACTACAGAAAGGCCTATACCGGAGCCGCCGGTACTCCTTGCCCTTGAACTGTCGGTACGATATAAATGTTCAAAAATAAGGGGTAAATCTTTTTGGGCAATACCCACGCCGGTATCGGTTACGGAAAATTCCAAGGTGCTTTTATCTTCTTTAACAACTATATTTATTTCTCCGCCCTTTTCCGAATATTTTACCGCATTGGAAATAAGATTCAAAATAACCCTGCTGATTTTATCCCTGTCGGCAGTAATACTACAAGGTTGGGCTTCAAGGTATAGTGTAAGGTTTTTTTCATTTAAATCTGCTTCAAAAGTTAAAATGGTTTGTTTTAACAAAGTGGAAAAGTCGAATTTTTCTTTATAAAGAGCCATGCTGTCATTTTCTATTTCAACGATTTTATCTATTTCCGATACCATTCTTGATAAGCGAAGTATTTCCGCATGTAAACTTTCCATTCGCTCTGTTGTTGGCTCGAATATTCCGTCTATTATTCCTTCCAAATTAGATTGAATTGCCGCAAGAGGCGTTCTAAACTCATGGGCATAATCCCTTGCCATTCTCTTTTTTAATTCCTGCTGTAACTCAAGACTGCTTGCCAAGCTGTTTACGCTACCTATTAATCCGTCTATTTCTTTGGTGTTGGATTTAAAGTTTATGCGGTCGGAATAGTTTCCCTTTTCAATTTCATTTGTTTTTATGGTAACTTTTTTAATGGGTTTCGAAATTTTGCTTGCCATAACATATCCAACGGTTAGGGCTATAAACAAAAAAATAAACGAAGCCTTAACGAAAAGATTGTTTAATAAATTCATAAATTTAATATCGTTATCCCTGTAATAAAACGGCCCATAAAAACCTATGGAAACTGTTCCGTGGTCCCTACCGTTTTTAATAAGAGGGTAGCTTTTTTCCGAATATTTGCCTTCAAAATTGGGATAACGCTGTCTCATTGTTTGTTCCATTGCGTTAATCATATTTTCACAACGCAAATTATCATAACAGCTCATGCAAAAAATTTCATTTCCGTTGGGGTCCTTAACCATTAGAATAATTCCTTCATTTAGGGCGTTTTGCCCCAGAGACAGAAGAAATTCGTTGCTCGGTATTTTGTCAGCGTCAAATTGTGCCAAAACAGTTTGAACATAATCCAGGTTTTTTTGTTCCTGTCTGTCCCGGACATAACTTTGAAAATATTTCTCTAACAGAATATTGGCAATAGTTGCCAGCGAGAACACCAAAAACATGGAAAGCAGAACATACGAAATTATCAGCCTTACTTTTAATCCCAATTTCATGCTTGTTCTTCTCCTCCGAATTTATATCCTATACCTCTTACAGTAAGTATATATTTGGGGTTGCTGTTATCGGTTTCTATTTTGGCACGGAGATTCTTTATATGGGAGTCTATGGTTCGGTCATATCCGTCATAATCAATGCCAAAGGCTGTTTCTATAAGTTCGTCTCTTGTAAAAGTTTTATTTGGGTACTTTGCCAATGCAGCAAAAAGTTTAAACTCGTTTGGAGTTAAATTTACCGGCTTCCCTTGTTTTTTTACACTGTATGATTGAAAATCTACCGCTAAATCCTCATTATTCCAACTCTTTTGGTTTTGTTCCGAATAAATCCCGACATCATTGCACCTCCGAAACAAACTGTTTACCCTTGCCACAAGCTCTCTCGGGCTAAACGGTTTAGTAATATAATCGTCAGCTCCCATATTAAGACCGGTTATTTTATTATCCTCAGCAGACTTAGCCGTAAGCATAATAATCGGTACTTTCGACTGCTTTCGTATTTCCTTGCAAATTTCTTCTCCGGAAATAAAGGGAAGCATTAAATCCAATATAACCATATCCGGTTTGTTATTTCTAAACAGGGTTAACGCTCGGTTACCGTCAAAGGCTATAAGGGTTTTGTAACCGCTGTTTATTAAATAAGCATTAACGGCTTCAGAAATTTTAGGCTCATCTTCAACAATTAAAATAGTTAAGGGTTTACACATTTTTTATATCCTTTTCTTTGAGTATTTATCTGAATATTTATTATATTGCAAAAATATGTAGGTTTTATGAAGATAATCGGATTTGCCGGTAAAGTAAATTTAATATAAATAATTAAATTTACACTATGAAATTTTGCGGATTGGGTGTAATCTATATATAAAAGTATAACACAAGTAATTTGAAAACAATCTTTAAGTTTTATTAAATTTATCAACCGAAGAAAAGAGAGATAAATATGAAATGGAGCTTTAGGAAACTTAGTTTTATAGGAGTTATTGTATTTACAAGCTTAAGCATTTTGATTACAAGCCAAAATAAACAGGAAGTTCAGGTTATTAATACAATCAGACAAATAAAAGACAAAGAACAAACCACGGCTCCAAAAAGTAAAACGCAAGGCCCTTTTTTAGAACTTTCGGCAGCGGATATTGCCCAAGATACAGCAAAAAAGAATGCCGACGACCATAAAATTTCTAAGCCGTCGGAAACAAATGAGTTTAAGCCCGTTGAAATTGATTATAAAAAAGTAAAGCCCAATGAAATCGGCGAAATAATGATAGTAATGTATCACGGATTGCTTTATGACAAGCCTTCGACCGACTATCACAGAAACGTTAATGATTTTAAAAATGACTTAAAGGTACTGTATGAAAAGGGATACAGATTGGTACCCTTACAGGATTTAATAGATAATAACATCAAAGTAGAAGCCGGACGAACACCTATAGTTTTGACTTTTGACGATGGGCTTAGTTCCGCATTTTCCTTGGAGACAAAAGACGGAGTCTTAGTTCCAAAAGTAGACTGTGCCGTAGATATAATAAATAAGTTTTCCGAGCAATATCCCGACTTTGGACGGGCTGCCGTGTTTTATATCAACGGTACAAGAGAAGCATTCATAGGTGACGGAACTTTGCCTGAAAGGTTTGATTATTTAATAAGCAACGGCTACGAAATCGGAAACCATACTTACAGCCATAGCCAACTTTCCAAACTGGATAAAACCCAAATTCAAAACGAGATAGCTTCCGTACATAATTTAGTAAAGCAAAATACAAACGGATACGTTATTAAAAGCCTTACATACCCCTACGGATTAAGACCTAAACAGGAATTTATTAATTTCGCCTTATCCGGTACATACGGCGGCATTGAATATGAATATTCATGGGCAATCAGAGAAGGTCAAAGCGGAGCTAGTGCTGCGCCAAACAACATCGCCTTTGACCCGCTGAACATTCCCAGAGTCAGAGGTACAAGCAACGCTGTAACGGACTTTGGCTGGTTTTTAGACTTTTACGAGAAAAATCCGTCCTTGAAGTATGTATCCGACGGTGACCCCAACCAAATATCCGTTCCCAAGTCTAAAAAAGAGTCGGTAAAACAAGAGAGTATTAAAGACAAGAGTTTATACTTTTACGAATAACAGTTTATTGCTTAACTGCCAAACAATAATTAACATTATCAAATGCGGTTATTTTGTTATCTCTATTTCCGGAATTATATTTACCGAAAAACTGTTTCGTAATTTCGTTGGGGTTTAAATGCTCATATATTAAAAAGTTACATTCACAAAGCAGTTTTTCAATCTCATCATAAGAGTAACCCGAAAGCATTTGCTCCTTTGCACTGCCTGCCAACATTAGTTGTTTTTTTGTACGCTCTCCTGCCAATTCGGTGAAGGTATATTCGTCCTGATAGTCGAAAACTATGCTGCTTCCTTTGGGAACGATTGTGGCAATTATTTTAATTAATCTATCAAAGGATTTCTTGGACAAATAATAGCTAATTCCAAGTAAACTGCAAAAACTTATTTCGCATCGGTTGAAATCAGTGCAGGCAGTAAGATTATTAATCCAATCATCATTATTAAAGTCAGCTTCTGTAAAACACAGGTTATCCGGTAATTCTATACCTGCTGCTTTTAACCTTTGCTTTTTATCTTTTGAGGTAAAGGGATGGTCAATTTCGAATATTTTTATGCCGGAAGCCCAATCCGGTTGACGATAAGCAAAGGAATCGTACCCTGCTGCAAAGATTAAATATTGTTTCGCACCTATCGTTACAGCGTTTTCAAGGGTTTTTTCGGTAAAAGCGGCTCTGCCGATGGGTGTTGGAGAGAGTTGATTGTCAACAATCCATCTTAAAGCCTCCTGTTCGTCGCCCTTAAAGCCGGGATTAAAAAAGCCTATTCCTTTAGACATATTAAATGCTATTTGCCGGTAATCTTCCTCACCCAACAATCTCTTCGCAATGGTGTCAGCAAATACTTTTTCAACATTATTCTCGTTATGAAAAGCTCTTGAAAAGGCACTGATTAGTGCTGTCATACTGCGTTGCTCCATAATTTTCACCTCTTTATATTTGGATGGCATAGAAATTTTAAAACAACCCCTATCTTGGGATAAGGATAATACACCACCCAACCGGTAAATACAAGACTTGAAATTTTCCGGGTTTTATGGTATAGTAAATACAGAATTAAGGTATATTAGATTCCATTTTAAACAGAGGATAATTGATTTTTTCCAACGGTTCAAGGAAAAAACGATTATTTTTGTCCTTCATCTTATATGGAATCAGTAAAAAAAATGAAATCGCCACAGTTTATATTGTGGCGATTTTTTTATAAATTAAAGGTATTGGAATTGCTTACTGTAATCGAGGTGGATTACTCTGTTTTATAAATATTAATTTTCCTTTCTCAGCAGTTTTTTGTATGTCCTATCAATTAAAAATGCACCTAAAGGTGCAGTTATCAATATAGATACCACAGCCATAGTCAAAACAATATTTCCGCAAGCCAGACCCATAGTAAGCGGGATAGAGCCGATTGCCGCTTGAACGGTTGCTTTTGGCATATAGGAAATCATGCAAAACAATCTTTCCTTTAATGACAGCTGTGTTTTTATCATACACACAAAAACTCCTGCCATTCTGAAAACCAAAACCCCAAAGATTACAACCACCGAAAGCAACCCCGAGGACAGGGCATATTTAATATCTACCGTAGCACCCACAAGGACAAAGAGCCATATTTCCGCACACACCCACAGCTTGGAAAACTTTGCCGATAATCGCACAGAAGCCTCATTATGTTTCTTTTGCAAAGCCGCTCCCATACTCATAACGGCAAGCAGCCCCGAAAAACCAATGTTACCTTTAAGCGAATGTTCAAGTGTTACAAGTAAAAAAGAAATACTCAATATAATAATAACTTTTCCGCTGTCCCGAATATGCACCTTTTTAAAAAAATAAGAAAGCCCAACCCCAAGTAGTAAACCTGCGGCAAGACCGAAAAATATAGCTGTGGGAACAGTAATAAATTGTGCCGGTGTTATTTCTCCTCCGCCGGCAAGGGACGTAAAGGCGGTAAATAAAACAATAACAAAAACATCATCAACAGAAGCCCCGGCCATAATAAGTTGAGGGATTTTTTTGTCTGTACCATATCTTCCTTCAATCAGCTTTAACATTCCGGGAACTATAACCGCCGGAGAAACGGCAGCTATTACCGTACCCAAAACAGCGGCTTCAAGCAAAGATATGCCCAACAGCAAAGGTGCAAGTATAAGCATACCCACTATTTCAAAGCAAGCCGGAACAAAACACATGAGTATAGCCGGGCGACCTACTTTTATTAAGTCCTTTATATCCAGGGCAAGACCGGCTCTCGTTAGAATTATTATTAGGGCAATCTGCCGCAAATCGGCGGAAATACTTAATATATTGGGACTTAAAAGATTTAAAGCGGACGGACCCAAGATAATTCCCGTAATAAGCATACCGAGTAATCTCGGTAGTTTCAGCTTTTCAAATATACTTCCGAGCAAAAGACCGCAGATGAATACAAGTGCAAGACTGAATAGCATATAAAATTCTCCTTAGCATAGTGAAGAACATAAAAAAGCCAATGACTCTGCAAAAATTTTGCAAGAGTCATCAGCTAAAACCGGTTTTGGTTATGGCGGAAGTATTCCGGGGCTTCAATTGATTTCAGCCAATACCTCTATTTCAACCAAAACACCCTTAGGCAAAGCCGAAACCTCCACACAGGAACGAGCCGGCTTACCGGTAAAATGACGGGCATAAACTTCGTTAAAGGCGGCAAAATTGCCCATGTCCGTTAGGAAACAGGTGGTTTTCAGCACTTTTTCAATACCCGAATTTCCGGCGGCAAGAACTTCTTTTATATTGCTTATTACCTGTTCGGTTTGCTCTGTAATTCCTCCGTCTACCGTTTCACCGGTGCCGGGAATAAGGGGTATTTGTCCTGACAAAAACAATAAATTTCCGTAGGCAACTGCCTGAGAATAAGGTCCTATGGCGGCGGGAGCCTTGTCTGTGCTTATTATTTTACTCAAGTTAAACTCACCTTTCTTCACGAAAATTTGAAATATCAAGAACAACTTCTCCGGCTATAATCAGACCAACAACCGACGGGACAAAAGCATTGCTTCCCGGAATCTGACGGCGGTCGGTGCATTTGCGTACGGTTCCCGGAGGACAAACGCAGTTGTTTTTACAGCTTAAATGCATATCACCTGCCGGAGCGATGGGCGTTTCCTTTGAATAAACCACTTTCAGAGCCGGAATGTTTCTTTTCTTCAGCTCCGAACGCATTACTTTGGCAAGAGGACAAACAGAAGTTTTGTATATATCCTCTACCCTGAAAGCTGTGGCATCAATTTTGTTACCGGCTCCCATGGAGCTTATTATGGGGACATTATGTTGATTTGCCTTTACAACCAGCTCGATTTTACCGGTGACGGTGTCTATGGCGTCCACAATATAGTCATACACGGAAAAATCTATTTCAGACGAATTGTCCGGCATAAAAAACATTTGATGGGCGTTGATTACAGCTTTGGGGTTTATTTCAAGGCAACGTTCCTTGGCTACTTCTACCTTGTATTTGCCTACGGTTTTTCTTGTTGCGTGAAGCTGTCTGTTAATGTTGGTAATACATACCTTATCGTCGTCAAACAAGTCCAGTGTTCCGATTCCGCTTCGAACCAGTGCTTCAACGGTATATCCGCCCACGCCGCCTATGCCGAAAACCGCAACCCGAGCCTCGGACAGTTTTTTCATACTTTCTTGTCCAAAAATAAGTTCAGTTCTGCTTAATTCATTAAGCATTGTTTCCTCCTGCCAAATATAACCGGAAATTTAAAAGGGATTGAACTTTTGGTAGTAAACCTCTTTTAAGATGACTTTAATATTTGTTTTTGTATTCTGTTATATTTTAAGTGCCTTTACATGACCAATGTTTACGGCAATATTGTATCCTACGGATGCCACCCTTTTGGTTAAACACATTCTGCATTCCGCCGCTTCTTCTCCGGTACAGATTTTATTATCATAAAGAGAATAAAGCTTTCTTACTTTAACCGGAGAGAGGTTGGGCATAACTACGTTTGCACCGGCGGAAAGCCCCATTTCTCTGCCTTTTTTATCTATGGTGCCCAAGGCGGTAGTTGAGGGTAAAAGTATATTGGGAAACATAAGACGCAAAATAGAAATCATCTTTAAGCAAAGCTTAAAGTCGCCGTTTTCAAATTCATTAAAGGGAGTGTCTTTATGGGTAAGATAAGGTCCTATTCCTATCATATCCGGTTTCAGCTGCTGACAAAACCTTAAATCCTCGATAAGATTCTCTGTGGTTTGATAGGGAGAACCTACCATAAATCCCGTGCCCACCTGATAACCGATTTTTTTAAGATTTGCAAGACATTCCTTGCGATAGCTTAAACTCATGCATTCCGGATGAAGTTTTGCGTAATGCTCATCGTTGGCTGTTTCGTGTCTCAACAAATATCTGTCTGCACCGGCTTCGTAAAAAGCCTTGTAGCTTTCGTAGGATTTTTCTCCCAAAGATAAGGTTATGGCACAGTCCGGGTATTTTTCTTTTATGGATTTTATTATGTCACAAAGTCTTTCGTCAGTAAAATAGCCGTCCTCGCCGCCCTGCAAAACAAAGGTACGAAATCCCAATTCATAGCCGTTTTCGCAACAGGACAAAATATCCTCTTTACTTAACCTGTATCTTTCCGCGTTTTTGTTATCTCTGCGGATACCGCAATAATAGCAGTTGTTTTTGCAATAATTGGTCAGTTCTATAAGCCCTCTTATATAAACGTCCGTTCCGTAATATTCCTGCCTTACGCTGTCTGCGGTTTTATACAGCAATTCATCGTAATCGTTGCATTCTATAAGGGCTTTAAACTCTTCATCGGTTAAATCTCTTTGCAGTTTTAACTTTTCAATTAAATCTATCATATATCACCTGATATTTGGAATTTTATAAGTACAATCGGATTGGTTATATAATGGTTCCGCCGCCAACTACCGTATCATCGTCGTATAAAACCACGGCTTGTCCCGAAGCTATGGCTCTTTGGGGTTCGTCAAAAACTATTTTAACTCTGTCCGGAGTAACTTGGGTAACGGTAGCCCATTGTTCGTTGTGTTTGTATCTGACTTTAGCCTTTGCTCTTATGGGAGTTTCGGCGTTTTCTGCGGCAATCCAGTTAAAGTCCTCGGCGTAAAGGGTTGTTGTGAATAAATCCTTATCTTCGCAAAGGGTGACTGAATTTTTGGGTACATCTTTTGAACAGACATACATGGGTTTTGCCAAAGCTAGTCCCAAACCCTTTCTTTGCCCTATGGTATAACCGATTATCCCTTTATGACGTCCCAGAACATTTCCTTCCAAATCCGTAAAATCCCCTGCGGGATAGGTTTTACCGGTGTATTGCTCAATAAATCCCACATAATCACCGTCACGGACAAAGCAAATATCTTGGCTGTCGCGTTTTTTTGCGTTGACAAAGCCTTGTTGCTCCGCAATTTCTCTAACCTGTGATTTACGCAAATTTCCCAGCGGAAATAACGTATGTTTTAATTGTTCTTGGGTCATTGAATATAAAACGTAGCTTTGATCCTTGGTTTCGTCCAAGGCTTTTTTCAGCAGGTATCTGCCGGTTGTAGGGTCATATTGTATCCTTGCGTAATGTCCCGTAACCACATAATCCATGCCCAGTTGTTTTGCTCGTAAAAATAGTTTTTCGAACTTTATAAATCTGTTGCAATCTATACAGGGATTGGGTGTTGCGCCTTTTTCGTAGGCTTCGATGAACCTGTCTATAACTCGGTCTTTAAATTCACCGGTAAAGTTGAATACGTAAAAGGGAACGCCAAGAGAATCGGCAACCCTTCTTGCATCTTCCGCATCTTCCAAGGAGCAGCAAGTTTTGTCCCTACATACGCCAACGTCATCGTTGGTAAACAAATGCATGGTTATTCCCGTACAATCGAAACCTTGTCGTTTGGTTAGATACACCGCTACCGAACTGTCAACACCTCCGCTCATTGCAACCAGTGCCTTTTTATTCATTATATACACCACATTTCTTACTTACTTTTATAAAAATTATAGAATACATTATAAATTAGAATATTGCTAAAATTATATTTTATATTTAAACAGCCGGAAATGCAAGTATATTCAAAGGATATGTATATATGGATTGCTATATACATACAGGAATACTATGATTGTATTCCCTTTGTTTTAGCTTGTCAATACACAAAAAACCGCCCATAAGGGCGGTTTAATAATCAGTAGTTTATATAGAATACCAATAAATCCTTTATTGCTTTTCAACACCGAAACTTACAGCTTCGCCGTTAATGTTCCATTGTTTGGTATATCCCGCCAAACTGTCGGTAACCACATCCACTGCAAGTACATCGGTCATGATTGTTTCCTTGTTACGGGCAATTACATCGCAAATTTTTGCGTTGTCTTTGCAGTAAACTTTAATGCGGTCAAGTACTTCAAAACCGGCTTCTTTACGCATTGTTTGAACCTTGCTGATAATTTCGCGTACAAAGCCTTCTTCAATCAGCTCCGGAGTAAGGGTTGTATCCATTACGACGGTGACGTTTTTATCAGACTCGGTTACGTAACCCGGTTGTTGAGCTGTTTCATAAAGCACATCGTCCAAGGTTAAGGTAACTTCTGTTGATTCAACAGTGAAGCTTACTTCGCCTTGTTTGAATTGAGCCATAAGTTTGTTTCCGTCTCCGGAATTTAATGCTTCTGCAATTTTCGGAACAAGTTTGCCGTACTTGGGACCAAGGGTACGCAATTGAGGTTTGAAAGTAAAGGTAGTGAAGCTGTCAACGTTTTGGGTGAATTCAACGGTTTTAATGTTCAACTCATCCTTGATGATTTCAATGTAATCGTTGGGCAAGCTTTCAGCCTCGGTTTTAACAAACATTTTTGCGATGGGTTGGCGGTTTTTAATGTTGGCGTTATTACGAGCCGCACGACCCAAAACAACTATATCAAGAACCAAATCCATGTTTGTTTCAAGTTCGGAATCGATTAATTTTTCGTCACAAACAGGGAAGTCGCATAAATGAACGCTTTCCGGTGCATTTTTATCAACGTTCTTTACAAGGTTATCATAAATTTCTTCGGTCATAAAGGGAACGAAAGGAGCGGCAAGTTTTGTAACCGTTAACAAGCAGTTGTACAAGGTCATAAAAGCGTTAACTTTGTTTTCGTCCATTTCGGAGCCCCAGAAACGCTCTCTGCAACGGCGTACATACCAGTTGCTCAAGTTGTCAACAAACTCATGCAGAGCACGACCGGCTTCGGTTAATTTATAATTTTCCAAGTAATTGTCCACATTTTGGATTAAGCTGTTAAGCTTGGAAAGTATCCATTTATCCATGGGACTTGCGGTTTTGGGATTAAATTTATGCTCAGTGGGGTTAAATTGGTCTATTTCAGCATAAAGTACGTAGAATGCGTAAGTATTCCAATAAGTACCCATAAATTTACGCTGTGCTTCGCCTACCGCATCCGCATAGAAACGGTTGGGCAACCAAGGAGCACTGCTTGTAATAAAGTACCAACGAACCGCATCGGCACCTTGTTTATCCAAAACAGTCCAGGGGTCTACAACGTTTCCTATGTGTTTGGACATTTTACGGCCGTCCTTGTCTTGAACGTGGCCCAAAACGATTACGTTTTTAAAGGGCGCCTTGTCAAAGAGCAGGGTGGAGATAGCCATAAGAGTATAGAACCATCCTCTGGTTTGGTCGATAGCTTCGGAAATAAAGTCCGCAGGGAAGTTTTCGTTGAATATATCCTCATTTTCAAAGGGGTAATGCCATTGTGCAAAGGGCATGGAACCGGAATCAAACCAGCAGTCTATAACTTCGGGAGTACGTTGCATTTTTTTGCCGCATTTGGGGCAATTAAGTTTAACGTCGTCAATATAAGGTCTGTGTAATTCTATATCGTCGGGAACATTGTCGCCCATTTCTTTAAGTTCTGCAATGGAACCTATGGCATGACGATGTCCGCAGGAACATTCCCAAATGGGAAGCGGAGTTCCCCAATAACGCTCACGACTTAATCCCCAGTCGATTACGTTTTCAAGGAAGTTACCGAAACGTCCGTGTTTGATGTTATCCGGCAGCCAATTAACAGTGTTGTTGTTTTTCATAAGCTGCTCACGGACTTCGCTCATTTTTATAAACCAAGCGTCTCTTGCGTAATACAGCAAGTGAGTGTCGCATCTCCAGCAGAAAGGATAGGTATGTTCATAGTCAATTTCTTTGAACAGATTGCCGCTTTCCGCCAGTTCTTTCATGATTATGGGGTCGGCATCTTTTACAAAAGTGCCTCTCCAAGGAGCAATATCCACAAATAAACCTTGTTCGTCAACGTGTTGAACAAAGGGCAAACCGTAATTTCTGCCTACTCTTGCGTCGTCCTCACCAAAGGCAGGGGCACAGTGAACTATACCTGTACCGTCGGTTAAGGTAACATAATCGTCACAGCATACGTAATAAGCTTTTTTATCGGGTGTATAGAAGTCAAAAAGCGGTTCATATTCTCTATGTTCAAGTTCAGAGCCTTGGAAAGTTTCCAGCACTTTATATTCACCCAAAACGGAGGAAAGAAGTGCTTCCGCCATAATAATTTCTTCTCCGTTGTATTCTGCCAAGGCATATGTCTGATTGGGGTTAACCACCAAGGATACGTTTGAAGGCAAGGTCCATGGAGTGGTTGTCCATGCCATAAAATATTGATTTTCTTTATCTTTTACTTTAAATTTTACGAATATTGATTTTTCCTTAACGTCTTTATAGCCTTGGGAGACTTCGTGGCTGGAAAGAGCTGTTCCGCAACGAGGGCAATAAGGCACGATTTTATGTCCTTTGTATAACAAATCTTTGTCCCAGATGGTTTTTAATGCCCACCATACGGATTCGATGTATGAATTGTTATATGTTACGTATGGGTTGTCCATATCTGCCCAGAAGCCAACCCTATCGCTCATTTCACGCCATTGTTGTTCATATTTCCAGACGCTTTTTTTACATTGTTGGATAAATGGCTCTACGCCGTAATTTTCTATTTCGGGTTTTCCTGAAATACCCAATTGTTTTTCTACTTCCAACTCTACGGGCAAGCCGTGAGTATCCCAACCGGCTTTACGTAAAACCTTGTATCCCTTCATAGTTTTGTATCTTGGGATTATATCCTTAACCACGCGGGTAATAATATGACCTATGTGAGGTTTGCCGTTGGCAGTGGGCGGTCCGTCATAGAAAGTAAATACGGGACAATTTTTGCGATGTTCTATACTTTTTTGAAAAATATCGTTTTCTTTCCAAAATTTTAGTGTATTTAATTCGCGACTGACAAAATCCATATTAGAATCTACTTTATTGTACATTCACTTTCCTCCTATCATTAGATAAGTATACCCACATTCGAAAAATTTGTAAAGTGTTTGCGGTATGTAAGATAAAAAAGGGCGAAAAACCTTGGGGAAAACTTTTTCTGAAGAAAAAGTTTTCCCCAAACCCCTTTCAAAAAGACTTTATTATAAAAAATATTAATATTGTTTATTTTGTGCCTTTAAGTTCTACGGCGCCGTCGGGGCGGATATTTAGGACATGGACGGAGTCGTCGCCGTATACGGCTATCATTTTTTTATTGAAGGTATCCAGCAAGTCGTTTGGTACGAAATTTATGGTTGTTCCACCGAAACCGCCGCCTTGGACTCGCCAAGCACCTCTGCCTTTAAGAACGTCTTCTGCCAAAAACAGTGCAAGGGTTAAGCCTTGTTCCTTTTGAGCGGAGGAGAAGATATTTTGCAAATACTGAAACGAGGAAAGACCGGATTCTGTAACCAAGTCCAAAAACTCTTTAAACTTGTCGTTTTTCAGACAGTCCGCTACAGTTTTGGCTCGTTGGGTTTCTTTGTAGAAATGCAAAGCACGAAGCACGGCTCGGTCGCCGCATTTTTTGCGAAGCAGGGCTATATTATCCGAAACATCTTGGGGATTAACTTGGGACAGAGTTTCTTTACCGAAATAATTAGCAACCGATTTCATGTCGTATGTAATGGCTGCATATTCGTGGGATAAATCAGAGTGCTCGGTTTTATTGTCTACTATAACAACAGAAAAATCTCGGGCGGTTAAGTCGAAATCTATTTTATCCACCAAAGCCGGTTGATTTTTAAAATCTATGGCAACCACTCCGCCGTAAGCACAGGCAATTTGGTCCATAAGACCGCAGGGTTTACCGAAATATCGATTTTCGGAATATTGAGCAATTTCGGAAATTTCCAAAGCGGAAATTTTTCCGTCGTTATAGAAGTTATTCAGTATAGTACCTACCAAAACTTCAAAAGCCGCGGAGGATGAAAGCCCGGAGCCTTTTAAAACCGAGGTTACAGCAACCGCATCAAAACCGCCTACCTTATAGCCCAACTCTTTAAAACGGGCAACTATACCCCGAATAAGAGCATCGGAAGTACCCTGTTCCTCGTCTTTCGGTTCAAGCTCGGTTATATTAACGGTATTCATAGGATATTCCATGGATTTCAGGCGAATTTGTTCATTGCCTGTTTTTGTTGCAATTGATATAATATCTAAATTGACAGAAGCCGCAACAACACAGCCGTTATTATGGTCCGTATGGTTACCGACTATTTCGCAGCGTCCCGGTACGGAAAACAAACTAACAGCCTCCGGTTCACCGAAAGTATTTTTAAAATACTCGCAAAGTTCGGTATAACGTTGTTTTTGATTATCAACTTCATTTTTTAAATACAGTCTTTCAAATTCCTTGTTGTAGAAATCGGTCTTCAATTTTGCGGTTACATCGTTTAAAGTAAGCATATTTTATACCTCATTCCAAGTTTATTTTCATAATTACTGTGTAAAACGCACTCATTGCGTGAGAATTACTTCGAAATCAATTTGCCATAGAAAATTTAACGGCTGCAAACTCACATTATTAAGGGGATTTTATGAGCGGAAAACTTTATATTTGCGGTACTCCCATAGGCAATCTGGAAGATATGACCTTTAGGGCTATAAAAACTTTGCAAGAAGCAGACATAATAGCCTGCGAAGATACTCGTCATACCATAAAATTATTAAATCATTTCAACATTAAAAATCACCTAGAAGCCTACCACGAACACAACAAAAATGTCAAGGCTAAAAAGTTGACGGAGCTTTTAAAATCGGGAAAAAACATAGCCCTTGTGACTGATGCGGGTATGCCTTGTATTTCCGACCCGGGATACGAACTTATCAGCCTTTGCATAGAAAACAATATTCCTGTAACTGTTGTACCGGGACCTACCGCCTTAACGTCGGCATTGGCTTTATCCGGGCTTCCTTCGGAAAGGTTTATTTTCGAGGGTTTTTTACCGCAAAATAATAAATCACGCAAAGAAATACTCTCATCCTTGGCAAAGGAGCCCCGAACCGTTATATTCTATGAAGCTCCTCACCACTTGGTAAAAACTCTGGAGGATATTCTTAAATATCTGGGTAATCGCAAAATATCCGCAGTTAGAGAATTAACCAAAATATATGAGGAATTGAAAAGAGGAACCGTTGAGGAATTACTTAGCTTCTACAAAGAAAACCCTCCAAAGGGCGAATTTGTACTTATAGTAGAAGGAGCAACCAAAGATATTAAGGATTGGGACCATATCTCCGTAGAAGACCATGTGAAAGAATATATTGAGGCCGGCTTGGATAAGATGTCAGCCATGAAAGCGGCAGCAAAAGACAGGGGAGTAAGCAAAAGCAAGATATACGCCATACTTAATGCAGAAAAAGAATAAACAGTTTCAAACAAACCATTCTGAGATTTATATAAAATCTTGGAGTGGTTTTTTATTTTGGTGAAGATTTTCATGTTATTAACATTAAATGCAACCTTTCTGACATAAAATATAGTAATACTTTTACTACAGATGTATAGAAAAAATATCTGTGCTTCATAGGAGTTCGTTTAATAAATTTTTACGGAAACGCCGGAACAGACCCTTTCTAACATTTTTCATGAAAGTCGTACTCCTGTGTTTAAACAAGATACGGTATAAATGCAATCCGGAAGAAAAGCATAGATTCAAACGGGAAAAAAGCTGTTAAAACTTATAAATTTGTCGTAACTTTATCCGGGTTTTCAGCGATTATTACAAAAAAATTACAACTCATTATATATAATTAAAATACTTCGGCAAGCTTATTCCGAACATTTTAAAAAACGGTGAAGTATTTGCCGTTTTCAAGCTCTCATATGTAAAGGAGGTGTAGGCTTGTGGAGATTTATGCCGACGTTGTTTTCTTGGTAAATTTCGTAATGGATGTGTTTATATTATGGTCCCTGGGTATTTTAACGGGGCGGAAGCGGAAGAAATCAAAAATATTTTCAGCAGGATTTGTAATGTCGATTTTATACTGCTTACTGGTGTTTTTGATTGAATTACGCTCTTATTTGAACATATTCGCCTCCATCACCATAATATTGATAGGAGTAGCCATAGCCTATACCCCGGCAAATATTAAGGAACTGACCAAACTTACGATACTTTGCCATATCATAGCTTTTAGCATAGGCGGTTTCGGTTTGGCTATTTATTATTTCAGCAACATATATGATTTTTTCGGCAATGTGATAAGCGGAACTGTAACGAATTTTTCGTTTGTAACTTTAATTTATTCCACCGTTGCCTTTTACATAGTTTTAAAGCTGTTTCAAAGATGGATTTTACGAAGGGCTGTTCTAAAACAAATATACTATCCCATAAAGATTTATTGCGGAACTCAAGAGGCTTCGTTAAATGTACTGGCCGATACGGGAAATACACTTTGCGACCCCATAAGCAACGCTCCTGTCATAGTGGCGGAATATAAAGCAATTAAAAGCTTTTTTCCCGATAGCATAAAAGAAATGTTTAAGGAAAACGACCAATGCGATTTGTACAGGTTGAGTGCTGCTGTAGAGGGCGGAGATTTTTGGGGAAAATTTCGTATGATTCCTTTTTCCGCCATAGGTCATCAAAACGGTTTATTGTTGGGTTTTAGGCCTGACAGGGTAGAGATTACTCAAGATAATACAAAGATTACTTTGGATAACACAGTTATAGGAATTTATAATCTTTGTCTTACCAAGGATGGTGCGTATCAAGGTTTGATAAATCCCCAACTGTTGAGTTTTCATAAAAAAGGCTGAATTAATAACGAAATATTCGTTGGCGGCAAAGCATAAGGAGGTTAATAATGCCGAAAATCAAAGACCTAATATTCGTTACTAAAGATTTGTTTGACAAGTTCAACACAAAAATTGTTGATTGCGAACCGGATACCATCTATTACATAGGCGGAAACGACGTTTTGCCGTCGCCCTTGGACCCCAAAGAGGAAGCGGAGCTTTTGGAACAATTGGGTACTAACGAAGACCTGCAAGTAAAATCCGTATTAATAGAACGGAATTTGAGGCTTGTAGTTTACATAGCGAGAAAATTTGAAAATACCGGAGTAAATGTAGAGGATTTAATTTCCATAGGAACCATTGGGTTGATAAAATCCATAAACACCTTTAGGTTGGACAAAAAAATTAAGCTTGCTACCTATGCTTCTCGTTGCATAGAAAACGAGATTCTTATGTATTTACGCCGCAACACCAGGACGAAAAGCGAAGTCTCCATTGACGAGCCTTTGAATGTGGATTGGGAAGGAAACGAATTGCTGCTGTCGGATATTTTGGGCACGGAAGTAGACGTTATCTATAGGGATATAGAAGAGGAAGTTGACAGGGAGCTTCTTAATAAGGCAATAGAAAAGCTTTCTCAGCGCGAAAAACGAATTATTGAACTCAGATTTGGTCTAAACAGCGATTCCCAAGAAATGACCCAAAAAGAAGTGGCAGACTTATTGGGAATATCCCAATCCTACATTTCACGTTTGGAAAAGAAAATAATCGGCAGGTTAAAAAAGGAAATTAAGCGTATGGTGTAAATAAAGCAAACCTTGAGGGAGAAAGTCTTTTTATCAACGGCAAAAGGTTTCTCCCTTAAACTCTATATTTCCAAAATCCGATTAAAAACGATTACCGGTTGCAAAGTTGAAAAAAAGCAGTTAAGAGGAATAATCCTTTTAACTGCTTTTTCGTTATCTAAACTTTGAAATCCGATACCATTTGGGTTAAGACTTCAGAAAGGGTATTTAGTTGTTGAGAAGCGGCTGCGGCTTCTTGTGATGTTGCTGAATTGCGTTGAATTACTTTTGATATTTCGGATATACCCTCGTTAATTTTAGAAATCCCTTGTGCTTGCTCGTTGGTAGATTTATAGATTGAGTTAATTATTGAGGATATTGAGTTAATGTCACTGATAATGGTATTGAGTGCATCGGAAGTTGTGGTTGCAAGTTGGGTTCCGGAGTTGATTTTTAAAATCGCGTCCTCTATTAAATTAGCTGTTTCCTGTGCCGCTTTTTGACTTCTGCCGGCAAGTGAACGTACTTCTTCGGCTACCACGGCAAAACCTTTGCCGTGCTGACCTGCCCTTGCTGCTTCCACAGCGGCGTTTAACGCCAGCAAGTTGGTTTGGAAGGCTATATCGTCTATGGTTTTGATAATTTTGGAGATATTGTTGGAAGCCGCCTTAATTTCGTCCATGGAATAAAGCATATTAGCCATTTGCTTATTGCCTTCACCGGCACTGGTAATGGATTTTTTGGATAATTCGTCGGCATTTTTGGCTTCCACAGTATTTTGTTGCGTTTGCTCGTTAATTACATTAATTGAGTAATTCAGATTCTCTATTGTCGTTGCCTGCATAGTGGTTCCGTCAGCCAAATTCATAGAGGTTTCGGAGATCTGTTTTGCACCTGTATAAACATTTTCTGCGGATGCACGAATATTCGAAACAGTTTCTCGTAGGTTAGAATTAATCTTATTGATAGATTCCTTAATCATATTAAATTGACCAACATATTCACGAGTTATTTCTCTACGCAAATCACCTTGAGAAACAGTATCTAAAATTTCTGTAATCTCATCAATATACGAGCCCACAGAAATTACGGTCTTTTCAAGAGAAACCATCATTTCGGCATAAGTTCCGTGATAATTTTTATTGATGCTGATGTTAAAGTCACCGCAAGACAAACGGCGCAGGGCACAGTTAACCTCTGTAATGGGTTTGTTAACTGCAATAAGTAAGTTGTTTAATCCTTCTGCAAGCTTTCTCCAGCCTCCTCCGTACTGCTCAGTGTCAATTCTTGCGGTAAGGTCACCTTCAATAGCGGACACTATAAGCTGAGAAAGCTCGTTATGGAGAGAAGATATGCTATGTTTTAATTCATTAAATCTTGTGTTGGCAAAAGCCTTTTGACCCGGAAACTCTTTTAAATTAACCTCAAAATTACCGTTGCCCAGATCGCCAAAAACGTTGATTATAGTTGAAGTATCTATAACCAGCGATTCAAATAAGGTGTTAATGGCATAAGATACCTTTTTGTAGTCCCCATTAAACAGACTTTCATCGATTTTAGCTGTTATCTCGCCCTTATCAAATCGGTCTGCCATAACGTCTATATTGTCTACCAAATTAATTATGTTGTCACGCATAACAGACACCGAGCGAGCCAAGGAACCTATTTCGTCGTTGCGTTCGGTATGCAGATTGGCGTTTAGGTTTCCGTCTGCCATTTCTTTAACGGCAGTTTCTATTTCAGTAATGGGACGCAGATTTTTGTTTATCATAAAGTACAGTAAAGCGGCTATAGCAATAAGTGCAATAATACTCACAATAATAACAGTGGCTATTTGCTCTGCTACGGGTGCATAAAATTCTTTATCATCAACGCTGGAAATACTTAGCCAAACTGTTTTTGAACCACCCACATAAAAAGGAACGATTGAGCTGTAATATCGCTGACCATCCTTCATTTCATCAAAAAAGCCGGTGTTGACAGGATTTTTTGCTACGTCCAATATAAGATCGGGGTCTTTGCTCCCGGAGACATCTTTGTATTTTCTACCTATGTTTTCCGGAGTTATACTATCCATGATGACGGTTTGGTGACCGCAGACTATTTCGTTATACTGACTTTTATATTGCGGTGAAGTATAGGTATTGGAAGAAAGCAAAGCCGTATCAATATCACTGCCCACAAGACCAAGGAAATTGTTGTTTTCGTCCACAATCGGTCTGATAACAGTAATAACCGTGTATTCCTTACCGTTAATGCTTTTTTTGTGAGGATCAAGAACGGTAAGAGCCTTGGATTGTGCTATAGCGGCATATTCTTCTTTGGTTAAAAATAAATCTTGTCTTAATTCATATTGTGCTTTTTCCCCGGTTGAATAAACCGTATAGCCGTTGGGTTTTACAAACTCGTCACCCACAGTATAAAAAAGGCTTAACATATCATTGTCTATGGCTTTCACAGAAGAGATAAGACCTGACAAGTTTTGATTTCTGAATTCGTCGGGAATGGTTCCCAAATTAATAACGGCTTTAATTAGGACCTCTTGCTTGTTAATAACAGAATCCATAAACTTCAAAGTAATTTTTGAGCTAAGATCTGCTATAAGAGATACTTTTTCTTTTTGTTCAAAAATCAAATTTTTGCTTGTAGAGTTTGCTATGACAACAGTTAGTACAATGAAGGAAATCAGCAATCCCAAAACTGCAAACAATGTTAATTTTGATGCCAATTTCTTTTGCTTACCCATTTTCATTACTCCTATCTTTTAACCTTTGGGGGTGTGCCCGAAAAGTACTTAAGGTAGTATGGTTTTGAGCAATTATATTAAGTGTAAGAAAAATACCGACTCTTACCTATGCCGGTTCCGCAGAAACATTTGCGGAAAGACACAGTAATATAGTTTTTTGACACACTCCGTTTACTATAAAAAAACCGAAAGAATTTTTGATATATAGTTAAGCATAGCTATTTCCTCACCCAGCCAAACCCTATAATCATTGCATTTGTCAAAACCGATAAAGCCTCTCATCTCACCTTTCTTATAAAAGGCACAGTGAATTACCGAATTGATATTTTGTTCTCTGAAAAATTCATAAGTTTTCTCATCCAAATCCGCAATGTCGTTGCAATAAAATATACCGTCTTGATTATAATGGCTGAACATAAAACCCATTTTATCAAGGGGTAAATTTTGGGTAAAATTCGCTTGTGACATAACACCTTCGGCACACCATTCGTAAGTTTTGCTGATATATTTGCCGTCTTCCGAATGTTCAAAAATATAGCAACGGTCAACATCGAATCGTCTGCCTATAATGCTGACCACCTTGTTTAAGGTGGTGTACATATCCTTTGTTTCGTAAAGCATTTCGAAAATATTGTAAATCGGGTCATCTGCATAATAACTGGCGACAAAACGGGCGGCATCTTCCAAAGGTGTTTTGTTACTCATTACGCATTCTTTTATAGTGTCACTGTAAACAGTGTAGCAATCTTTTCCGCGTTTTTTAGAATTATACAAGGCTGAATCCGCAAGAGGGTAAAGCTCATTAAAAGATGTTCCGTGATCCGGGCAAACAGCTATTCCTATACTTGCGGAAATTTTGTATTCGTTTTTATCACCGGAAAAAGTATGCCGGAATGCGTCTGTTAAGGAATCTGCCTTGTCCTTAATAACCGATTCTGCACTAATGTCTTGCATGAGTACAACAAATTCATCTCCGCCGAGCCTTCCTATTATATCGTCTTTTCTGAATATACCTTTAATTTTTTGAGCTATGTCTTTAAGAACACTGTCGCCGAATTGGTGACCCAAAGTGTCGTTAACACGCTTAAAATTGTCTATATCTATAATAAATAATGCAGACTTGGTTTTATGTGTGTGTTCCGAAAGATATTTTTCTATCCTTTCTTCAGCTTCTTCTTTGTTTAACAGTTTGGTGAGAGGGTCCAACTCGGCCTTTTTGGTTAAATTGGCTATACGTTCTTTTTGCTTGGTTATATCCGTAAGTTTTCCGATAATTCTGTAAGGAACTCCCAAGGAATTAACCTGCACATTGTAGTTTACGGAATACCAAACAGTATCTCCGTTTGGCTGAATGAGTTTTATTTCTCTGCCGTTATATGAAGCCAGATCTTCATATTTATTACCATAAACCAAATTTGTAAATACATCAAGGCTTTCTTCCGAAACTATACCGCTGTCTATGATAGATTTAGGATAATCTTCTATAATTTCGGGGATATTAAATCTTTGTGTAAAATTTGAAGTATATTTAATTTTTGATGATTTAATGTCATAATCAAAGAAAACATCATTGGTTAAGTTAAAAATCAGATTATTGTATTCTTGTTCATGTTTAAGTTGTTCCATCAAAAGAAGATGTTCGGTTATATCAACGATAAGAATATATATTTTGACAGAGCCGTCAACCATTTTGCAACATCTTCCGCTGAAATGCACCCAGATGTAGCCATGAGTTTTATTGATCAGTTTCGCTTTTATAATAAAAGAGTCACCTTTTGATGTTTGTTCGAAAAAGGATTCGATTGCATCATCCTTGTCCTCGGGATGAAGGGTTAAAATACCCTTGTTTTGGTACAATTCATTAATTTCCTCCGGTGTATATCCAACCAGTTCATAATAACCCTTATTTGCATACGTCATGGTAAAATCAGGGTCTGCATCAGCGATAACAATTCCGCCGGGTAAACAGGAATAAATAACATCCAGCTCTTTGACTCGGTTTAATAATTCATCGTAAGAAAGTTTATTATAGTCTGTATTCATAAATTCACCCGCCTTTGTTAAACCGCTAAATTTAATGTAAAATTTCCCGCAGGGCTCCTTGGAGTTTGTTTTAAAATTCTGTGCATTTTGAAGATTCCGCAAAGCAGTGAACCCGGTCCAAACATAAACTCTTGTACTATATGACGTGGTTTACTTGATCTGCATGAACATCCGAAAAATGTCCTCAAACGTTTTTTAAACAAACCCCTGCAAACGCTGAATATTAATGCTATCAGAAAGTCTGTTATTGCGGTTTAAAACTAAATCGACAAATATTAGAGCCGGAACCTTTGCATTCAGTTTCTACAACGGAATAGTTCTTTTTGGTATATTCATATAATATTCCGGAAATGAAACCTTCTTCATAACTGCAAAGATTTTTTCCACCTAATCCACAGGTACAATTCAAATAATCGCCCACCGAAATTAACCCTATGTCTGTATCTTTGTCGTACCTTTCTATATTTAAAATACCAAGTTTTGCTTCTCTGAGTTTTTCGGATAACTCTTTTAAAAATTCGTCAAAGGGCAAACCCGGTATAATGTTTTGCTGAACGAAAGCCCGACCGGCCATCTTACCGCAATCTCTGAAAACAGCGGTCATCTCTCCGATTCCGTATTTATCAATGAGAACTTCCGTTAAAGTAATTTGGAACAGTCGATGAACGTAAATCGGTATTTCGGTAAATGATTTTTTCTGGGTTTTTTTTAAGTCTATAAGTCCCGAAAAATCGGGCTCGTCTTCCGGCTCATTGGACATGGGCGTAAAAAGGGAACTTCTCTCAACAAAATCATCAGCCGGTACAGGTCTGGCGTAATAATATCCCTGAACAATGTCGCAACCCACCTCTCGTAGGAAGTCAATATGTTCTTGAGTTTCCACGCCTTCCGCAACCGTGTGTATACCCAGCTCTTTAGCCATTTTCATAACATTGGCAATAACGGTTTTGGTTCTGGTTTTATATTTACTGCCCATAAAGAACCCTCTGTCTATTTTTATAACGTCCACAGGCAAATTCTTCAGTAAACCCAAAGAGGAATAACCTGTACCGAAATCGTCCATAGAAAGAGTAAAGCCGGCATTATGAAGCCGATATATAATGTTTTCCAGTACTTCTTCGTTTTTAAATATTGTGGATTCCGTAAGCTCTATTTCAATATATTTTTTAGGTACGCCGTAGCGTTGTGCAATAGCTTCTATTTCCTCAACAAAGTTTTCGTTTTGCAAATGCAGTCTGGAGAAGTTAACGGAGACGGTTACTATGGGTAGGTCGTTATCCATCCATTCCCTAATAATTTGACAGACTTTTTCCAGCATGTACATATCCAGCTTGGTGATAAACCCGTTCTTTTCGAATAGGGGTATAAATTTACCGGGAGAGATAATGCTTCCGTCATCTTGCTTCCAGCGAACCAAGGCCTCCGCACCCACAACAGTATCGCTCTTTAATAGATATTTTGGCTGTAAGTAAACTTTAAATTCATTATTTTTTAAAGCGGACTCCATTCTGTCCTCAAGTTTGGTTTCTTCTATTACTCTGGTTTTGAATTCGTCGTTATATTCGCAGATTACGGAATTCTTCTGATTTTTTGCTATGCTGTGTGCAAGGTCTACTTTTTGCAAAATGTCGTTAATATCGTTTTCGCCGGGTTCGGTAAAATAAACCCCGTATCTGAATTCCAAACGATGATTGCCCAGGGTTCCGTTTATCATTGCAAAACGGGTCTCGAATTTTTCTTGGAAGTCTTCGGTGTAATCTTCAGTATCCAAAGAGTCAAAGACCACGAATTTATCGGCACCTATTCTGGCAAAGGTAAAGTTTTTGCCGGCAGAGATTTCCGTTAACGCCTTGGCTATGTTTGTAATTACTTCATCACCAATGGCAAAGTCAAAAAGTTCGTTAATCACTTTAAAATGCCTTATATCCAGTGTAATTGCTATATGTTTTTTGTCGGGATTGTTTTTGGTTATTTTTAAAGCATCTATTTTAAATTTTGCCCTGTTGGGAACTCCTGTCAATTCATCGAAATACGCAGTTTTAAATAAGTTGTCGGAATGCTTTTTATGGGTTGCAACAAGATAAACTATTAAAATCAAAAACATTAAAATGATACCGGTTGTTAAAAGCATGGCATTTGCCAGTATTTCATTTGAGCTTTTGGATATAACATCATCAGCCACAATTGTAGCTATAATCCAGTCATTTACTCCCAAAGGAGCATAATGCATAAGTTGCACTTGACCGTTCAGTTCGAATACGGATTGACCGCTTTGGCCCATCTTTAACTTGCGAATAATTTCTTCTTCCGAATCGTTTTTAAGATACTTTATATCGTCTTTATTATAATTATCTTCATTTACTTTGTTAGCTGACGTTTGAGCTATAATATTTCCTTCCAAATTACAAATAATTGCATATCCCATACCGCTAAATGAGCTTAAAAATAACTTGTCAAGTTCTTCGGTTTTATAAGTACCGAAAAGTACAGCTACGGTTTCGTCATAGTACTTAACCGGTGTTGAGAATACAACTATATTGCTGCCGTCAACTTTCGATTTTCTGGTATTTGAAAGAAAAGTCTCACCGCTAAGGGCTTTTTTAAAGTAATCTTCTTGGGAAACATTGAGTTTGGCGTCATCGTTGCGAATGGCGTTTCCTTCCAAATCGGAAATTAACAAATGGCTAAAACCGCTGTTTACGGTTGCGTGCTTCAGAGCTTTCAGAATTGATTCGTTGTCTTCCTGTAATCCGGGATGTTGCTCGGTCATTGCGGTTATAAGACCGGACAGGGTTTTAATTACGGCTACTTCGCCCTGAATTTTAGAAAGAAAGCTGTATTTTTGCTGCTGCATTATTTCTTCGAGAGTGTTGTTTGTTGTTTTGGATAGGTTCAGGTTCAGAGAGCTGTTATAAATGGAAAGCCCCCAAGCAACAACTGTCAACATAATTAAAAAAATTACCAGAAAATTGACTGTTTTCCATCTTTTTGACAACTTTTTTCGCACCTTCCATCGTTTAGGCATTTTCAATTTTTTATTCATAGATTCCTCTGTACGCTTAGAATGTGTTAGTTATATGTAATTCATTGGGTTGTGTTAAAACTTTACAATAAAAATCCGGGGAACACTCTCCGGTTTATTTTAAAATACGGAAATTTATTTAAAAGTTGATTGACTATAATATTTATCGGTAAAAAATGATTATTATTAAAGTGTTAAACCAAAATAAAACCCGGATTTTTAATGTTCTGTGGGGTTTTATATCATTGTAATAAATAATAGCATAAAGATGATAAAATTAAAAGGAGATTTTACTGATTATTGTAAACAATAATACCGAGCTGTGGTTTTATAAATCTTATCAATAAATCTTACTTGTTGCTCTTATTCTTGTTTGGTTATATAATAGACTTTCTTCGAAACCGTAACCGTACAGGTTCGATATATATAATAAAATTTTTTTAATAGAATCTTTCAGAGGTGTTTAGTGATAAATTTACAGGAATTATACACAGTGGAAATTACCGACATGACCGCAGAGGGTGCCGGGGTCGGAAAAACCGACGGATTTACATTGTTTGTAAAAGACGGTGTTATTGGTGATAAATTATCGGTTAAAATCGATAAGCTAAAGAAAAATTATGCTTTTGCAAGCATTGCGGAAATCTTGGAAGCCTCTCCTCTTCGCCTTGAGCCAAAATGCAACCATTTCGGACAATGCGGCGGTTGTACCCTGCAACATATGGAATATTCCGAGCAAACTAAGATAAAACATAAAAAAGTCATAGAAAATTTGCGACGTATAGGCGGAATAAATGCTGATTATGATAATCTAAAAATGATACCGGCTCAACAAACATTTAATTACAGAAACAACGCCCAATTCGTTATCGGAAAAGAAGGCGGAGTGGGAATACTGGGATTTTACCAACGTAATTCTCATGATTTGCAAAAAATAGAAAATTGCGATTTAGTGCATGAATCCCACAGGGAAATTTTTGCAATACTGAGCAACTTTATTAAAGAAACCGGAATTTCCGTTTATGACGGTAAAACAGGTAAGGGCTTATTGCGTCATGCCATATATAGAATAGGCTTTAAGACCGGTGAAAAAATGCTTTGTTTGGTAATTAACGGCGATGAGCTGCCCAACTCCAAAAACTTAATAAAAAAACTCAGCCAAGCAGAAGGCTTTACCAATTTAAGCATAAATATAAACAAAGCCAAAAGCTCCGTAATAATGGGCAAAGAAACTAAAACCCTTTGGGGCAGCGATTGTATTACCGATTATTTGGGTAACTACAAATTTGAAATTTCACCCAATTCTTTTTTTCAAATCAATCCGGTTCAGACGGAAGTTCTTTATGACAAAATTGTTGAACTTGCCGATTTTTCACCGGCTGATACGGTTGCGGATTTATATTGCGGTATAGGATCCATATCTTTGTACATTTCCCAATATGTCAGCATGGTATACGGAATAGAAATTTCTCCGGATGCAGTAAAAAATGCCAAAAGAAACGCAGAAATGAACGATGTGGGAAATACGGAATTTACAGAAGGCTCCGCCGAAGGCAAGTTTTCCGCTCTGAAAGAGCTTAAACCAAATATAATTATTTTGGACCCGCCGAGAAAGGGCTGCAATTCACAATTATTGGAACAAATTATAAATTCGCCGGCAGAGAAAATAATCTATGTTTCATGTGACCCGGCTACGCTTGCAAGAGATTTAAAATATTTAACCGAAAAAGGTTTTGAATTTGTGCGAGGTTATGCTATAGATTGCTTTTGCATGACTATGCATACAGAAACTGTGGTCTTAATGACTAAGAAGCATATGTTCTCTTAGGCGAAAGTATTAAAATACTCTCCTTAAAAGCCTTTAAATTGGGGGATTTTAACAAAAGCATTTCCGGAAGAATGCCAAGGATATTTTGTTATCTCCTATTTACATTTCTCCGATAATAGTTTATTATTGTTTGAAATAAAGCAAATAAACGACAATATATGAGACTAAAATTTGACAGAAAGCTGGAGCTAGATAACATGAAGAATATTTTAAAACACATGACTTTAAGCGAAGGACTAAAAAATCTGTTAGAATGTCAACAAACTTTAATTATTCCTAAAGACAGAGAAGAATTGCTTGAGTTGGCACTGGGGGAAAAAGGTAATAAAACGTTTCAAGTGACTTATGAAGTTGAAGGCAAGGGAGAAGTACTTGAGGCGGAAGTAGTAAAATGTAAAAACGGTATTTCGGTTAATTATCAAGATATGTATATGAGAAGACGTGACCCTGATTGCATGGTTATAGGCGATAATCTTCCAACCGATAAACCGCAATACGAAAAGCTCTACGGCGAAAGTTTCGAAAATGTAAAAGATAAAACTTTCGAGTGGCTTAAAAATCAAGAATTGATGCTGGTACCTTTTATGGCGGGCGGTCATGAATTTGGCTATGAAGCTTTGCTTGTGGCACCGAGCAATGCCGGATTTTTTGCAGCGGCAGTAGGTGATTTGCAAGGATTTATAGGAAGAGACGAAATCAGAGAAGGGTTTACACCCAAAGCTATTGTTTATTTGGCACCACCTTTCAGACATACTCACTTTAACGGCAGACAAGTGGTGGTACACAACAGAACAGAATCTGTACATGAAATTTTTTCCTATAATCTTTATCCCGGACCAAGTGCAAAAAAAGGCATTTACAGTGTTCTTTTGGACATAGGCGAAAAAGAAAACTGGTTAACTCTTCACGCATCAACAGTTAAAGTAATTACCCCATACGATAATGAATTGGTTATTATGCATGAGGGTGCCAGCGGCGGCGGTAAAAGTGAAATGGCTGAGTATATTCATAAAGATGAATCGGGCCATATTTTACTTGCAAGAAATACCGTAACCGAAGACGAAACATACATAGATCTAACCGCTTTCAGCGAGCTTAGACCTGTAACGGATGATATGGCTATGTGTCCTCCGAGTATCGTCACAGACGGCAAAAAACTGGTAGTAACCGACGGTGAGCAAGGTTGGTTCTTACGCATGAACCATATTACCGAATACGGCACAGACCCACATTATGAAAAAATGTGCATTCATCCCAAAAAACCTTTGATTTTCTTGAATATGGATGCAACCCCGGACAGCACCTGCCTTATCTGGGAGCATACATTGGATGAAGAAACCGGTAAACCCTGCCCCAACCCTAGGGTAATTATGCCCAGAACCTTTGTACCCGGCGTAGTAAGCGAACCGGTGGAAGTTGATATACGCAGTTTCGGCGTAAGAACTCCTCTTTGTACAAGTGAAAATCCCACTTACGGTATTTTAGGCTTGTTCCATATTTTACCGCCGGCTCTTGCATGGTTGTGGAGGCTGGTAGCCCCCAGAGGACATGCAAATCCCAGTATTTTGGACAGCGGTACAGGTATGGTAAGTGAGGGTGTGGGTTCTTATTGGCCCTTTGCAACAGGAAAAAAAGTTCACCATGCGAACATGCTTCTTGAACAAATTTTAAATACTCCCAATACACGTTATATTATTATCCCCAATCAAAACATCGGTGCATACGAAGTAGGATTTATGTCACAATGGATTGCCAGAGAGTACTTGGCAAGAAGAGGCAGCGTCCGATTCAAACCCGACCAATTGGAAGAATCCAGATGCTCCCTTCTGGGATATTCCTTAACAAGGCTTAAAGTAGACGGTATGGATATACCTAAGGTTCTCTTAAAAACATACCGCCAACCCGAAATGGGTAAAGAAGGCTATGATAAAGGAGCAGAAATCTTAAAAGACTTCTTTAAAAAAGAGCTTCAAGACTATTTACAACCCGAATTAAACCCGCTGGGCAGATCAATTATAGAGTGCTGTTTAAATGACGGTACTATCGAAGATTATTTAAGTTTTATTCCAATAAAATTATAATGTCTTTATTTGACTTTAATTTAAAAAGAGCAATGTACCCGACAAAGGGACATTGCTTTTTTTATTTTCATATATACTTAATTATATAAGGTATAGTAACAAAAGCTATTCTTCGTAAACGGTTCGCTCTTGCGTTTTTTATAAAAAAACACCGGTCGCTCACCACTACGAATTTACGCTTTTGTTACTGCTTAACCGGAAATTAAGTATATACTTAATTATATAAGGAATAGTAACAAAAGCTATTCTTCGTAAACGGTTCGCTCTTGCGTTTTTATGAAAAAAACACCGGTCGCTCACCACTACGAATTTACGCTTTTGTTACTGCTTAACTCTAAATCAAGTATAAAAGTATATTAACCGGTTTGTATTATACTAATTCCAAATAAGATGAAGGACAAAAATAATCGTTTTTTCCTTGAACCGTTGAAAAAAATCAACTATCTTGTCCTCTGTTTAAAACGGAATCATTATATGTTAACTGAACATTAAAGTTAACCGATATAAATTTATACTATGCTCTTACTTTTTTAAGGATGTGATGAGATAATGAAATTATCTGACACTACTTACAAGCCTGCATTAAGAAATATGAAGCTTAACGAAGCTATAATGCAAAGGTCTATGCTTAGAATGGCTACAGGCAAGCGTATTAACTCTGCTGCGGACGACCCTTCCGGAATGGCTATGTCTTCAAAGTTTAAAGCTATGATTAGGGGACTGTACGAATCCGAGCAAAATATTCAATTTGCCATATCTCTTTTGCAAGTCAAGGAGGGTGCCTTGGGAGAGGTTCACAGCATGTTGCAAAGAATGAATGAACTTGCTGTTGCTGCTGCCAACGGAAGCTATACAGATGAGGATAGAGCTAAAATGGACTTGGAATTTCAACAGCTTTCCCAAGGAATACGCTCTGTTTACGACGCCACGGAATTTAACAGAAGAAAACTCTTTGAAGGCAACAATACATATAAATCCCCAAGAGAAGTATTATCAAATAAAGATAAAACAAATATTTCGGAGGAATCCGGCACCCAAAGAATATCAATAAGTGATGAAATTTTAAAGAAACTTAATACCGAATTAATAAGTGCCGGTTTAAATACCATCGACTTTTCTTCCTTATCGGAACGCCCTTACTCCTCATTTAAAGTCGGTACAACAAGCGAAGATTATTTATATATTCAAACAGGAGCAAACGAGGCACAGGGATTTTTATTGTCAAACGACCCCGGTTCAAAAAGTTCCGAAAAAGGTATGGATATTAAAACGGTTGAAAGCGCCGGTAAAGCAATTACAAGTACCCAAAACTCAATAAACAGTATTTCCAACCAAAGAGCCTCTATCGGCAGCGAACAAAAAAGACTTGAGCGTTTGCTTGAGGCAATTCAGAATTACCGAGATAATCTTGAAGAGGCAGAAAGCCGAATCTCGGATGCTGACATGGCAAAAGAAATGATGGAATATACCAAGGCACAAGTAAAGCAGAAAGCTATAATGTTTGTGCTTAGTCATGCTAAGTTAAATATGAAAGACGTTTTGGTATTGTTAAATTGATATAAATAATGTGTCTGAGAATATTGTTGAGAGTTTCTTGTTAAACATCGTTTTTCGGAATTGTGTTTATAATATACCGTTTTGAAAGCCGGGTTTTCAAAGACACTTTATTTAATGTCGTCCAATTTAAGTTTCTTAATAATCTCAAAACCGTTATCCTCGCCCAATGGTTTTAAAATAACGGTACCCATATTGTCCAATGCTCCGAAGCTTATATCGTCAGGTAAACCGTGAGCTATTATTACCGTGTTCTTGCCTGTTAGCGGCAATGTTTCAAGTTTGGATTGAAAATTCTTTAAGATGTTATTTTGTTCATTTAAGGATAAATTCTTGCTCAAACGATAAACATCATACCAAAAAGGATCTACCAAAACATTTTGATCGCCAAAAGCCAAATCAGCGGTTTCAATAGTTCTGCAAAGAGGACTTGCGATAACCGGATATTCTATAGGAATTTGTAAAGATCGAAGCCTTTCTCCATATTCAATTGCTTCTGCTCGTCCTTTCTCCGAAAGGTTTCTTTGGGTGTTGCAGTTATTAAAGTCCAAATTCTTTGAATCTTGACCCACATTTGCCTCACCATGTCTTGAATATAAAATATAACCTCCGTCCTTTAATAAATTATACAGCGAAGAATTTACTTCTTGTGCTGTTGTTACGCCGGAAGTACATTCTAAGGTAAATTTATTTAGGTCGTTAATACCCAATGACTTTTCTATGGTTGAAACCTGTGCCACAACTTTTTCGAATCCGTTCTTGCCGAATTTCTTCTCCTCAGTTTTTTCAAATGTTTCTCCCAATTTGTTGTATTTATCCGGTGGGGTCAGTTGATGAAAGGCAGGGAAAACAACCGTATCTTCCCGAGCGGTATGTGGTTCGTACATAGTTATAAGGCTTATCAATAGCCGGGAGAGTTGTTGATTATATGTATCTGTTTTGTCTCGGTTTATTCTAGGCAGGTCAAGTAACTTACTTGTTGCACATCTTGCGGCATCATGCTGTTTCGATAAAGTTGTAATAAGTTCATTGTATTCCTTATAAGAACGTAGGACAGGAAAAACATAGTCCTCCTCCAACACCTGATGATAGTCTTCAATAAATTTCTTAAAAATAACAGTTGCTTCCCTTAGCGTTTCATAAACAACTTCCATATTTTCATCTAAACCGGAATTTAATCTGATTACAAGATTTTTATAGATTAGCAATAACCGTTGTATAACTCCGTGTTCACGCATTAGGTCTTCAAGCGGTGAGACTTGTTGCATAAAATCACCCTCTTTGTTGTTTTTTACTACAGTATGATTTGATATGCATAGCTGTGTTTACAAAAAACTGATAAAATGCGGTGATAAGCAAAGAAGCCCGGGCACTAAAGCTTAGGCTTCTTTTATTTTTTCAAACAATACATTCTTTAGGTAATTTATCGTTTCTTAATCCTTTAAATATGGGTTGTCTAAGCCCGCCGTTTTGAGTTTTATCCATAAACTCTACCTTGCAAACCAATACCGGTTTTACCCATACTGCACCTTCAAATTCGGGGAAATTTTTATACAATTCTTTTGAAACTCTGTCTGTGGCTTTGATTATTTTAAAATCGTCTCGAGAAACGCCCATAGCCACATGGCTTATATAAATTAATTCACTGTATTGATAACTGCCCAGAATAATGCTTGTGAGATTTTCTGCCTTCAGGTAATATCCGCAAACCACAAAATCTTCATCAGATAAGGCTTTAATTTTTATCCAATCTTTACTGCGTTTGCCGAAATAATATTTGCTGTCCTTTACCTTTGCAACAATGCCTTCAAGATTTTGTTCCTTTGCAAGATTAAAGAAGATTATTCCGTTTTTTTCAATGCACCGTGATATAGCCAAGAATGAATTTTCGGTTACTGTTTCGGATAATAACTCCTTTCGCTGTAAAAGGGGCAAATGGTTAATCGGTTGATTTTCATTGTATACCATATCGAAAGCGGTAAAACATACGGGGAGTTTATACGATGCCATTTCTATTTTAAAAGGATTGCTCATAAAGCTTCGCCTTTGCAATTCATAAAAATCGGGCTTACCCTCATTTAAAATTATCAGTTCGCCGTCCAGTATACATCGGTTTTTGACCAGTAAGTGTATATTTGAAAGTTCGGGGTATATGACGTTTAGGCTTTTGTTTCTTTTGTTGCGCAGTTCTGTACCACTTTCATCCAGATAGGCAAGGCATCTTATTCCGTCAAGTTTTAATTCGTAAATATAATCGTCACTGTCAAAAGGCGGTTGATTTTCAGCTATAAGCATAGGCGAAATTTCTTTTTCAAAAAATATATCACTGTCCATCTACGCACCCTTTTGAGAAAGTTCTATGCTTTGCTTTAACGCTTCCATTAAGTCTATTACGTTGGTTTTGTTTTCTTGGGGTGCAGTCACATCTTTGCCTTTAATCTTGTCTTGTATCATGGATTTTAGTTTAAACTTATATTCATCCTTATAACTTTCCGGCTCGAAAGGCTTATCCATGGACGAAATCAATGCCTTTGCCATATTGAGTTCACCTTCCGAAACTTCCGGTTTTTTATAGTTTTGCGAGATAGCTTTTACTTCTTCTTCAAAAAACATAGTCTGAATCAAAATGCCTTCTTCTCGGGGTATAATCGCCAGCAAAGTTTCCTTAGTACCAAGGACAGTTTTGGCGATTGCAATTTTTTGCTCCGACATCAGAGCTGCCCTTAATAATTCAAAGGCCTTTTCGCCGCCGGCTTCGGGAACTGCGTGATAAGTTTTGTCATAGTAAATAGGGCTTATTTGATTAAGATGTGCAAAATGCAATATTTGCATTGATTTTTCCTTTTCGGTTTTTATTTTCTCAAAATCATCTTCCGTTACAACAACATACCTATCCTTTTCATATTCGAAACCCTTGACTATATCCTTTCCGGAAACCTCCTCACCACAATGACCGCAGACTTTTTTATATCTGATTCTTTCGTGATCGTCTTTATGGAGCTGATTAAAATGTATGTCAGTATCTTGAGTAGCTGTGTGTAAGCTTATGGGTATATGCACCAGACCGAAAGAAATAGCACTTTTAGTAGCCATGAATACCAATCCTTTATGAAAGTTTGGTATTAGTATGTACAAAATGATGTGGGAGTATATAACTAAAATTAAAAACATGTAGCACTATAAGAAATTTCATACCCTCGGGTCGTATTACGGTAAATCGCTTTAAGGTTTGCGGGATACGTAATAACTAAACCTGAGTTTTGGGTTTATTTGTATATATATTGTTTTAATTTACCTTTGTGTATGTTATACTATATTTCTACTTTTCTTCGACAGAATAATGTGTGATTTTACAATTATTAAGGAGGATATGATGAAACGATATGTTATGCTGCTTTTTACTGCTTTGATTTTAACAGCCTGCAACCCACAAAAGGCTGATAATCCACCCACGGACGGCACGGCTACCGGTCCGGAAGCCACAAGCACAAATTCGCCTACTCCAAAACCCGAACCCACATTAAAGCCCGAACCCACATTGAAGCCGGATGAAAAAACGCTGACCATTTCGGAATTTGAAGAATTGATGGTTACACAACCTTTATCGGTTGTAGAAACCAAATACAGCGTTCAAGACGAAAAATACAAGTCACTTTATCCTGATTTAATGCAGGCCATAATAAAAAACAATACGGAAAGTGATATTAAAGACGCTGTTGTTGCCTTTGTTGCCTGGGACGAAAATAATTTGCCCATAAAAATTAAGACAAATATAGATTTTACAGACGGCGCATATATTAAGAAAGTTAATTTTTCGGATATAAATTTAGTCGGCGGACAGACCTTTGGTTCTCAAAACGGAATGGGCTTGGACGAGACTATGAAAGTAAAATCCTTTAAAGCCATAGTTGTTTCCTACGAAACCTTCGACGGTATTTCTTGGGATAATCCTTACTTTGACGAGTTCTGCAAACTATACGAAGGTAAAAAGTTCTCTGAAGATTTGAGTGTAGATGTAAAAATTGAGGATTCTACTCCCAAAACCCCGGATAAGAAAACTGACACAGGTAAAGAAGCCCAACCTACTGTAAGTGCAGATGCATTTGAACAGGAAGTCGCCAAACAACCTCTGATCGTTACGCAAACCAAATACGTAGTTCAGAACGACAAATATAAAAACCTTTATCCCGATATGCTTCAAGTAATAATCCAAAACAACAGCCAAGATGATATCCGGGATGCAGTGGTGGCGTTTGTCGCCTGGGATGAAAATAACCTTCCCGTAAAGATAAAAGGTAATATTGATTTCAGTGACGGAGCTTACATAAAAGAAGCGAATCTCTCCGGAATAAATTTAGTTCCGGGTAAAACTTATGGTTCAGATAATGGTTTTCCTGTTGATGAGGGTTTAAAGATAAAAAACTTTAAAGCTATTGTGGTTTCATATAAAACATTCGATGATGAGTCCTGGGAGAATCCCTTGTACAAGGAATTCTCTAATCTGTATGGAGGCAAAAAGCTTTCTTAATACAATTAACTGTAATGACTTTTAAAATTTAAAAACCTTGAGAAAGATAGCCTTTTTCCGACGAAGAAAAGGATTCTTTCTCAAGGTTTTTCTTTTTTATACTTAATTTCGAGTTATGTAGTAACAAAAGCGTATATTCGTGTGGTGAGCGACCGGTGTTTTTTCATGAAAAACGCAAGAGCGAACCGTTTACGAAGAATAGCTTTTGTTACTATTCCTTATGCAATTAAGTATAAGGGTTAATAAACTCACATTATTTTAGCGTGAGTTCGACGTAGTCGAACAATTTTCAAAGCGAATTAAATTCCAAAGGAATTTTGATGTTATGAAGCAATTTTTACAATGCTTTTATTGCAAAACAGCCGAATTAAATTTTTATCAAATGCATTATTTTGCTAAACTTACGTAAATATTATCTTGAAATCGGTTATCCTTATCTTTGTAATCCTCTTGAAGATATCCGAAAACATAATGGTCAGCGAATACTTTCACAACCAAGCCTTTTCTTATTAATCCCTCTTGCACAAAACCGGCTTTTTCGGCTACGATTTTGGAACCCGGGTTAACCGTAAAGCAACGCAAAACCAGTCTTTTTAAATCCATGTGAGTAAAAGCCAACTTAACGGCTGCATTTAGGGCTTCTGTGGCTATACCCTTGCCCCAGTAATTCTTGTTTATTCTATAACCCACTTCGGCTTGCCTTTTCATAACAAAATCATAGATTATAATTTCACCGATAACCTTTTGTTCCGGTAAATATTCAATGGCAAAACGAAGTTCTCTTTTTGCCCTGTATTCTATATCTATATTTGTTAGGTAATCGTATTCCGGCGTTTCAAATTCATCATGCAAAAAACCTGTTTCCAAGTCATAATATCCGCAGTATTTTTGCACTTCCAAATCGTTGAGGAATTCGTTTAAGTCGTTAAAATCCTTCCAAACGGCTCGGCGTAGATACAATCTTTCAGTCTTAATTTCCGGAAAATGCACAAAACAATCATCAAAGCTCATTTGTAAACCCCCATATATTTTGTCAGTAGCTTTTCAGGTTTGTACGCAAGTTTGGAACGTCTTAAACCTTCTATTCCCAAGTCTTCCTCACGGTTGATAAATTCATAATCGGAGCAGGCGTAAACCGCAAAATCTCTGTTTATAGCTTGATATATACCGTTATAATTGTGGTCTGCTTTTTCTACAAATATATCAAACATATTCGTGTAAGACGGTGCCCCGTAGGTATAGCCCAGAACTTTGCCGTCTATTTTAACCATGCCGCCTTTCAGACCAAGCCGGTTCCAATTATCAAAAACCCTGCGTACTATTTCATTTTCCGTTTCAAGAGACGAGGTTTCCGGGTTTTTATCCGAATTGTCTTCAAGCCATTTTTGTTGAAATTCCCAAGCCTCTTCAAGATTATTTTCGGTAAGGGGTTCGAAGCTGTAACGTGTTCCGTATTTGTTTAAGAACAGATTCAGATTGTTTCTGCGTTTTTTTAAATCTGAGCCCTCTAAGGTTATTAGGCGTTTAGATTGGTATATATATTCTGCCCATCCTCTGTCCGTGGTAAATTCAAACCTTCCGGGCATAACCTCTTCAATCAAACCCTTCATTTCCTCTGTTATGCCCCAAAAAATAAAGCCTTTTCCGTGAGACCGGGCATCGTCTTCTATTCTTTCCACCGCCTTTGACAAATCCCCATTTCCTATGGGCATAAAATAATGAAAGGCGTTGGGGGTTGATTTGGTTACCTGTCTTATATACAAAAAATCATCGGCAAAAATTTGAGTGCCGTATTTTTGCTTTAGGGTGAATAGGTTGGTAAACGCCAATTCGCAGGTACCGAAATTCGTATTAAAAGTATAACTTTCCAAAATTTCTTTATGTTCGATTTTTATTTCCCTGAATTCCATATCTTGCCTTCTTTCTAACCGGGTTGTCCGAATTAGGGAATTTTATAAAACATTGTTTCCGTATTTCCGGCAAAAATTTATACATTGATTATACTATTTCTTGACAGAAGCAAAGAATAACATGCTTTTCAAGTGTATTGCACCGGTCAGTTTGGGAAGAAACCCCCAAACTGTCTTGTCTCTCACATTTAGAAAGAAATAGTAATATGCATTGTTGCAATTATAGTTTGATTGCAATTATTTTTCAATATATTTCGATATTTTATTACATTTATAATGATTCCATTTTAAACAGAGGACAAATACAATAGATTTTTTCCAACGGTTCAAGGAAAACCGATTATTTGTCCTTTATCTTATTTGGAATTAGCAGATCATTTACTTTTTTAGCTCATAAAGGAAAAGATTAAAAAAAACCATCTGCCGAAGCGATGGTTTTTGATGTTAATATATTTACTTTTATATGCTAAGGTTGGGGTGTTTGTTGTGGTTGAGGAGGATTCATATAATTTTTAATCAAGTTCCAAATACCCTCTGTTTCAAACCCACGTTTCCATGCCGCTACGCCGCCAACATTATATTGTTTTGCTACTTTCAGTTTTTCCTCTATGGATTTCATATCTTCATTCCAGAAGCGATAAACAACGGTTTTGTCGTTTTCAACTGCGTAATATTCACCGTAGTTTAAACCGTAATCGGGAAGCCATTGAAGTTTTACGTTATTTTTTTCAATAATGCTCTTTACAGAATCCATAGTGTAGGCTTTGCTTGAAAGCTTAATTTTATCGTTTTCGGGTTCTTCACGCCATACTCTTATATAGAAAGGCATACCCATAATAATTTTTTCTGCCGGAACTTCCGCAAGAGTATCGGCTACGCCTTTTTTAGCGAAACCCAAAGAGGCAACCGGACCTGCGGTTTGGGAGCCTGAATAATATTCGTCATAAGCCATAACGCAAACATAATCAACTGTTTTGGCAACTTCTTTACGGTTGTAATAAGCCGTCCAAGGACTGGGAACATACATATCTACGGAAAGATAGGCACCTTGTTCCCTCAACATGGGAGCCAATTCACGAAGGAATTGCAGATAATTTGCCGCTTCTTCCTTGGGTACTTTTTCAAAGTCTATATTTATACCGTCAAGGTCATACATGGAAACAAAGGCCAATAACTGACGTATAACCTTGTCACGGGTATCCGTATCTTTGATTGCTGAACGACAAACTTTTGAGTCAAAATTATCGCTTATTAAAGCCCAAACTTGGTATCCTTGGGAATGAGCCCATTCCACGTAACTTTTGTCAGCTATGTTAATAATAGTTCCGTCAAGTTTTTCTGCGTCAAAAGAGAACCATGTGGGTGAAAGAACATTTACCCCGTCGTGGACTACTCTGCGTTGAGGATTAGCATTGGCTTGAGCTTTGTCAATTTGATCCCAAACCATTACTACTTTCCCGTTTATGGGCTTACGCAAAGGAGGTTTTTGCTCCGGTTGTTTTACTGTAGCAGGGACATCGGTTATCGTACCCAAAACTCCGTTGGGAATAAATCCCGCCACACCGTCCGAAGAACTTACCTTTGTAAAATCTTTATCCTGTGATATGAAAATTACCGGGCTGTCTTTGTCCAATTTTTGTGCAATGGGGCTTTTAATGTCCGGCTCGTATCTAATTTCTGTAGCCTCTTTAACTGTTGCGGTTTTATAAGCCTTGTTTGGCTTAAAGATAACTATTTTATATTTAGGTGTATAGACAAAATCGGCGGAATATAATTCTTTTAAAAGATTCGTCGGAATATATGCCGTGTCGTTTTCTCGATACACCGGCAGATTTAAATTAAAAGGTTTATTGTTTATGTAATACGTAAGGTCGTTGGTCTTCATATGTATTACTTTGTTTTCCGTGGTAACGGTTAATTTGTTGGTTATAGCATCCCAGTGTATGTACTTGTCAAGATAAGTTTGAACAAAGCTTACGGGTAAATAAAGCTGATTATCTTTTAAAATAGGTGCTTGTTCTGTTTTTAAATAAGTACCTTCTGACAATACGTTTATTTGGTTGGGATTAAAATTTTCTTTATAATATTCCTGCAAGGACATTACAGTGGAGTTGGGCAAGTAAGTATAACCAACAAAAATCAGTCCTGCCAAGGTAAGCATAATTATAATTAAGGGAATAATCCGTTTGTTTTTACGTCTTCTTCGTCTTTTCAATGTGTTGGGATGGATAATAAGCATCTCCTTTGCTCTGTATTTTCCTATCTTCTTAATTCAAAATGCCCGGGGAATAAGTCTAATGCATTTTTGAGAATTGTTGATTTTATTATACCATAAGAAAGTCTACTTGGTAACAGATTCGACAAATATCATATAATTGTAATAATATAGCAATTAAAATTGCTTTATTCCGAAACTTCATTATAAACAAATAAACTGCATAATTATAATAAGAGTAGGTACTTGATTGGGGAAATGCTGATATTCATCAATAGTTAAAGACTGTCGGAGGTTATATGGATTATTTAAAAGCGGCAAAACGGCTTCACAAAGAAGTGGGAATGGCAGATGTACATACAGACCTGGGATGTGAAATTTTCAGCAGAAGAAATATGGGCGAAAGAGATATTTTGCATACCTACTATTTGGAGAGCATGAGAGAAGCTAACTTACGCCTATGCGTTGCGGCGGTCTATATCAGCCCTTTGTTTATACCGGAGCAGGCATTAAAGCAGGCTTTGTGCCAAATTGAGGCTTTGTACGATGATATTAGGGATCCGTTTTATTTGGTAACAAGTAAATCCGAATTACTCTATGCTTATAATAACAATAAAAT
>CAYXWM010000004.1:0-76358 GCA_964468805.1 uncultured Defluviitaleaceae bacterium
GGGCGTGTTAACACTATTTAATTGCAATAAAAATTAGAGCAAGATAAATAAACCCAATAAACATAGAGTCAAGTTTATCAAATCGCGAAAAGATACGACGAAAAGCCTTTAAACAGCGAAACAATGGCTCAACTTCATTCCGTTGTTTATAGAGTTCCGTATCATAATCCCAAGGATTTTTTCGGTTTTTCTTTTGAGGAACAACGGGTCTAAAATTTAGGGTCCGGGCTATGTATCTTGTATAATTATCTTCATATGCACGATCCAAAATTAAGAATATTGACTTCTTTATCTTACCTATAGTTTCCAAAAGCAGACGACCTTGTGGTGCATCATGTGCACTACCATCTGATAAAGTAAATTCTATGGCAATTGTATTATTTGCGGCAACCATATGAATTTTCGTTGTATTTTCACCTCGTGACCGTCAGATTGACTGTTTCCCGTTTTTTTTAAAGCACCTGCTCCATCAGGGTGCACTTTTACCGTGGTTGAATCCAATGATGTGACTTTTAGGTCTATCTTTAAAATTTGTTGTAATTGAAGTTCTCTGAAGAGTTTTTCTATTACACCGTTTTTTACCTAACGACTTAAACGCATATAAATTACGTGCCGATTTCCAAATTCAGACGGTATTGCCCTCCACTTGCAACCGTTTTCGCAGATACATAGTAATGCATTTATTAACGTTAGGTTATTTATCTTTATATTTCCTCGTTGTTTTGGTAAACAGTGCTCTGTTTTTTCATATTGTTCTTTTGTAATTTTCATTCTTATTTCATAACTTAATTCGTCAACTTTTGCTAGTGTGAACACGCCCTAATATTAATACTAAAACCGGTACAAATATCAGACTTATTCGTACCTACACTTGCGAAATTAAAATCGCCATTTCTGAACCTTTTTTAATATAATACTGTATGTTTATCTATTTCATGTGTACGATTTTCTAAGTTTTTATCGTCTCTAAATGTCCAATTTTTAGATTAATCCAAAACCTCAATTGGTCCTGATGCTTACCGAGTGCTGCGGAAATTTGACTTCAAGAAGGAATATGAATACATACAAATGCTGCATTTTGATTATTCTTCGTAATTCATTGCTTATCTAAAAAACGTTTTGGCTTAATAAACCTCCATTCAAGGGTATATTGTAGGATTCTACATAATGATTGTAAGATAATCTATAACGGAGAATTCCTAAACGATAGTATACTCTAAAAATATATCTGCTGTTGCCGCATAACAAGTGCGCAGTATGCGATAAATTTTATTTTAATGGAGGAGTTCAAGATGAAAAGACGCATTTTTGCTTTTCTGTTGACGCTTATGATGTGCCTTTCTCTACTACCTTTGACGGTATTTGCAGAACAAGCCAAATATCGTTTGGATTGGAAAGAAGGCAGCAGGAGTAACCCAAATTGTCCGGTAACAGTAACGTGGGAAGCAAATAGCAATATAGTCAACGTAAGTTATGACAATACCGGTGATTACTTCATTCTTGAAAATTTTGATGTGGAACAGGAAACTATGCTGTATAAACAAGAAAGCAAAGGCACATGGAGTCTTGTTTCCGGCGTTAGCACACGAATACTAAGTGCAGGAAATATTAGATCAGGCAACAACTATGGCTCGGTATCAATAGGCTTCTTTAATGCGTGGGGAACACCATATGCTTTCACCGATGGAGTATACGGCATTGATTTTCGTATTGGCGCGAATGGCTTTCATTCTACCCCTACCGGCGGGGAACGGTTCATAATTTATGTAACCGATTCTAATTCAGCATCTCCGGTAGCAAAAGGCGAATATGGGGGTCATAGGTACGAAATATACGATAATATTAAGACATGGAAGGACGCGAAGGCGTATTGTGAATCTAGAGGCGGATATTTAGCCACAGTTAGCAGTAAAGATGAAAATGATTTCATACAAAATCTAATAAAACAAGGCAATATGTATAACTACTGGTTAGGAGGATATAAATCCGGTGGCGGCTGGTCATGGGTTAATGGAGAGTCCTTTTCATATGACAACTGGGCTTCGGGTGAACCCAATAATTTAGACAATGTAGAAGCTTTTATCCATATGGATGGTGGAAGAAGTAATAAATGGAACGATCTTCAGAACGAAGGAGAAAACTCTAAGTCCGGGTATCGTTTAGACAAATTTGGCTTTGTATGTGAATACGGGGATGTTAATAGCCCTAAGCATAATACAATGAACCTTGATGACATTTTAGGGTATTATGAGGGCTATTTTAAGAATTCGTTGGGTACATATACTACATATATGACAGTTTACAAAGAAGGTTCGGCCTATAAGGCGAAGTACGAATGGAAAATAAAAGGCAAGGACGTAAGCTCATTAAGCACTATGACACTAAAAAATGATGGCACTGTGTTTGCTGATGCCGGAGTTTGGCTTGTTTCTCCGAATGATGGCACTTATCTGATTAGTGTAACGTTTACGGAATTTGACGGAAAAGTTCTTTATGGTAAAGGTGAGAATGGCGGTGAGAACCGCTTTGTAAAGGTTGATAGCCCTAAACCGACCACTACGCCGCCTTCCGGCGACCAAATCGGCGGCTTTATCGGCGAAAGCATTTCTTCCGGTGCTAAGCTTTGGTGGAACCCTGTTAGAGGCGGCGTTGGCTACAGAGTTTTCAGAAGCACCAACCGGTCTGACGAGGGCATTTCGGCAACTGACTTTTACATTACAAGCAACGAGTTTGTTGACGTTAACGTGGACGCAAACAAGACTTATTATTACACTGTGCGTCAGGTATTAAAAGAGGCGCGCCCTTTTGAAGGTTTGAAGGAAGAGTTGGGTCCTGTAACCGCAAAAGTTACGGTAAAAACCGGCTCAACTATACTGGGAGGCAACGCCTCAGATTCTCCGGCGCCCAAGCAGTTTATTTTGATGACGCTGGATGACCCATATATGAGCGTTAACGGCGTTAGGGAAGAAATAGACCCGGGCCGCGGCACAACGCCACTTATTTTAAACAGCCGAACAATGGTGCCTATTCGTGCTATTGTAGAGGCAATGGGCGGCACGGTTGGCTGGAATGACTCTACAAGGAAAATAACGCTAAACCACAAAAATCAAGCGGTTGTAATGACGCTTAATGAGAAAAGCATAACGGTTAACGGCTCATCAAAATCCATCGATGTTGCGCCAACTGTCATAAACGCCCGCACAATGGTGCCCATTCGTTTTGCGGCAGAAAATTTGGGTTGCGATGTTGATTGGATTAACTCAACAAGGCAGATTGTAATTGTGTTTAGGAACTAATGTTGTATTGTGTCAAGTAATTCCATTACTCTATTTTAAGGAGATATATTTTGATGAATAAAAATGTTTTTGCAATGCTTACACTGATTTTCATTTTACTGCTTTCGGTTGCCACTTTTGCGAGCTCGGAACAACAAACATACACAGACGATCGCGGCAACAAAATTGAGTTTATTCAAGGCGAAAAATCTTTTGCTACAAAAGTAGTTGAATTTACACCCGGTTCTCCTTGGACAAGAATGAAACAGTCAATGGATCCAAACAAAATATTAGGTTCGCCGGATTATAATAGCTCCGATGATACAGGGAGCATCACTTTGGGCAGTGAGGGTGTAATCGTAATCGAATTTGGTGACGTGGAGTTTAGCGATGGGCCCGGAGACGATATTTATGTCTTTGAAGTTGGTCCTGATGTTGAAGCCACAAAAGTTGAAGTTAGTAAAGATTTAGTTGAATGGATTTATGTTGGAGATGCAAAAGGCTCGTTATGCTCTGTTGATATGGCTGGCAAAGTTGATGCAGATGCAACATTTAAATATATTCGCATAACAGACCTTGTACCGGTAAGCAGTGGCACTTGGCCCGGTGCAGACATAGATGCAGTGGGCGTTATTAACGCAAGTATTATACTAAGCCAAGAACCGACACCCACAGCAACACTAACGCCGGCACCGACAGCAGCACCCGCACCAAGCACCGGCAGTGAAATCAGCGGGTTTAAAGGTGAAAGCATTTCTTCCGGTGCTAAGCTTTGGTGGAACCCTGTTAGAGGCGGCGTTGGCTACAGAGTTTTCAGAAGCACCAACCGGTCTGACGAGGGCATTTCGGCAACTGACTTTTACATTACAAGCAACGAGTTTGTTGACGTTAACGTGGACGCAAACAAGACTTATTATTACACTGTGCGTCAGGTATTAAAAGAGGCGCGCCCTTTTGAAGGTTTGAAGGAAGAGTTGGGTCCTGTAACCGCAAAAGTTACGGTAAAAACCGGCTCAACTATACTGGGAGGCAACGCCTCAGATTCTCCGGCGCCCAAGCAGTTTATTTTGATGACGCTGGATGACCCATATATGAGCGTTAACGGCGTTAGGGAAGAAATAGACCCGGGCCGAGGCACAACGCCACTTATTTTAAACAGCCGCACAATGGTGCCTATTCGTGCTATTGTAGAGGCAATGGACGGCAGAGTAGCCTGGAATGATTCCACAAGAAAAATCACATTAAACTACAAAAACCAAGCCGTTGTAATGACGCTTAATGAGAAAAGCATAACGGTTAACGGCTCATCAAAAACTATCGACGTTGCACCTACCGTTATAAATTCACGCACAATGGTTCCTATCCGTTTTGCGGCAGAAAATTTGGGTTGCGAGGTTGACTGGATTAATTCAACAAGGCAAATCGTAATTGTTTTCAGATAAGTTTATGTATAAAGCCCATCAAGAGGAAATCGGATAGATATAACTTAGGTATAGAACAAAGCAACAAAAGAACACAAGTAGCTGTTTAAAATGACTTTATTGCTGATACCCTAGTTATCGTCTTAGTATTCTCACAGAACCTGTTAGAAAGGACTAGAAACAATGAAATGCTTTATGTGCAGAGGAAGCCTACAAAATAAACTAACAACATTTATGGCTGATATGGAAAACTGTATAATCATTGTTAAAAACGTACCTTCACAGGTTTGCGGTCAGTGTTGAGAGATTTCATATTCCCATGCGGTCACGAAACACTTGGAGGCCATTGTTACTGCCTTAAAAACATCCATAACAGAAATAGCTGTTGTGAATTATTCCGATAAGGTTGCATAATAGGCTTTTTTATCCGGTTAATGCATGATTTTTTTGGGTATCGGTTGGGTACTATTTGTGTACAAACAATAAACCGGTAACCAAAGTGCCGAAAAGCAATAAGCAGGTTTAGCAAAAGGACTATAGATAAGGGGTTTACTGGAGGTTTGGGTAGGAATATTAAGTTCTTTTAGGGGTTCGATTCCTTTCACCTCCTCTCCTCGTATTAACAAAAGAAAAGCCCGGATTTACGGTGTTTTACGCCGTTTATCCCGGGCTATTTCTTTGTTTTTTTGCGTTTGGGGTACTATATGGGTACTATGAGCGCAAAATCTACTTTTGCAGATACTTTGCATTTCAATCATAATGACCCTCTACCTTGGTATACTTCCCATAGAACTTGTCCATCTTATTGGCCGCCTGCTGCTCCTTGGCTGTACTCTTACAAATCAACTGAAGTTGGGTCAAAAAAAACAGCGGATTGTCTTTTATTAAGTTCTTGGAGAAGTCAAAAATACGTATCTCATTTTTACTTACCGCTTACAACTGTTTTTCATATTATTTTCAGATGTTAATGTTGTGACATATATTTTCCGCACCAACATATTGCACCACCTCTTGGGCCATATCTCACTGTATAGTGCTCCTGACGAGGTGCCTTCGTTGTAGAGGGTGTAGGTCTAGGTGTCGGCGTAGGTCTAGGTGTTGATGTGGGTGTGGGTCTAGGTGTTGATGTGGGGGTTGGTGTCGATGTAGGGGTGGGCGTAGGTGTAGGTCTAGGTGTCGATGTAGGTGTTGGCGTAGGTGTAGGTCTAGGTGTCGATGTAGGTGTCGGCGTTTGTTGCGTTGGTGCTTTCGGCAATTCGTTATACTTGATATTATCAAATGTTAAAATGCTTTGCTGTCTTGTGTAGTTTGATTTCGGGCTGAACGTCGGTGGGGTAACTGTCATGCCGGACATGATTCCGTGTTTGCGGACAAAATTGATACCGGGAACCGACCAACCTGATGCCGTGTTTAAGTCTGTGAAATCGGATGTGGGAGAATTTTCAATGTTCGCGCCGTAGGCTCTGCAAGTGTACATGACCATTACCGCCGCCTGTTCACGGTCCAACCGGCTGTTAGGGTCGAAAATGCCGGGAGCTGTGGCTGAGGGCGCTACTCTACCGCTCGTTATTCCAAGAGCATAAGCGGCCAGTATCGCGGAGTCGTTTGTATCGCTAAAAGCGTTCGTGTTACGTGATAATCCTTTTTCGGACAGCACTGTATCTATGCTCTTGTCTGTAGCATATTCAAGCCAAGCAACCGCCAAACGGCAAAACTCTGCGCGGGTTATTACATTGGTGTAATTGTTTTGTATATCAGTAGGAACAAAACCATTTGCCAATGCGCTTGTGATACCGGCACGCGCCCAATCGCTTGCACTATCGATGGGGTCGGGCAGCACAGTGTTAGACGCTCCTACGGTATACGCCGGGGATTTTGCTATTTGTCCTAAAGTGTCGCCATTCGTATTTACAGCATATACAATAAAAACGTACTCTCCGGGTTCCTTTGTATAAGCGGATATATCGGCTGTCGCCAAAAGGCTGTTCCCAATATTCGCGCTTTCCACTGACCATGAGTTATTTACATAGCTACCGTTACGAAACAAACGAATTTGGTAAGAATAGCTAAACGCATCCTCATAAGTTGACCGGCTATTGACATTTGGGGTTTGCACGTTGAAGCTGATTTTTCCGCCTGCTTCATCAACCCATTTGAGATTATAGGGGGTGTAGTTGTCGCCGTTGGAACCGGTGAACACTTTCGCTTGGGCGAGCAGTTCCTCGTTTGCGAACGTGGGGATTGCTGTAGCCGCTAACATAGTGACGCAGAGCAACATTGCTAATAGTTTTGTGATTCTCATTTGAAAATCCTCCTTAAATATTTAGAGTTTTGCTCCATAGTATAAATCCCTTCGTTAATTTATTAGTCTTCGCTTGAAGTAGCTAAAACTCTGTGCTAAAGGCTTAACAAAAACTAATATAAAAGATAAGATGAATATATAAATCAACTTCCCATCTTTGCCATACCGAGCACCTTACCTTATAAGAAGTATTTTACTTGATAGAAAAAATTTCTACATGTTCATAAGAACATATAACTTCCTTTACCGATAAGTTCTTATTAGTTACTAAAGCCCTGTTTTCCGCTGACGTTATACAGTCCGTAAAAAGGAAGAGTGTCAACGCCAACAAAATTAGTAGCCCGAGGCGAACCTACCCAATCCTTGAACTCTTCAGGCAATTCATCAATTCTCTTTCCGGGCAAATACAATATAAATTCATCTGCATTGTCAAAACCATATGGTGAAGAAGTAATATATCTAACGCCATCTTCTCCTATCTCCACTTCGCCGGCTGTGCCTTCCTGTGTTATAAAGTCACATTTCATGGAATATTGATAATCCCCGGTTTTCGTTAGAGATGAAAATTTACCACTGAAAGAGCAAAAATATTGTGTGCCGTTAGGATAATCGGAACCGGTATCACCCATGTCCGCGTCAGAATGATAGCCATTGAATGTACCGTCTGCCGATATCTTCACTTCCGTTTGCCAAGCACCTACACCACTTGAGAAGTAAAATACCATATCAACTAAATCAGCAAACGTCAAATCTGACACCTCTGTTGGTTTATGTGCGGTTGATTCCGTTTGGGAAGCTGTGGCCACTACTTGAGAATTAATATTATCTTTATTCAGCTCATACCAAACCACGTCTTTTTTTTGATTCTGATTATTGCAATAAGTATCAAACTCTTCTTCCGGAACAGACATATTATTAATAAAATACTTTTCAAGGGTACTGCCATCCTCAACATAATATTCGGCAAGGAAAGTCTCTTTTGCGTATACACCAAAAAACTGTACGTTTGAACATCCGCTGTAACTACCGCCACCGCTCCAACTAAATGTCCCATCTTTTTTCAAATTGTCTAACTCTCTTGCTCCAAAGAAATAGCCGTACACCGTACCATCCTCATAGTGTAAAATTCGGCTCATTGCAACGTTCCCACTCTCATAGACACCTTGTACAACAATCTCTAAAATACCGTCGCCATCCATATCTATTACTGTAAAATAAAGCTTAGCATGATTTGCATCAACAACGCTAAAAAAAGAATCATCCAAATAAGTATCCTTATCATCATTAATTTTATTATTAATACTGAAAAATTTAGCTTCATTTTGCAATACTGCCCTGTATGCTTCCACAGCTTGGTTAATATCATAGTTATGAATATAATACCTATGTATCAACTCAAGGGTTCTTCTTTTTGTTTCAGTTAATAAAAAATTATTGGTGTCAACCATGGCTAGGGAACCGCCCGATGATTTTAAAGAGTTAGCCTTTTCTTCCTTTTCTTTTATCCACAAACGTTCCTCTGTCTTTAATTTCTGAATATCCTCCGTGGAAAGTTTCTCAATCAAAAGGCGATATATTTTGTTCAGTTCTTTATCCCACGCATTAAAAGCACTCTCGCTTGCTGTAACCATATCAAACGTTGTGTTTGCCATGGGGATTTTTGCTTCTAATTCATCCAAATATTTGAGACTATTAATATATTCTTTATATGGATTGGAAATATCCTGCAAAAAGCCGTAATGATTGCTATCTCCCACATGTACATCTTCATGTTGTACGGTTGTGTTACCCCTAAGCGCAGGAGTTTCATCCGAAGTTTCAATTGTATTATTCGAGATTTCTTCAGACCGGATGTCTTTTACTGTATTGATTGAGACAGTATCGTTGGTACAAGATGTTAACACAATCAGTAATCCAAACAGCAACCCAACCGGCAAGAGAACGCATTTAAAGTCTTTTATATTCGCCAACCCCTATCATACGTTATTTAAACATTGTTAACTTCGTATTGTTGCTATAACATAAATTCTCTGTTGTAAAGTTTAAAGATTTTTCTAATTAACCGGTTTATTTATTAAACCATTATTTAACATATTGTACTATAATACTACAAAAAATACAATTGGCATTTTGATATTTAACAATATACCATAATAAAAAGAGCAATATATCTGCTCTTTTACTAAAAATTACTCCGGATAGTTGATCATTTCATAAGCATTTTTAAAGAGATTATTTGAATAAAGCAATAAATCTTGTCCCTTCTCCAAATACTCTATTAAGGGTATTCTAAAATATATTTTGCGTATTCAGAATTCGCATGAAGTCATAGCGGTTGAGTGGGATGGCGTTAACAAGGTTGAAATTTCTTCGAAAAATATATAATGACACTTCCGTCGCTAAAATAAATAAAAAGAGAGTGGGTTCACTCTCTTTTATTTTATGCAAACCTAACTACTGCATTGTTTTGCACCCGGTTTTGCGTAGCCACAGTCTTTACACCAATCTCTATACTTCCCGGCACAATTAAATTTTGCTAATCTTAATTGTATAACCGGAGGCATCATATAATACTGTTTGTGAATTTGCATTTTAACAGGATTAAGGGAGATATAACCGGGATTAGAATTCCTATATTTTTGTTGCAATAACATTTTCCGTGTTCTTGCACCTTGTTATTAAAAATACCTTCTAAACGCTTGCTTGATGGCTAATACCCAAACAAATATTGTTTTCATCAAACAACAAGACAATGTGATACCCTGTAGCCATCCATTGTCTTACTTGAATGGGTTTTCCGTCCGTGCTAACTTGACTTGTCTGTGATTTCGGTAATCCGCATGCAGAAACTATTTCATCATATGTTTTCCCTTGCAAATTACCCAATTTCACAAACTTTTGTTGTAATGCCATTCCTGACGCTCTTACACCCACAGATATTAAGGCGAATAGCAATAGTCCGCCTAAAATCGGCAACACCGTATACATAAAAGTATCCATTTTCTAATCGCTCCTTATGTAATTTAATTTTACTGCAAATTCCAACAAATAAAGTATAACACTAAACAATCTACCGGTTAAGGTCAGACGACCTCATTTGTAAACCTTTTCCTCAGTAAAATAATAATATGTAAAGGGGGCGTATAAGATGCTTAATCCGGGGCAAATAGGACAAATAATAAGACAATGCAGAGAAAACAAAGGACTAACTCAAGAGCAGTTAAGCGGATTAGCTGTATTAGATAGAACACATTACAGCAAGATAGAAAGAGGATTAAGGATACCGACAATGGAATCACTGTTTAAGATTGCGTACGCCCTTGATATGAAGCCACATGAACTGATAAAGATTATTGAAAATGAAATAGAATTAAAGTTTTAGAACAACCCAAAAGCGCAAGACGCCATAACATGCAACTTGTGCTTTTTGCTTATTACATGGGATAGGATTTATTCCGAGTGGTTTCCCGGTTACGGCTATAAGCTTGCCGAAGGACCCGAACTCCTGTGGAATGAAAGCCCCGATACCACAAAGCCTGATTATAAAAGCGAAATATGGATTCCCGTTAAAAAGCTTTAAAGTATAAAGAGGTAGCCACTATCAAACCTGTGGCTACCTCTTTTGTATTTCAAGTCATTATACCCGTTTTATATTTGCACGCATACCATTGACACCGGAAGTCACCCACCGGTTTTTTGCAAAAACACGCAACACAGCCGGCATTGTTTCGGTTGATACGAATGGGAGCTTATAGGGGGTAAAGTAAAAGGGATAGGTTGTTCGAACTTTTTTTATTTACCACCAAACTTTTCCCTAATTTCCCGATTAAGTTTATCACGCCAATTTTCTGTGTATGTTTCGGCATTACGCATAAGTTCTTCGCAAAATGCGGCGACATCTTCGCCGGTGATTTCCAATACATGCTTACCGTTTGAGGCACCTTCTTCGAACAGCTCCATCAAGTCGCCATGTACCTTCATCATATCGTAGCCTGCACCTGCTACGAACATCCACATATGGCCCTGAATTTTCTTGAATACGAATTGATAGTCTTTTGGCAATTTATCTACTCTTGCCATCAGCTCTTTGTACTCACGTTTGCTTTCGATCATTTTTTTGATGTTAAAGTAATCATCGAAGAAATTAGACATTGGATTGTTCCTCCCTTAATTGATTAATTTTCGATGCAACGAATTCCCACTTTTCCCAATAGCGACGTAACTCTTCCCGCCCGGCATCGTTAAGCGTAAAAAACTTTCTGGGCGGACCCATATCCGAGGGCTTTTTATCCACCTTCACAAGGGCGTTCTTTTCAAGTCTCACAAGTATGGTATAAACCGTACCCTCCACTACATCTGTAAAACCCAGGGCATTTAGCTTTCGTGTGATTTCATAGCCATAGGTTTGTTCACGGCTGATAATTTCAAGAACGCAACCTTCTAATACACCTTTTAACATTTCAGTTAGGTTTTCCATCGCGCACCTCCCATATCTATTCTTTATAACTGATAATCAGTAATACATACTACCGGTATATAGTATTACAAAGTAGACCTTGTGTCAATAGGAAAATTTTATATTTTTACAATAATTAGTGCAAACGACCGTTAGGATCGTGTATGCTATGCCGTTTTAAAACAGACTAAAGTTAACGAAAGCTTTCTACTATTTTATAGTAATAGAAAAAAATACAACTTCTTCCTATTGACCGAGTCGGTTTAGAGTATTATAATAATAATAAACCGATTCGGTTAATTATATTTGAGGTGATTGTAGATTGGAAAGGTTTTTGAGTTTGCCGCCGGAAAAGCAAAATGTCATTGTAGACGCTGCCATGAGTTTGTTTGGTGCAGTTGGATATAAAAAAGCGTCTGTTGCCGATATTGCCGAGGCAGCCGGAATCTCAAAGGCAATGGTTTTTTACTACTTCGGGAGTAAGAAAGCGCTTTATCTGTACCTTATAGAGTTTGCGGGTAATACTGTTAAGGACGAGATTGATAAGCGTTTTGACAAATCGATCACCGATTTTTTTGAAAAAATCCGATTAGCCTCTGAGATTAAAATGTCGGCTCTGAAAAGATTTCCGGGAATCCTCTCGTTTTTGACAGGTATGTATTATGAAACCGATAAGGAGGTTGCTGAGGATATAAGGCGAGTTTTATCCGAGGGTGAGGCGTTTGGCTCAGAGTTTGTTTTAGATAACATGGATGCGAAAAAGTTCAAGGACGATGTTGACCCTGAGCTTGTGCTGAAAATACTGACCTGCTATTCCGAGGGCTATATGTCGGGTTATGAAATGCGACAGGTTAAGGACTTTAACGCAATGATGGCAGACTTTAACAATTGCCTTGATCTTATGAAACGGCATTTTTATAAAGAAGAATATGTTTAAGAACAGGGGTGAACCTAATTGAAAAAACATATTAAAAAGATGATTGCACCAATTGTTATTATTACAATTATCATAGCGTATTATGCCACACTTGGGTTTACTCTTTTGAACTTGGTAATGCCTGTTTGGGGTAAAGCTTTGGTAATCTTAATCCCGGCTATATTAGCCGGAGTCGGCATTTACATGTTAATACAGCGAATTAAGGAAATAAGGAGTGGAGAAGAAGATGATCTTAGTAAATACTGATTATATAACCGGAAAAGAGCTTGAAATGATTGGAATTGTTAAGGGTAGCACGATTCAGTCCAAAAATATCGGAAGAGACATTACACAAGGCTTCAAAACATTGGTCGGGGGCGAACTGACAGCGTATAACGACATGATGAACACCGCTCGCGCTCTTGCCACCAAGCGTATGGTTGCCGAAGCTGAAGAGCTTGGTGCGGATGCAATTGTAAATATTCGGTATGCTTCTTCTGCTGTTATGTCCGGCGCCGCCGAGGTTATGGCTTATGGCACAGCTGTGAAATTTATAGTCTAATAAAAGAGCTTTGATTGGAGGGAAAACACATGTATATATCCATCAATAATCTTTGCAAAAGCTACGGAAGCAGTGAGGTAAAAACCACTGCTTTGAACAACGCTTTCTTTGAGCTTGATAAGGGCGAAATAGGCGTAATTTTAGGACCCTCCGGCAGCGGAAAGTCCACACTGATGAACATTTTGGGCGGTATCGACCGAGCAGACAGCGGAACCGTCCTGGTGGGTGGCGAAAACATTGCGGTGTTGGGCGACGATGCACTGACAGAATACCGCCGCAGCAAGGTGGGCTTTATCTTCCAAAGTTACAACCTTATCTCTCATCTGACCGTGACAGAAAATATAGAGGTGGTGGAAAATATCAGCACTTCTCCGATTGCTGTTAGCCGGGTACTTTCCGCCGTTGGGCTTTCCGAGAAAAAGGACCGTTTTCCACGTGAGCTTTCGGGCGGCGAACAGCAGCGAGTGGCTATTGCACGGGCGATTGTGAAAAACCCCGAGCTGCTTTTATGCGACGAAATCACCGGTGCGTTGGACTTTGAAAGCGCCATCGAGGTTTTGGCACTTGTACAGGAAATCAGCAAACAATTTGGCACGACTATAGTAATGATTACCCACAACAGCGCCATTTCTGCAATGGCTCATAGGGTGTATAAATTTCGCAGCGGCGAGGTGGTGGATGTTGCAACAAATAAAGACCCCGCTCCTGCAAGGAGTGTGGTGTGGTGATGAAGCTTAATAAAAGCGTGCTACGTGTTATGAAAGAAAACAAGGGGCAGTACCTTGGAATGTTTTATATGGTGCTACTGTCAAGCTTTCTGTTTGTGTTCTTTATGCTGGCCGCAGCTAATCTTTCCACTAACAAAAACGCCTATTTTTCTGACTACGTTATGGGCGATATTGAGTTCGCATCTAGAACGGAAGTTGCAAACATCGCTTACATTGAAAAGCAGTTTGACATTCAATTGGAAGGTGCGCTAACAAAAGACGTCGCAAACGAAAGTAAGACAATTAGGCTATTTACACCAAACAAAAAGGTCAACATTCCTGCTGTTTTAGACGGTAGGCTGCCGCAGCCAGGGGAAATCGCCCTTGATCCGCAGTTTGCAAAGGCAAACAGCTATAAGCTTGGCGGCATCATTGGGATTGAAGGTAAAAGCTATACTATATCGGGTACTATATGCCTACCGAACTACGCATATGTGCTGAAAAAGCCAGGGGATTTGGTCAACGACTTTAACACCTTTGGCGTTGCGGTGATGAATGAGGCCGACCTCATAACTGGCGAGCTGCTCTACTCGGTGAAGTATAACACGCCACAGAAAGATATTTATGCACAGGCAAAGCCGTTAAAATCCTACTTAAACCAACAGGGTGTGCAGCTTCTTTCATGGAACTACGCAAAATACGATATGAAAACCAACATGCCCGACGTAGAGGTGCAGATGATTACCGTTTATTCGTGGATACTGCCGCCATTTTTGATGCTGCTTTCGGCGGCACTGGCAGCAGCGGTGCTCGGAAGAATGGTAAAGAGCCAATCGGGCGTAATCGGAACCCTTTACGCCTTGGGTTATCGCAAGGGAGAGCTTATGCGTCACTACCTAAGTTATCCCTTACGGATAGGTATATTTGGTGGCGTATTGGGCGGTGTCATGGGTATGGTAACCATTGTACCGTTTCTGAACCTTATGCATACCTTTTTCCCAATGCCCATTAAGGAACTTATCTTTAACCCGATTTATATTCTGTTTGGCACAGCTTTGACTACTTTTATTCTTTGTGCAGGTGTGTATTTTGTGCTGAATAAAGTGCTGTCTGCCTCACCGGTTTCGCTGATGCGAAACGATGCAAAGACCGGAAAGCCAAACTTCCTTGAACGCAGGCTTCCGCTCTCAAGTATGCGTTTTGAAACTGTGTTTTCCATTCGTGAGAATCTGCGTTCTATCCCTCGGCTTGCCCTAATGTTAGTAGGCGTTTTGGCTGCCACGGCACTGCTTATGTTTGGGCTGATTACCAAAAGCTCCATGGATTATCTCATCAGCAGTGAGGGAACCAAAGCCACCTTGACCTATAACTACGAGTACGGGCTACACGTACCTCAGAATACGAAGCCTCCAATGGGCGGCGAACCCATAGCCGGGCGAAAGTTTGTGCCTGAATTTAACACCGAGCAACGCTTTGAAATTATTGGTTCTGTACCCGACGGAAGTATTGTTTCCTTGTTTGACAAAAGCGGAAAGCCTATCCGGTTGGACGACAAAAAGGCCGTAATAACGAAAACTATGGCCGCCAAGTATGGTCTAAAGCCCGGTGACACCATCCGCTTTTCTGACATTATATCCGACAGGGAGTTATCAATTATCATCACGGACATTGCTGATTCCGGACTCGGAGATTACATCTTTGTATCACTGGAACGCTTCGATGAACTGCTTGGCTGGGAAAAAGGCGCTTACAACGCCATTATGTCTCTCTCTCCCATTGACATCGACCCGGCTTTGGTTTACAAACTAACCACGCCGGAAAGCCTAACAGACAGCCTTGCTGACTTTATGTTGCTGATGAATACCTTTTTGTACGGCATTGCTGTTGTGGCTGCTGTAATCGCTATGATTATAATCTACATCCTTGCCGCGGTAAGTATCGACGAACAAAAGGGCGGTATTGCACTGATGAAGGTATTCGGCTACAAAAAGAGTGAAGTAGGCGCTCTTATGACAAACAGCTCACGCCTGTTGGTGCTTGCAAGCTTCGCCATCGGCGTACCCCTATCATACTATTCAATAAGTACTGCGCTGACCTTTATTTTCGGGCTTTTAAATCTGACAATTGAAGTACGCTTGGATTGGTATTTCGTTTTGCTTGGGTTGGTACTTATTGTGGGTGCTTTTGAACTCTCCAAAAAGCTTTGCCTTAGAAAGATTGCCGGAATACCCATGAGTGAGGTGTTAAAAGCGCAGAAAGAGTAGAGTGGATAGCTGAAAATGATTGATATGTAAGAAACTTGTGTTTTTGGAAAGAGCCGTCGGTAAACGACGGTAGGTGTGGAGCTATCAGATTAATCACGAAATTTACCGATTCCGGCAGGATGCCCGTGTAACCTTGTATACCCAAGCCACACACAGCGGAATCCACCTAAAGGAAGTTTAAAGGAGAAAACCTTTTTCAACAAATGAAAAAAGGCTTTCTCCTTTTTGGTTTTCTACATCTATTAAAGAAGGAAACTGCACAAAAACTGTAATTTAAGAAGCAAATTTATTTTCCGGAATGCCGTTAATATAGCATAAATTATACCGGTATTAGCTGCTAATAGCCTTTTAGACGGATGGTAGTTTTAAGCCGTGCCAAAAATGCTTCCTATCTAAATCCCAAACCCGGAAGTCTCGGAATCCTTTATGCAAATAATTATCTTTGTCAAACACCCCGGAAAGTCCGTTTACAGCAGCTTAATGCGTGTAGGGCTGTGATTTTCTCTTTAAAAATTCATTGATAAAAAAAGTCATATAATTCCTATAGTTATACTCAAATATTCGGCAAGTATTACCGGGTCCAATTTGATTAAAAAATATTGCAAAAAGAATCGAAATAAAGCATAATGTTTAGAAATAAAAAAAGGTTATTGATAATAATTCTTTTTAAATAATTAAAGGAGTGAAGAAATGTCTGATAAAGGCAGAGGAAGTTGGGGAAGCAACTTTGGATTTTTAATGGCTGCAGTCGGCTCTGCTGTAGGACTTGGTAATCTATGGGGTTTCCCTTATAAGTTAGGAAAAAACGGCGGTTTTGCGTTTTTATTGGTCTACATTATATTTGTTGCAGTGGTTGGCGTCGTTGTTATTTTGGGCGAGCTTGCCATAGGACGCAAAACTAAGTTAAGCCCTGTGGGGGCATATAAAGCTGTAAATAAAAGGTTCGTGTTTAACGGATGGCTGGGCGTTTTAGGCTCATTTATAATACTTTCCTTTTACAGCGTTTTAGGTAGCTGGTCTATCAAATATTTCTTTACATATTGTATGGAAATGTTTGGGTCCGGATTTAACGGAATGAGCGGACCGGAATTTTTCGGTAGCTTTACTGCAGACCCTGTGCAGTCAATAATATACCAGTTGATTTTTATAGTTATAACCACAGCTATAGTTATTGTGGGTGTACAATCGGGTATTGAAAAGTTTTCCAAAATTATGATGCCCTGTTTGTTTATTATGCTTATTATAGTAATCATAAGAAGCGTAACCTTGCCGGGAGCTATGCAAGGTATAGAGTTTATGTTTAAGCCGGATTTTTCTGTATTTTCCGATGTAAACTCCTCTTTTGAAGTAATAGCATCTGCCTTGGCGCAAATGTTCTTTTCTCTGTCACTGGGTATGGGTACGATGGTCTGCTACGGCAGTTATCTAAACAAAAATACAAGTTTGGTTAAAAATTCAATATTAATACCGGTATTCGATACTCTTATTGCAATAATGGCAGGTCTGGCCATTATGCCGGCGGTTTTTGCAACAGGTATAGACCCTGCATCCGGTCCTTCTTTGTTATATATAACTCTGCACGGAGTATTTGAAAGTATGCCGGGCGGCGTATTGTTTGGAGCTTTGTTTTACCTGCTGGTTGCAATAGCAGCGTTAACATCTTCAATATCTCTGTTGGAAGTTTCTACGTCTTATTTTGTGGACGAGAAAAAATGGAGCAGAAAGAAAGCTACTGCTATAGCAGCAATCGCTACCTTCGTGGTTGGTGTGCCTACGGCGTTAAGTTTCGGAGTTTTTGGAGACGTTAAACTAATGGCGTTAAACGGTCAAATGATGGGTATTCTGGACTGGATGGATTACATCGGCGAGTACTTGTTAATGACAGTGGGTGCCTTGGTAATGTGCGTATTAATCGGCTGGGTTGCAAAACCGAGTACCTTTATCTCTGAAATTGAACAAGACGGATATAATTTTAAATACAAAAGACTCTGGAGCTTTATGATAAAATTTGTAACGCCTGTATTGGTGTTTATTACATTTATGACTGCAACAGGTCTTCTTGATTCCATAACTGCTTTATTTACTAAAAAGTGATTTTGCTGAAATAATAAAAAAAGCCCATATTTACAGTTTTCGGCTGTTAGTATGGGCTTTCTTTATGTATTTATATAAATTTTCTCTATGGAATTTGGAAAGGATAAGGTTGATTAAAGGGTTGTTTAGCGGTTTAAGTTAACAGTACAAAAATCAATTACCTTAATCCATGAAGCGTTGGCTGAATTAGTTTATTAAGGTTAAACTACTATATAGAATAAAATATTTATTGGATAAATATAAATTTGTTTGATATAATTCCTCTTGTCGGATAAGTTAGTTTTATTAAAATAAACCACTATAATATAAAGGAGATAAAAATATGTCAAATCCCATTGTAACAATCGAGGTTGAAAATTACGGAACAATTAAGCTTGAGCTTTATCCGGAAATTGCACCAAACACTGTTAACAATTTTATTTCACTGGTTAATAAGGGCTATTATGACGGATTAACCTTTCACAGAATCATTAACGGCTTTATGATTCAAGGAGGCTGTCCTTTGGGAACCGGTACAGGCAACCCCGGCTACAGCATTCCCGGTGAATTTAACTTAAACAACTTTAGCAACGACTTAAAACACGACGAGGGCGTTATTTCTATGGCAAGAGCACAAAACCCCAACTCTGCCGGCTCACAATTTTTCATAATGCACCAAAAATCACCTCATCTGGACGGACAATATGCCGCCTTCGGAAAAACTACAGAGGGTATGGATGTGGTTAATAAAATTGCAGAAACCGAAACTGATTATAGTGACAAACCGGTAACCCCTGCTGTTATTACAAAAATGACCGTTGAAACCTTCGGAGTGGAATATCCCGAACCGGAAAAGATGTAAGTTAGTATAATATAGGATAACAAACGAGCCATGGATTAATCTCCATGGCTCGTTTTGTGTCATATCAGTATGTCTTACCGATAACCGTTAATTTTTTTAAATTAATGGGTAACCAATTTCCGTTGGGTTGTTTCCTACAGGTATAAGTATTCTCGAAACTTTTAACATGTATAGGTTCATCGTAATTTTGTATTTGATAGGTCTCCCTGACAACCACATCACAAAGATCCGTACCCACGTAATCCTTGGATATAACCTCGAAGGACAGAAGTTGTTCTGTTACTTTCTTTGTTTCAACATATTTCTTTTGAGTAGTATAAAGCTCGCTTCCTGCCTCTATATAATCCTGTAAATAAGAGAAGTTATTGGCATTGATAGCCTTAACAAACCCACGAAGATAATTGGAAATTGCCAAGTCTATGCCCGTAATCCCTGCCCCGGTATTATCCATACCGAAAATAAGCCTTGGCTGATATTGATAACTGGTGTTGCCGCCGTAATTATTGGCTTGATACTCTAATATAATGTCTCTTGTTGAGTCATCATCGGGATTTTCTATTGTGTATTCCAAAACATAAAGTTCTTTTTGTTCACGATAAATAGAATCGTATATTTCCCTTAAATTATAAAGGTCGTTAATATTTCTATAGAATCCGCCTGTGGATTGAGCTATTTCTCGCAAAGACCATTCTTCAACATCCGAACCAACCCCAACAATAAATATGGGTATCTGATAACGTTTGGCTATATCTATAACGGATTCTTTAGTATTATAACTTATGTTATCCTGTCCGTCGGTAAAGGCTATGATGCACTTTGCTCCTTCTTGTAAAACTGTTCTGTTTACTGCGGTATACAAAGCATCGTATAGGCAGGTAAGACCGGAAGTACTCAAGCCGGCAGCAGACCTTGCAATCTCATCCTTATCATTAGTAAAATCCACAACAGAATAAACTTGGTCGCTAAAGGCTAAAAGCTCTAATTTGTCTCCGGCATTAAACTGCATTGTTTTTGCAAAACCGATGATGGTGCTTTTGGCTGCTTCCAACATTTCGTAGGACATACTGCCGCTGACGTCGGCTACAAGATCAATGTTTAAGCTTTCCTTTTCATTTAGCTGTACTACCTCGCTGATTTTACGGCTTATGTACTCGCCGGTGATTTTATCAAATTCTCCCAAATAGAAAAAGTCCTTTATTAAATCCTTGGGGCTTGTATCATTGTTTTTGTCATTTGCCTGAAAATAAAGCTTAATCTTGGGGTAATTGTATGTGTCCACCTGTTTTACGGTCAGTTCCAAGTTATCCAAGGGTGCCGGAACAAAACTTCCTTTTCCCACGATACTGCGATTGTTTATAACCGCCTCCACATTAAAAGGCACATCAACCTTGCCTCTTTCCTCAGATTGGGTTTCAAAGGCAATCTCATAATGTAAATCCTTAATTTCATCTACATACAGGGGTTCTGATTTTACACCGCTTTCGTCAATTCCAAGCTTATCTAAATTAAAAGTCAGCACAGGACTATTATTAACTTCTTTAAACGAAAACTGAACCAAGATTTGGGGATACGATTCAGAATTAACACTATCAACAGTCAGCTCCCATTTTGGAAGCTTTGGAGATCGGAAGCTGAAATTGCCTTCAACGACTTTTTTATCTCCGTCAGAGATACTGATTTTAAAAGGAACGGTCTTTTCGTCATAATCTTCAAATTGAGTTATATATGTAATTTTGTATTTTGTATCATCTATCCTACTAATTTCCTTTAAATCAGAGGTTTTATCATCTTCTGTAATTTCTATATCTTCTGTCTGCAGTTTTTCAGCCAAATTCTTGCTTAACTCCAATTCAAAAGAAACCTCCGGAAAATATTGAGTATTAAATTCACCTACATTTATTTTCTCCGTGAACATAAATGCCGCAAAATATACGCCCACACCAATTAAAGAAAGAAGCACTGCTCCCAACACCCCAAAAAGTATATACGGTTTTCGTGATTTCTCTTTCTCTTTCTCTTTATTTTCCTGCACGGGTTCCGCAGGAGCAACCTCCGTGGTATCTTTAAGACTTTCACCGCACTTACTGCAAAATTTTGCGTCGAGTTTATTTTCACTGCCGCAATTAGAACAAAACATAAATCACACTCCTAAATAAGGTTAAGGTTTATACTTATACTGATTCCTTATGCAACTAAGTTTAAGCATTTCCTTAGGTAAATTTGAATACGAACCATGACTTAGCTAACGGTTTGGTAATTTAAAACAACTGTTTGTTAATAATTTTGCATTTTATCATAATCGATGACAATATTCAACATATACAAAGAAGTGATTAATAAAATCTTTTATTTAAGCATGTTGAAGCCTTATGAGTAAACCTGTTTGAAAAAAGCAGTGATATATGTTAAAATGAACCATAGGTATACCATAAAATTTTAGAATCAGCGTATTGAACATAATTCGAACACGAGAGGAAAATACCACATGACAATTAAAAGTTATACTTTGGCAAACGGAGTAGAAATTCCGGCTTTAGGATATGGAACTTACAAGGTGGAAGATGGAAATCAGGCCGTTGAATCTGTAAAGACGGCTCTGGCTACGGGTTATCGCCATATTGATACTGCGTCATTCTATGGAAATGAAGAAAGCATAGGAGAGGCTGTCAGACAAAGCGGAATACCCCGTAATGAAGTGTTTGTGGTAAGCAAGGTTTGGAATACGGAACAGGGCTACGAAAAAACCATAAACTCCTTTGAGACTTCCCTGAAAAAGATGAAATTTGATTACCTTGATTTGTTCCTTGTTCATTGGCCCAAGGAAATCAGCGGAGAAACTTGGAGAGCCTTGGAGAAGCTTTACAGAGAAGGAAAAATTCGAGCTATAGGTGTTTCCAACTTCATGGTTCATCACTTGGAAAACTTATTAAAAACAGCCGAAATCATGCCTATGGTAAATCAGATTGAATTTCACCCTCAACTAATGCAAAAAGGTGTTTTGGATTATTGTAAGGAAAAGAATATTATAGTTGAGGCTTGGGCTCCGTTAATGCGAGGCAGAATATTTGACATACCGCTGTTAAAAGAACTGTCGGAAAAATACAATCGCACAATTTCCCAAATAGTTTTAAGGTGGGATTTGCAAATGGGCGTTGTAACTTTGCCCAAAACGGTTAACCCAAACAGGATAGCAGAAAACATGAATATTTTCGACTTTGAACTGTCTCAAGAAGATATGCAAAAAATTTGTGATTTAAATACTGAAGAAAGAATAGGTGCCGATCCGGATAAAATTGATTTTTAGTTGATTGAAATGGGGGTAATTTCTTTATGGTTGAGATACTGTCTGTAATTGATAATTTAAGCTGTTCGCCCAATTATCATGCGGAACACGGATTGTCCTTGCATATAAAGCAAAATGAAGACTGTTATTTGCTGGATACAGGGGCATCCGAAAAGTTTATGGAAAACGCGGGAAAAATGGGCGTTGATTTGAAAGGTTTAAAAGCCGTTTTTATTTCTCATAACCACTATGATCATATGGGCGGTCTTTCTCACTTATTGGAGCATAATAAGGAAGTAAAGGTTTATATTAAAAACTCTGCTAAAAGTGAGTTTTATTATAAAGTCTTTTGCTTTAAAAAGAACGTGGGTGACCAAAAGGGTACGCTTGAAAAGTATGCTGACAGATTTGTGTTTTTTGAGGATGATTTGAGTATTACAGACTCTTTTAAATTGCTTTCAAACAACGTTGTCAATGAATATTATTCTTGTAAAGATAAGAAGCTTTTGGAAAAACAGGCAGGGCACTTCGTCCCCGACCGGTTTAATCATGAATTGTTTGCAGTTATTGAAGAAAACAAGGAATTAATCGTAGTAAGCAGTTGCAGTCACAGCGGTATTGTAAATATCCTTGATACGGTAAAAGAAAAATATCAGGATAAGCCCATTTCACATTTAATCGGCGGATTTCATTTAGCCGGAATAGGTTTAAACGGAAAACCTTCAAAATTAAACTGCTCGGAAGATTACATAAAAGAGGTCTGCCAAATTCTTTCGGAACGTTGCAAACAAGTTTATACTTGCCATTGTACCGGAACCATGGCTTATAATATTATGAAAAGAGAGATGGGAGACGGTATTTCTTATCTTGATGCAGGAACGAGAATAATAATTAATTGATAATATTAGACAAAACCCGGAAACTTTGCTATAGTATTGGAATCTATGAATCATCAACCCATGAGTATTTTATAAATATCTCTGATGAGTTCGTTGACAGATAATTTTTTACTGATTCCATATAAGATGAGGGACAAAAATAATTGTTTTTCCTTGAGCCGTTGGAACAAATCAATTATTTTTGTCCTCTGTTTAAAATGGAATAAGTATACATAATTCAGGAGAGTGACTATGAGACATAATGTGGATTTAAGACCTAACGAAACAATTATTGAAGTAACAAAAGGTGACTTATGGGTAGGATGGTCATTTGCTTCCAAACAAAACCGGGGCAGATACACATTTACAGATCAAAGAGTAATTTTCACCCCGACACAGTTATTGGCTATGGGAAGCGATATAGAATTTAACTACAGTGACGTAGAAAGCTTAGAAAAATGCTCCATAGGTCCGTTTTTACCTTTTGGAGTCAAAGTGATAACAAAACAAGGTGAAAAGTATAAATTGTCACTTATGAAAAGAGATAAATGGATTAAAATTATAAACGACAGGATGTCTTAATAACCTCAAAGAAAATATTATAATACGCTGAAAGTCCCGGAATTTAAAATTTCGGGATTTTTTTATTTCGGTAATTCCCCGGTCGCGATCCTACTATCAGCAAAATGATGTTTTATTAATATAACCTTATAGAATAATAGCAAAAATTACCGGATTTATATTGTTATAACATTAATAATATGATAATATTGTATTAGACAAGAATAGTATGGGGGTGGTGTTGTGATAAATCAATGAAAAGAAAAAAGATTTTGCAAGACACCGCGACTAACTTGTTTCCTACATAATTTCAGCGGTTATACTTAATTTCGAGTTAAGTAGTAACAAAAGCGTATATTTATAAAAACACAAGAGCGAACTGTTTACGAAGAATAGCTTTTATTACTATTCCTTATGCAATTAAGTATATAAACTTATTTGAATCTGAAAAAAAGCCGTGAAAAACGGCGGATAGGAGATATGTATGAGAAAAATAATATCAGGTTTGTTGATTTTAGTTTTATGTACTGCTTTTTTGAGCGGTTGCAGTAAGGAAGAGATAAATTATCTTAATCTTACACGAGAGATGTCTGCCTTGGAATCCGCACAGGATGTAGGAAGGCTTGACATTGAATTAGGTGAGGCTTGGGTAAGGGAAAAAGTAAAATTGTCGGTTGATTATCGTATGAATATGGCTGTAGATTACTTTGATTTGAATTTGGCGGTTACATATAACGGAACAAAAGCCGGTAATATTGATGTTATTTATGATTTCCAAAAAACAGATTCAATTTATATATCAGCAAAAGGCGTTTTAGACCTTATCCCATTATACGAAAAGCTGGGCTTTAGAGTATCCAAGGATGTAAAAGAGGCTCTTAAAGACAAAGACTATATTGTAGTTGATATGAGTGCAAATGATAACCAAGATTTTGTGGATTACAAACGAAACTTTAAAAACAGAAGCCAAGTCTCCAAATATTTATATGATTTCTTGGAAATGGCATTTGGGCAATTCAGCACGGGTGTTGTTTCCGAGAAAGACGGTGAATATAAAATATCTTTAAACAATCAACAGATTTATGAGTTGTTTAAAAACACCGTGAATTATATTTCTCAAGACCCCGAACGTTTTTACAGCCAATTCTTAAAATTTATCAAAAAGACCTATTTATATCCTCAAAATATAATAGACGCACTTGAGGCACAGGACAAAGCATTTCGGTATAACATGAACACTTTAAACCAATCCCTGGAGCAAAGCGAACCTTATACATTAGAATACTTATCTATGCTTGAGGGAACCAAGTTTGAATCCTCACTTAAAAAGGAATCCGGAAAATATGTTCAGACTACGAATTTTGTCTTAAAATATTCCAATGATGTCGTCCTTAAATTAACCGATAAAAATACCATGACCCCGGGTAAGGTTACCCCTAAGGAAATCACCGGAAACTTCTTTGATTACAATGAGCTTCTTGAAATAATGTATCACAAAGGCAAGTTCGAAAGTATGGATATTTACTTGAATCGTTCAGAACCGGAAGGCACCCCGTATGTGCATGCTTCTTATGAGAATGGCTATGATGGTGGCTATGTAGATTACTTTAATTCTGATAACAGTCTGTATGTCAGTCTGCCTTCAATCTGTAGACTCATGGGTGAGGAAGTTGAATTGGATGAGGAGAACAAAACAGCACACTTTACCGTAAACGATGCTAAGATCCAAATGCCGGTCATTATGAAAGACGGCAATGCTTTTGTGAAATTAAGGGATTTTGAAAAGCTGGGGTATACTGTTGACTATCATGTGAAATATAGAGCGAAACATGAAGAGGAATATGAAGAGGACTATGACGAGGACTATGAAGCGGACTATGACGAGGACTATGAAGCGGACTATTACGAGGAATACGCTATCGTTACTGTTTACAAATCCTAATTCCCATTAAAAAAATGCAGCCCCGGATTAACCACGGGCTGCATTTTTTTACGGCAGAAATACTAACAAATGTTCGCATATATTTCTCATTTAAAGAAGTTTATGGGATGAATAATATGCTCGTCCTTGGGGTTTACTTTTGTTATGTTTTTATCCAAGAGAAACAGCCCCTTTTTTATAGAATGATACCCGAAACGTTCCCTTAATTTATCCACCATATGCTCCATAATCTCCGCCTTGTCCCGTTTGTCCATATCCGTAAAAAGACTTAGCTGAACAAAGGCATCTTTGTCCACCGGGTTTGTACCTCGAACTCCAATGCTCCTTATGGGATGATACATTTTGTATTTGGTCAGGAAGATTTCCATTGCCTTTTCGGCAATTTCCGAAGAAATAAAGGTTGGCATTTTTAACCCGGCTTGGCGTTCACAGGACATAAGGTTCTTGTCACGGACGTAAATTTGAACGGTGGTGCATTTTAGCCCGTGTTTTCTGAGCCTTGCCGCTACGCTTTCGGAGAGCATATAAATAACGATTTTTACGTCATCCGGGGTAAGCAGGTCACGAGGCGTTGTTATGGAGTTTCCTATGCTTTTTATAAAGGACTCCGGATTGCTTGAGGACACGGGAGAATTGTCTATACCGTTGGCAAAACGGTGCAACACCAACCCCCATTTTCCAAGACAACCGTAAAGATATTTATAATGGCAGTTTGCTAAGTCTCCTATGGTGTTTATGTTTAGACTGCGTAATTTTTTGGTGGTGGAACGCCCCACATAGAGTAATTCGGATGCAGGTAATGTCCAGACCAGATTTTTAAAGTTTTCCTTGGTTATAACCGTGGTTGCGTCCGGCTTTTTCATGTCACTGCCCAGTTTAGCAAAAACTTTATTGAAACTTACCCCAACCGAGGCGGTTATTCCTACTTCTTTAAGAATTCTGTGGCGTATTTCGTTGGCTATGGTAGGGCCGCTTCCGAAAAGCCCCACGCTACCGCTTACGTCCAACCAACATTCGTCTATACCAAAGGATTCCACTTGGTCTGTATATTCTTCGTAAATACTCTTGACTGTTTTGGAAAACTGTAAATACAGTGAAAAATTAGCCGGTAGGCATATTAATCCCGGGCATTTCTGTTTTGCCTGCCAAATAGGCTCGCCTGTTTTTACCCCCGTCTTTTTTGCAGGTTGGTTTTTTGCCAAAATAATTCCGTGCCTTGCATTGGGGTCACCGCAAACAGCCACAGGCTTCATTCTTAAATCGGGTCTAAACAAACATTCCACCGAGGCATAAAAATTATTTAAGTCGGAATGTAATATAACCCTATCCACCGATTCACCTCCGATAAAACATATGTTCGATTATTATTATATTACTTTCGGAGGAAAATACAACAGAAATATTCCGGCAGTTTTTGATAGGGTTTGACAAATCTTGAAGCAAATTAGAGTTAGACCATTTATTGGCAATGTATAGATATACTGACTCCATTTTAAAACACAGGACAAAAATAATTGATTTTTTCCAACGGTTTAAGGAAAAACGATTATTTTTGTCCTTCAAATTATTTGGAATTGGTTATTAATACCCCGCCTCTATGCGGCGGGGTATTCGGGTAATCTATTCTTCACATCTGCTTAATACAAACCAAAATACACTGCCTTGTCCCGGTCGGGAAGCAACACCGTAAAGCCCGTTATGGTTTTGTATAATCTGTTTTACTATGGATAGCCCCAAACCGCTGCCGGTAATGGCTCGTTTGTGGGTTTTATCTACCTTATAATATCTGTCCCAAATATAGGGCAGGCTTTCTTCGGCTATGCCTTCGCCGCTGTCTATGACCTCAATCCGAACGCTGTTTTCATAATCTGTTTGCCTTACGGTTACGGTTTTGTCCTCTCCGGAATAATTAATCCCGTTGATTAAAAGATTATAAAAAGCTTGGGATATTTTGCTCTCATCGGCGTAAACATAGGTTTCTCGTTGGTATTCAAAGTTAATGGTGAAGTTTTCGTTCTTTAGCAGACCTCTGAGCCTTTCCACGGCCTCACGGATACTTTGGGTAAGATTATACTTTCGCATATCCGGCTGTTGTATTCCGGATTCCAGCTTGGATATATCCAAAACATCGTTAACCAGATTGGTAAGCCGTCTTGATTCGTCTACTATAATTTGTGCGTTTTCCGCATTGTTTTCTTCAGGCAAATCACGCATAATTTCCGCATAGCCGGAAATTAGAGTAAGTGGCGTTCGCAAGTCGTGGGATATGTTTGCTATCAATTCACGCCTCAATTTTTCTACCTTAGATAATTCCTTTGCGGCGAAATTTAAGGTATCCGCAAGCTCGGTGATTTCTTTGTAACCCTTATCGTAGAATTGGATATCGAAATCCCCGGTAGCCAGTTTTTTTGCACTTTGATTAATATTAACTATGGGCTTGGATACGTTTCTGGCTATTATAAACGCCAATATTACAGAAAAAACAAGCATAATCACGGTTATATAATACAACTGTACCCTTAGGGTATTTACCGTGGAATTAACCGGGGTGATTACGGAATTAAGCATAACAGCCACGGTTTCTTTGTTTTCTGTGGTAAATACCTTTACGTAAACTATACTTTCCGGCACAGTAAAGCCGGGCAGTATTCTTATATCGCTGATAATTATGTCCTTATCGGTGCTTTCCGAAGGCTGAATCTGAAATTTTGTAATGCCGTTGCGGTCGAAAAATTGCAGGAGTTCGCCGCCTTTTTCTATGGTATTAATCAGCAGCATAGCCTTTTCATAGGTGGTGAGTTTGTGTATCAAGCAATCACGCAAAACGTCCGAGGAATAGACCTCTTTGCCGTTTTTTGTGAGTATTTCGACGCAAACGTCGTTTCCTTCGGATATTCCGGTGACTATATTGGGTAAATCTTTATTATTTAAATTTTTTAAAATAGTAGAGGCGGCGGACTTTATGTCGTTGATTTTAATATGCTTATAGAAGCTTTCCAAAAACACCGTTTGGAACAACCACAGTATTAACAACAACAGCCCGCAAAAGCCCAATAAAAAGCTGAATATTTTCCATTTTACGCCGGTATTGCGTCTGCTCTTAACCTTCAAATCTGTAACCAACTCCGCGCAGAGTTTTTATAAATTCCGAATATTTGCCCAATGCCTTGCGAATCAGTTTAATATGGGTATCCAGGGTGCGGTCGTCACCGAAAAAATCATAACCCCAAACTTCCGTAATTAGCTTCTCCCGAGACAGGGCAACGTTTTTGTTTTTAACCATAAAAAACAGCAAATCGTATTCCTTGGGTGTCATGTTTATATCCACCCCGTCTACCGAGATTTTTCTTGCGGTAAAATCCACGGCAAGACCTTCTTTTACGTATTTGTCATGATTTACAGCATTGCCTTTTTTGGCACGTTTCATAATTGCCTCTATACGCATCATCAGTTCCTTGGGAGAAAAGGGTTTGACAACATAATCATCCACGCCGGATTCAAAGCCGTGGATTTTGTCGTATTCTTCGCCTCTGGCTGAAAGCATAACCACGGGAATGTCATGGGTTTTGCGGATTTCTTTCACAGCGGAAAAGCCGTCCAGCTCCGGCATCATAACGTCCATAAGAATAATGTCATAATTGCCTTCTCTGCAGAGCTTAACTGCCTCCATGCCGTTTGCTGCTTCTGTTACCTTATGCCCTTCAAACTCAGCATATTTTTTTATTAGGGCACGTATTTTATCCTCGTCATCCACTATTAACATGGAATACACTGTATCACCTCGTTTCCGGTAAAAACCTTGGAGTAAAAATTTCCGGAAAATGTTCTTCCCCAAACCTATTTAATATTTTGCGGGGATAAATAATATTTTAATAAGGTAAAGCGATAAAGCAAGATTTTGTTGCTTTTTTAACTTTTCCGGACTATAATTGTTTTATATATTTTTGAAAGGAGATTGTCTGCTTATTATACCGGAAAAATTAAAGCATATAAAGTAAATAAGGATTAAACAAAATAAGGATTAAACAAAATACGGTTTAAAAACGGACAATAGAAAATATGCATACAAAACGTATAATACCTTGTTTGGACGTAGACAAGGGACGAGTGGTTAAGGGAGTTAATTTTGTAAACCTGCAAGATGCCGGGGACCCTGTGGAAACTGCCGAGTTTTACAACGAATCGGGAGCAGACGAACTGGTGTTTTTGGATATAACCGCTTCTGCGGACGGCAGAGCAATAATGCTGGACGTAGTTGCAAAAACTGCTGATAGGGTTTTTATTCCTCTGACTGTAGGCGGCGGAATAAATTCTGTGGAGGATTTTCGCCGTATACTTTCCGCAGGAGCGGATAAGATTTCCGTAAACTCAGCGGCTTTAAAAGACCCCACTCTTATTACCCAAGCGGCGGAACGCTTCGGCAGCCAATGCGTGGTGGTTGCCATAGACGCAAAATCAAGAGAGGGCGGCGGCTACGACGTTTATTTAAACGGCGGTAGGGTAAATACCGGTCGGGATGCCGTGGAATGGGCCATAGAAGCTGAAAAGTTGGGAGCCGGAGAAATATTGCTTACAAGCATGGACTGCGACGGCACCAAAGCAGGTTATCACATTGAATTAACCAAGACAATTTCCAAGGCTGTGTCCATACCGGTAATAGCCTCCGGCGGTGCCGGTACAAAGGATCATTTCAGCGATGTGTTTACCCAAGGCTGTGCCGATGCGGCATTGGCGGCTTCTTTGTTTCATTTCAGAGAGCTGGATATTAAGGATTTAAAAGAATATTTACATGAACAGGGAATATCTGTTAGGAGATGATGACGTGGAATTAAAATTCAACAAACACGGTCTTATACCGACCATAGTTCAGGACAGCACAAGCGGTAAGGTTTTAATGATGGCTTACATGAATAAGGAGTCTTTGGACAAAACTTTGGAAACCGGGCAGACTTATTTTTGGAGCCGCAGCCGTAATGAATTATGGCATAAGGGCAAGACTTCGGGACATTTCCAAAATGTGGTTGATATACAGTATGATTGTGATGAAGATTGCCTTTTGATTTTGGTTGAACAAATAGGCATGGCCTGCCATACCGGTACGGAAAGCTGTTTCTTCCGCAGCATGAAAGGCGAAACACCCATGTCCCCCAAAGGCTCCGTGCTGGATGAAATTATTAAGGTAGTAAGGGAACGCAAGCAAAAACCCATTGAAGGTTCTTACACCAACTACCTTTTTGATAAGGGCATAGATAAAATGCTTAAAAAGGTAGGCGAGGAAGCCGCCGAGGTTATAATAGCCTCCAAAAACGAAGAAAAAGAATTTATAGCCGAAGAAATAGGCGATCTGCTCTATCATTTAAGCGTGGTTTTGGTTGAAAGAGATATGGATTGGTCGGAAGTATTTACCGTGTTGGGTAAACGCCGTAAGTAATTTAAAAAATTTCGACATTTGGAATAGAACAGGCAATTTATTTTCAAGCCCTCATAGAATAGATTATATTAATCCGGCATTTTGACAGAGTGTAGATTTACGGCGGAAGCGTCGTTACGTCTAATCACAGCCGGACTATATCAATCTGTTCCGGAGGTGTTTGTCAATGAATAACCCAAACCATTACGAACATCACCATCAACATTCCAATGACAATACTATGATGTTGTTAATGATGATGATGATAATGAACCCAATGATGTTCGGCGGAGATAATTCCATGATGTTTCTGCTGTTACTTATGATGATGATGAACGAAGGAAGATAATCCGGAGTACATAAAGCAAAGCCCCTGTGCAGACACAGGGGTTTTTTGTATTAAACCGTTTTTTTAAAAGAACGGATTTTACAGTAATTCTACAAAATAGACGAATATAAATTCGTCTATATAATTTTAATGTAGATTTACTTAACAGTTTTAATACCATATAAGTTGAGATACAGAAATAATTGTTTTTTCTTGAACCGTTGAAAAAAATCTACTATTTTTGTCCTCTGTTTAAAATGGAATCAGTGTACTTTATTTAATATGGACTGTAACTTTTCAATCAGCAGTTCGTTATCTTTTTCCGTACCTATGCATATTCTGAAAAAGCTGTTGTCCAGAAACGGGAAACTGTCGGCGTTTCTTATGAGTATGCCTTCTTTTATGAGCAGGTCAAAGAGGATTTGGGCGTTTAGAGTTGGGTTAAGAATTTTTATCAGAATAAAGTTGGAATAGGATTCGTAATATTTAACTGAGCTTATTTTCTCCAAGGCGGAGCATATTTTTTCCCGTTGTTGGGCGATGAAGGTTTTGGTTTTGTTTATAAATTGTGTATCTTTAAACATAGACTCTCCGGCAAGAGTGCTTAGGGTGCTTACCGACCAGGGATCCTTTACTTTTTCGGCTGTTTCCAATACTTTTTCGTCGGAACAAAGCCCGTAACCCAATCTCAGGCCGGGCACGCCGAAAAATTTTGAAGTGCCTCGGATTATGAATAAATTCTTATGCTTTTCAATTAAAGGACAGGCTGAAACATCCTCCGAAAATTCCGCATAGGTTTCGTCTATCATAACAAAAATGTTGTTTTCCTTACAGCGGTTGATGATGGTTTCCAGGTCTTCTAAAGGAATTGCGGTGCCGGTAGGGTTGTTGGGGTTGCAGATAACCAGCAGATTAATTTCCTCTGATAGGATAGGCAATAAGTTATTTAAATTAAGCCGGAAATTATCCTCCTCGAGCAAGGGAAACAATACAAAAGTACCACCGTTGTTACTGACCGCCCGCTCGTATTCCGAGTATGCCGGTGAAATAATCAGTGCCTTTTTTCCGCTGTATAAATTCATAACCAAGGAAATCAGCTCTGTTGAGCCGTTACCTACAATAATATTGTCCGCAGATACCCCGGTATAATTTCCTATGGCTTGTCGCAGTTTTAAGTATTTGGCATCCGGGTAACGGGTTATGGCGGTTACGTTGTCTATTATGGAATTTATAATACGCTCCGGCGGAGCCAGAGGGTTGATATTTCCGCTGAAATCTTTTATTTCGCTTGTCTTGATGCCGTATAGTCTTTCGGCTTCGTCTAAATTTCCTCCGTGTTGCATGGAAAACGTCCCTTCGAGTTTTTATCAATGATATTCAATATAAATCAAAAAAGCAAGACCTTGGGGAAAACTTTTTCTGATTAAACAGTTTGAGGTAAATTAAAATTAATATAACCTCTTGTTAAGGAAATTGTTTTGTACATTAAGTATTTTCCGGCGGGATTTCTACGGATAAATTTTATGCCAATACACGTAAAAACGTTTATTGGCATAAAATCGAGGATGGTTTTACTTAATTGTATAAGGAATAGCAATTAAGTATATATGGACAGACAATACCGAAGCCGGTATTGGTTACAAATATATTATATACAAGATTATGTTAAATATTTATGTTTTTAACAGTTTTTTATTCTGCACGCATAGCCGTAAGACTGCTCAATTTCATGGCTCGCCTTGCCGGCAGGTATCCGGATACCAGTCCCATAACCGTAGCCAGAATTATGGCTATAATGCAAAGTTCCGGGGTAATAAGGGATACGGTGGTTTGCATGGAAAATTCGGAAATGCTTGAAAACAGCTGTATTCCCGAGGTGTTCATTACATATGACACGCCCAAACTGCACAAGACTCCTATGGCACCGCCCAAAAAGCCAATCATAGCGGCTTCCAAAAGAAACAGCCATTGAATATCCCGGAGAGAGGCACCGATTACCTTCATAATGCCTATTTCTCTGGTACGTTCATATATAGCCGTAATCATGGTATTGGCTATACCCAGTACCGCAACAACCAAGGATACGCCGCCAATAAAGGACAGGAGTACTTGGAGACTGTTTGAGATATTTTCCATGGAATCCAAGCTTTGAGAGGGTATTTCCGTAAAGAAGCCCATAGCTCTGATTTTTTCGTTAACCTCTTTAACGGTTTTAAGGTCATAACATTTAACATAGGCACGGACATAGCCTCTGTCGGTTTTGGGTTTGGAGCCGCCGTTCCAACCCCATTCCTGTTGTTGTTCTTGTTGCCATTTTTCCTGTTCGGCAACAAGGGCTTTAAGTTGGTTAAGGCTCATAAAAATTTGATAATCTATGGAAGAGCCTTTTTCCTCCAAAACGCCTACGCCTTTAACGGACATGGTCTTAATGGGTTTATCGCCTTCTTGGGCAATGTAATAGCCCAGAGCTTGATCCAAGAAACGCCAGTCGTAGGACATTTTTATTTTGGATTCCAAGGGTTTGATTTTAGGCGGTTTGGATTCGTCCTGCATACCGCCCCAGGAGAAACCGCCGCCGCTGCGGCTTATTTCTTGAAAATTATAAGCCGCCTTTGCCCCAAAGAGGATATTAAGCTTATCGTTTTCCAGCAACAAGCGACCTTCTGACGGCATATAACCCATTGCTTCAAAGGCTTCCGGGTCCATAGCGGATACGTTCATATAAGGAGCAAGATATTTTCCCGATGCAAAGGTAATTTGCATTTCCACTATGGGAGTGGCGACCTGAACCCCGGGAATTTTTCTGAATGCGGAAATGGCGTTGTTGTCTAGGCTGGGTACTTTATTTTGACCTTGGGGTCTGCCGTAGTAGTTGTTGTTATGAACGGTAATAAGGGTTATATCGCCCAATTTACCCAGCTCGTCCTCAAAGGTTTTGTTCATGGCAAGACCGAGAGAAACCAACACCACTATAGACAGGGTTCCTATAACAACACCCAATATGGTTAAGATTGTACGAGTTATTCGTTTAAATAAATTGCGTACAACCATAGTGATTATGTCTATAACGCTCATGGCATATCAACCTTTTCTTTCTCAAAGGTAAAACACAGATACAGCAATTATACTTTACACCGGAAATGCATTTAATGAAATTGCAATAGAAGCATTTCACTTAAAACAACGAACTGAAATAAATTATAAGTACTTTAAAAGAAAAACCTTGAGGATAACTTTATCCGGAGTAAAAGCTTTAGGCAACAGATAAACAGGTTTATCCGGTTACCTTGCCTTAACTCCTTTGAAAAACTTAAAGTTTTATTATTCATCTAACTCAAATTGTTTTTTCTTTTTGATTTTTTTTCTGATGATAATAAAGGTGACCACGCCGCCGCCTACTACTATCACTGCGTATACTGTCCACATTATGGGGCTGAAGAAGTCGAAGCCTTCTCCGGGCATACCGGGCATACCGTCGGGACCCATGGGCATACCGTCAGGTCCTATGGGCATACCGTCTGGACCAATCATCATACCGTCCGGACCCATCATTCCTTCGCCGCCACCACCCATATCCATAACGTTAACCATAAATTCTTTGGTGACTTCCTTAACCGCACCTACTTCGTCCTCATAGGTTATTAAAACCTTGCCTTCGTGTTGACCGGGTTCAAGGGCGGTAATTTCCGCATCATAGTATCCGGAGCTGTAGCGGTTCATGGTTCCGAAGTATACAAAGGAACGGCTGGTGTCGAAGTTACCTTCTACCTTAACGGAGAGGTTGTTTAATGCTGATTTACCTTGGTTCATAATGCTGAAATCAATGGTAAAGGGAGAGCCTATGAAAACTTCCGGGGGTACGTTTACAACGGAGGTTTCCAGCTTGGTAGTTTGCTTTACGGTAATACCGATGATTTCTTTTTCTTCGTATTCGTTAAACTTTGCATCTTCGTATTTGAAGTTAACTTCCATGGTGTAGGTTCTGGGTTGAGCGTCCGGAATGGCATACATTTTAAAATTCTTAGCCGCAGTACCTCCTGGAGCAATGGTATCTATATAAAAGGTATTGGAACCGTCCACGGGCATAAAGGTATTGCCTTTGGCTTCGGGAGAAGTATCCGTGGGAGCAACCAAGACAGCCTTTATGTTGTCTATACGTTTTTCTTTGTGAGTATTGCGGAAAACAGCGTAAAGACTAAATTCTTGACCGGCTTCAACTATTTGAGGGTCTGTATAGTAGCTTTCGATAATGATTTTGGGTTTGCTGACCTTGTCTTTTTCTTTGTCATCTTTGTCTTCGTCTTCGTCGGCTTTTTTGTTTCGAACATTAACGCCGGCGTATTGTTCAAAGGTTAAAATTTCTTTGGTGTCGTCGTCTTTTAAAAGCCCCGATTCGTACTCAACCTTAAAGTTGATAACGTAGTTTTGAGAACGGGATTTGGACGTGGGAGCAAAGGTAAAGCTTAGTCCTTTGGTTTGATTAACACCCAATTCGCTTATCATTACAACATTGGTGGATTTGGGAACCACAGCACCGTCAGTATCTGTTACGGCGGTTACTTTAACGTTTTTTACGGTGTTGGAGCCGTTGTTGTTTACGTTTAAACTCACGGTAAAATTTTGCCCTACTTCATAAGTACCGGTGGGAGCGGAAATTGAGCTTATAGTAACATAACCGGGCTTTTCGGAGGTGCCTTTTGTATCAACGTTTGCATAGTAAACAAAGGAATTTTCATGAACCGTATCTGTATAGTCTTTATACTTTATTTTAAAGGTAATGGGATAGGAACCCGATTTAACCTTGGATGAAGTTTTAAAGGTATAGGAAACGGGAGTTTTTAACAAGGCTCTGTATTCTTTAAAATATAAGCTGTCGGAGTTTCCGGTAAAGAAAATAGTATCCGAGCCTAAACCCTCAAGGGTGATTCTCAGGTCTTTCAGACCTAATCTTGATGTATTTTCCAAGACACCGGTTACGGTAAATTGGTCGTTGGTAGTAAGCACCTGTTTCACAGACCTTAAATCATAAAGCAAAACAGAGGGTGCTGCTGCACTTACTTCAACCTTAATATTTATTTTATCGCTTTCCGAAAGGTTATCACCGTCTGTATTTCTGTAAAAATGGGAAAGATTAACGGTATAGGTTCCGGCTTTGGCGTTTTTGTCTACGGTAACTTGCAGTTTTACGGTCTTTGTGGAACCTTCGCTAAAGGTTCTTACGGAATTTGAACTGTCCAAAAATTCAAGGCTCAAAGGAGCGCCGGTGTCTGCTATGGCTTGCATTAAGAAGCGTTCCGCGGAGGAAGTACCCACGTTGCGAACGCTCAAGTCCAAAACTTTTGTTTCACCGCTGCCCACGGTGTAGTTTGTTTGACTTACCAACTTTATTCTGGGAGCGGCAACCGGTTCGGGTTCGGGAGGAATATAGTCTGCAAAGGCAACAACCGAACCCAGACTAAGAAATAGGACTGCTGTAATTAAAAAGCAAATGTGTCTGATGTGTTTCATTGTTTTATCCCCTCGTGTTTTGGTTTGATTGGATTAAATAGATAAGATTTTTAAAACCCTTTATGGATTTTGAATTACTGTTTTTTAGGCATTTTTGGCGTGCGGATTAACCGGATTGATTGTTTTCGTTATTATGGGAGTCCTCCGATGTTTGTACATCCGGTTCACCGGACTTATCTTGGGTTTCGTCCTGTAATTGGCTAACATCCGATGACGTTTGTAATTGGTCTGCTTTGTTTATCTTTGATTGGTTTTCGGCTATGTTTTCAACATTACCGTCACGGATTTTAATTATGGTATCGGCATAGTGAGAAATTTCCAGGTCATGAGTAACTATAATAAGCGTCTGATTATTTTTACGCACTATGTCAATAATTAAATCCATAAGCTCCAAAGTGGTTGCAGTATCCAAGTTTCCGGTAGGCTCGTCCGCAAAAATTACCTCCGGTTCGTTCACAAAGGCTCGGGCTATACTGGTTCTCTGCTGTTGCCCACCGCTCATTTGGCTTGGTTTATGCTTTGCCCTGTTGCCAAGCCCTACGGCTTTTAGCAAAGCCATAGCTTTTTTGTTTCGTTTCCTTTTGGGTATATGGCTGAAAATCAAAGGCAGAGTTACGTTTTCCAAGGCAGTCAAAGTAGGTAAGAGGTTGTAGGATTGAAATACAAAGCCTATATGCTGCTTGCGAAATTGAGCCAATTTGTTTTCGTTCATAGTCTCCAACTGAAGATTTTTAAAGCGGATTTTACCTTTTGTGGGCTTTTCCAAGCCCGCCATCATATTTAAGAGCGTAGATTTACCGGAACCGGACGTGCCCAAAAGACAATATATTTTTCCCTTGTAAAAGTCCAGGGATATATTGTCCAGTGCCACTACCTTTTCATCACCCATACGATAGACTTTTCTAACGTTTTGCAGTGATATTATCGGTTTTTGCTCATTATCCATTTTATGCCCCCTTTGTATTTCCCCGAGTCGGTTTTTGGCGGCATCAAAGCAGAGTAAACAAACAATACTTTTGTTTATACACAAATTTTTACAATTTGCTACATAATTAATGCCGTTTATATTATACTTCACTTTATTATAACAAACAAGTACGCATATCATTCTCACAGGAAAACCAAAGGGCGGTTGCCGAGTTTTACAAAATATGCCGTATTTCCCGTCTTTCCGGTGGCTTAAAACGTACCCGTAACATAATGTCATCTTTATATAACGTCTTTTAGTAAAAAAAGTTGCACTTTTCGACGAAATAATTTTGGTATATTTTTTGTGTCATCGTAAAAAAATAAATCTGCTACATATTTTGTCGAAGTTTTGCATATTATTTTAGTTTAGTTTTGATATATATAAAGGTAAAAATATGTTTCCCCAAACTCTCAAAGATTATATACCAATTCCATATAAGATAAAGGATAAAAATAATCTTCTTTTCCTTGAACCGTTGGACAAAATCAATTATTTTTTGTCCTCTGTTTAAAATGGAATCAGTAATATAAGAAAACGCAGGTTATTGCGGCTTAAACCGGAACCGTAAATGGAAATAGGGCAATATTTTAAATCCTGTATTTAATCCTTTGGATTACAAACTATTCAATATTATTACAGTATTGTTTCATTGTCGCAACGGCATTTACATTTGTTTACCTATCGTCTATAATTGCTATATAATAGCTAAAAACTTGTTTTACCGACGGCACTCCCAATTGCATTTAGTCCGGGCAGCGTTATCGTTGTACACGGAATTTTACGGGGCTGCAGATTCGTGTTTTTATCCGGTCTAAAGTAAGATATGCTTACAGATTTGCATATTTTATACGGATTGTTTTAAAACAGGGATTTGTGTAGGGTGCAGATTATAAATAAAGAACTACAAAGTAAACGCTGAATAAGAAATAAAGTCTTTGGGTTCAAATAGGTTTCCTTACGGCTCACATAAGCCTTTTATAATTAAAAATAACGGCGTTTACCATACAGGGGGTAAGTATTATGGCAAAAAACACATCCGGAATGAAGCTGAAAATAATAATAGTTTCATTGGTTGTACTTATCGGTGCGGCTTGCGTAGTTGGTTTTATTTCTTTCAGCGAATTTCAGAAAATGAAGGATGCCGTTGAAATAGACAGGATTTACAAAAACGTGTATCTTAACGATGTTCCGGTGGGCGGAATGAAGAAACAAGAAGCCATCGAAGCTGTAAGCGAATCAAACATTAGATTTTTAAAAGACAACAAAATAACCATCCGCGGAAACGACCATGAGGTTAGCTTTACCTACGCGGATTTGGAACCCAAATTCGACCTGTCGGAGGCTGTTGAACAGGCTTATCACTATGCCCGTGAAGGCAACATTGCCGACAGATACGCAAAAATTACCGCTTTGGAAACAACACCCCACAAGATTAACGCTCCCATAAAATTTACTTTTGACGATACAATAATTATAAACAAAATCGAAGAATTGGCTCCTCTGGTTAATATAGAGCCCATAAGTGCAAGCATTTCCACGAAAAACGGAAAAATAGAAATTACCGAAGGTCAAACCGGATTACAGCTTAACGTTCAAGGAACGCTTAACAAAGTTAAAGACCTTATAGACAAAAACGAATCCGGTACGGTAGAAGCGGATTTCATCGAATCCCAACCGAAATTTACCGCGGAACAACTTAAAGGCAAGCAACAACTTCTGGGTACTTTTAAAACCACCTTTGCCGTGGACGGTGCCGGCAGAAACGACAATATCTTTAACGCAGCAAGCAAAATCAACGGTTTTGTGCTTATGCCCGGTGAAGTTTTCTCTACAAACAAAGCCTTTGGTGCCATGACTTTTGATAACGGTTATCGTTTGGCTCCCGTTATTGAAAGCGGTAAGTTGGTTCAAGGAATGGGCGGCGGTGTTTGCCAGGTTTCCAGTACCCTATACAACGCAGTACTTTTCGCCGAGCTTGAGGTTGTTGAACGCCAAAACCACAGCTTGAAAGTAGGTTATCTGGACTGGGGTTTGGATGCTACCCTTGCCGGGGACTATATAGACTTTAAATTCAAAAACAATACGGAATATCCCGTTGTTATAGAAGCAAAAATCTCCGGAAACACCCTTACGGCGAGTATTTACGGTGACGAAATCCACAATCCTTCTCGCCGCTTGGTATTCCAAAAGGCACTGGCAGAAACCGTTCCTCCGGGACCGGAATCCATAGTCAAGGACCCGGCTCTTCCCGAAGGCACCAGAGTAGTGGAAACTCCTGCCCGTACCGGTTATAAATATAACCTCTATAAAATAGTCTACGAAAACGATAAAGAAGTGGAAAAAACTCTTGCAAACACCAGTTACTACAGAGCAACCGCCGCGGTGGTGCGAGTAGGTACGGGATTACCCGTTCCGGTTGAAGACCCAACCCAAATTCAACCCAATCCCGACGTTCCTCAAGACCCACAACCCGGCAACAATCCCTCGGATGTAGTCCAAGATCCACCCACACAACCCGTACCTCCTCAAAACATAGAGCCGGCTCCCGAAGAACTTCCCATAGTGGAGTAAGCTTTTGTATTGAAATAAGAAATATTTGTGATATTATATATAGCTGTAAACCTTAACCTTGAGGATTGTATTCTCAAGGTTAAATGCTTTTTCGATAAATTTAATGTCAAGTGACTTAATTATTAATAAAGTTTTGATTTTAAATATTAAAGTCTTTTTGAAGGGAGTTTGAGGGAGACTTTTTCTTCAGAAAAAGTTTCCCTCAAGGTCTTATCTTTTTACTTATACCTGAAAGGAATTAACTGATGCTAAAGGGAAAATTGGATACGGGTAAAGTGGCGGGTAAAATACTGGAGGAAATAGTATTTAACAAAGCCACGCCCTCAAATAAAGAAATTCTGGAAGCCTCCGGCATAGGCGAGGATTGTGCCGTCATATCAACGGAAAATGAATATTGCCTGCTGTCCACCGACCCCATTACCGGTGCTACCAAGGACATAGGCTATCTTGCCGTTCATGTAAACGCCAACGACATTGCCGCCTGCGGAGGCGAGCCTTTGGGTATATTGGTTACTGTGCTGATGCCGGAAGGTACGGAAGCTTTAGAGTTACAGGATATAATGGACGGAGTTTACAATGCCTGTGAGGAATTGGGACTAAGCGTTATCGGCGGTCACAGCGAGGTGACGGATGCGGTAAACCGGGTGGTGGTTTGTGCCACAGTTGTAGGCAAAACCCAAAATAAAAAATTCCTACGCACAAAAGACGCAAAACCCGGTCAGGACCTAATAATGACCAAATTCGCCGGATTGGAAGGCACGACTATTTTGGCAAAAGAATTTGAAGCCCCACTAACCGAAAAATTCGGCAGTGATTTTGTGCAGTCAGCCGACCGCCTTGCTTCCATGCTTTCGGTTTTGAAAGAATCCCGTATAGCTGTTAAACACGGTGCTACCGCCATGCATGACATAACCGAAGGCGGAGTAATGGGTGCCGCCTATGAAATGGCTGTGGCTTCGGGAGTGGGTGCGGAGCTGTATCTTGACCTTGTACCCCTGTTACCCGAAACAAAACAAATCTGCGATTACTTTAATATTAATCCCTATAAACTGATTTCCTCGGGTTCCATGCTGATTGCTTCAAATAATGGCGGTGAATTGGTAGAAAAACTTAAGGACCAAGGTATAAATGCCGCCGTAATAGGAAAATTTACAGAGAATAACCTAACGTACATCCAAGACGAAAAGATATATTCCCTTACTTCACCGGAAACGGACGAACTGTACAAAGCCCTAAATCAAGCATAGGTTTAAAGATTTCATCTTGAAAGACGTTTAAGAAAAGCTTCGCTTCGTAAAGAGCTTTCCCATGGATTTCTTTCATACCACTTCCAAAGGAGAAAATTATGCAACCCTATAACTCAGGCTTCGTATCGCTTATAGGCAAACCCAACGTGGGTAAATCTACCCTGCTGAACAGACTTATAGGCGAAAAAATTGCCATAGTAACAAGCAAGCCCCAAACCACACGCAACAATATCCAAGGTATTATAACCACCGAACGCTACCAAATAATCTTCGTAGATACTCCGGGTATACACGTACCAAAAACCGTCTTGGGCGAGCAAATGGTTCGCTCCGCCATGAGTGCCATGGGAGAAGTGGACGTTATACTTTATTTGGTAGAGCCTAAGGAATATATTTCAGCAGAGGATAAGAGAATTATTGAAAAACTGAAATCCGTTCGAGAGCCGGTAATTCTTGTTATAAACAAGGCAGACAAAATCGAGTACTTAAAACTGCTTCCCATAATAGAGCTTTATTCAAAGGCATTTGACTTTAAAGAAATAATACCGATTTCGGCTTTGAAATCCAAAAACCTGGAGGATTTAAAGGACACCGTGGCAAAATACCTGCCGGAAGGACCCCAATTCTTCCCGGACGACATGATTACAGACCAACCGGAACGACAAATTGTAGCCGAAATGATACGTGAAAAAGCATTGAAACTTCTCCAAGACGAACTGCCCCACGGCATAGCCATAGAAATAGTATCCCATAAACTACGTCCGGACGGAAAAACCATAGACATTACAGCGGATATATATTGCGAAAAGCGTAGCCACAAGGGCATGATAATAGGCAAAAACGGCGAGATGCTTCAAGAAATAGGCAGACTGGCTCGTTCGGATATAGAGCGTTTCTTGGATACAAAGGTTTATTTGCAACTTTGGGTAAAGGTAAAAGAGGATTGGCGAAGAAAGGCAACGGAGATAAGAAGATTGGGTTTGGATACGATTTCGGAACTGTAATGTTATAATGAATTGCATAAGGAATAGTAACATAGCTATTCTTCGTAAACGGTTCACTCTTGCGTATTTATGAACAAAACACCGGTCGCTCTCCGCTACGAGTATAATCTTTTTGACTACTGCACAGGCAATTAAGTATATTTAAAAAACCGACTTGAGTTTTACAAGGGTTTTTTGCATAATTTTTGTTGACGTATTTGCTCCTTTATGTTATTTTTTCTAATAAAAATAGCATAAAGGGGTTATCATATGGAAAACAGAACTATGTTAAAGGGTATAATCGGTGTTACTGTAGTAATAGCTCTTGTAATTTTTATAATATCCCTAAAACCCGCTGATGATTCAGGCGATGATTGGTATCAATATGCAAAAAAAGTTGTTTCAATCTGTGACGATTTCCTTGATTTTAAAATCGACGGAAACGAAGCCGGAAATAGGATTGAGATGATAGTAAATGCCTTGCCGGAACCAAAAAAACATTTTGAGAAAATTATTCAAATAAAAATTGATTCTACGCAAATACCGTTTTACGGTTATAAAGTTGATTTTGCAAAGGTTTTAAAATATAGAAATGACTTAGCGGAAACAATAAATATGGGTAAAAAAGTAGTTTAGAGCTTCATTTTACATAACGTATTATTTTGATTGTTATGCAGAGAGGGACTAATATTACGTCCCTCTGCCAATTTTTTATATGTATAAAATATTTCTTCCCGACAAAAATATTATTAAAATCACGAAAAAAGGGGGGATATTATGTCGTATGAAAAATTCTTCTGGAGTATGTTCGAAAAATCAGGCTCTGTTGATGCTTATCTGGGATATAATGAAATTAAAAAGCAAAAAGGTGACGATCCGGTTTGAGCCAAATACAAACGAGGGGCATAGTAATAAACGAACAGGCATTTAAGGAGCATGACAAACGCCTGACCTTACTGTTAAAAGATATGGGCAAGGTTACGGTCTATGCCAAAGGTGCAAAAAAATCCTCAAGCAAGCTTCTTGCAGGTACTCAACTGTTCTGTTGGTCTGATTTTAATTTATATGACGGCGGAAGATTTTTGTCTTTAAATTCGGTTGATTTAATTGAAAGTTTCTATAACCTGCATAGGGACTACGATACCCTTATCTACGCAAGCTATCTTTTGGAACTTTGCAACAAAATTATTTTGCCCGGAAGCCCCTGCGATGATATTATAAAATTATTGTTAAAATCATTAAAAACCCTTGCAAGTACCCAAATTCCACGGGTTAATATTGCAAGGGTCTTTGAGTTTTTATTTTTAAAGCTGAACGGCTTTACTCCGGAGCTTGATGCTTGCAGTCAATGCGGTTCAGAGGAAAATTTGATTTTTTTCGGAAAGGAAGGTTTGCTCTGCGGTAAATGCGGCACTCATACAAAATCGGTTAGAATAAGCGGTTCTGCTCTTTGTGCCATTAATCATATCTTCACCGCTACAGACAAACTATTTGCCTTTCGCTTGTCAAAAACCTGCGAAATGGAATTGGAGGCTTGTGCAAAGCTTTTTCTTCACTCTAATATCGAAGTGGAGATAAACAGCTTTTTTACATAATATTGTATCAGCTTGATGTATGCTCCAATACTATCATTATTCCTATAAGAACCAAAATTACGCCGCCTATGCGTTCCGGGTAACTTTTAAAAGAGTTACCCAATTTTTTGCCTGCCAATGTGCCCAAGGTACAAACGGTAAAGGTGACTAAGCCTATGATTACGGTGCTTGTAAAGATATTTACGTCCGTAACGGCAAAGGTTACCCCAACCGCAAGTGCATCGATACTTGTAGCTACGGAAAGCAGGATTATATTTCTAAAATTTAGGTCGTTGAAAGTCTTTTTATCATCCGGCTGAAAGGATTCGAAAAACATTTTTCCGCCTATCAACGCCAGTAAGCCCAAGGCTATCCAGTGGTCAAAGGCTATAAAATAACTGCTGAATGACCTTGCACCGAAATACCCGATAAGGGGCATGAAAAACTGAAAAAATCCAAAGAAAAAACCTATTTTTAACGCATGTAACAGCGATACCTTTTTTAAAATCATTCCGTTGGCTACGGAAACGGCTAATGCATCCATGGAGAGCCCTACAGCTATAAGAAAAACCGAAGCAAGTCTCATAAATTCTCCTTAATATAGAAATTTTGACCGTATAGCCGGGGCGTGTCCGGGCTTTGGCGGATTCCTTTTTAATATGGCAAAAAGGGTTTTTATGCCAAGTCCCTTTTCCCTAACAATATAAATTAATAACTGTTCGACTACATCGAACTCACGTTAAATTATAACATATATAGCGTTGCTTGTAAAAAATTCTATTCAATCTGTCATTTACACATCCCAACGGTCGACAAATAAATATTGAAAAAAGTGTAAATATCATCTACAATGGTATACGGTGATATTTATGAATGATAAGTCATCATTAATTATAGAGGAAATTAACACCGGTATTAGTATATTATATGATAGTCTGGTGCAAAAAAAACTACTTCTTGAGCAAATACTCAATATATCCGAAAATCAAGAACAGGTTTTAAAAAATATTGACGAGGCTCCCGAATTTAAGGAACTCTTTCACGAAATGAATCGTCAAAAGCAACTGTTGATAGATGAAGTCCTTAACTCGGACAATTTTTTTCAAAATACCTATGAAAAATATTCCGAGGCTTTAAATACTCATGCCGAAATTTTTTCCAAAGGAATAAAATTACTGCAAGAACTTATACAATCGGTAATGGACCTGGACATAAAAATCCGCTTTAGGGAACAGAATAACAAACAACTGATACCCAAATCCACCAAGCCCATATCTATTGTCAATAAAAATCATTTGCTTAAAGAATACCAAAAACATAAAAGAAAAAGCTGAACATAGCGGTTTAACTTTTTTAGTATACTAATTCCATATAAGATGAAGGACAAAAATAATCGTTTTTTCCTTGAACCGTTGGAAAAAATCAATTATTTTTGCCCTCTGTTTAAAATGGAATCAGTATACATTTTAACTTAAACCGCTATAACAAAAATTCGGCACAAAAGACAAAACCCTCGTGACACCGTGGATTACAAAACTTGGCGGTGAAATCGTGTTAACAAAAGAGAAATTAATTTTTGTATTGATAGGCTTGATTTTGACAATCGGTGTAATTTATTTTGCGGTTAAATCCGGAGAATCCAAACAAGCCGCCCTAACGCTGCTCAGTGACTCGGAACCTTCTGCTCCTCCGGTCAGTACCCAAGCCCCGGCTACCCCGGAACCCACCTCGCCACCACAAGAATTACATGTTTATATTACCGGGGCAGTGGTTAAACCGGATGTGTACAAGGTACCCAACGGCAGCCGCATAGAGGATGTACTTGAACTGGCAGGCGGCGAAACGGAAGAAGCTGACCTAACCCTGATAAACTTGGCGAAAACGGTATCAGACGAAGAAAAAATCGTAGTTCCCAAGAAGGGTGATGACATGGAAATAAATATTCCCAACCAAAACCAAGGTCCTGTAAATATCAATACCGCTACCCGTTCCCAACTGACCAAGTTGCCCAGAATAGGTAAGGTAACCGCCGAAAAGATCATAGAATACCGAGAAACTAACGGTGCTTTTCAATCGGTGGAAGAAATAATAAAAGTACCCGGCATAGGTCAAAAAACCTATGACGCTATTAAAGATAACATAACCGTTTAGTTCTTTAAGTCTTTTTATTAAAGTCTTTTTGAAGGGAGTTTGAGGGAAACTTTTTCTTCAGAAAAAGTTTCCCTCAAGGTCTTTTATTCTATATACAGGAGTGTGAAAAACGGTGGCGTATAAAATATTGGTAGTGGACGACGAAAAGTCCATAGTTAAAGGCATAAAATTCAGCCTGGAACAGGACGACATGGTTATAGACACAGCCTATGACGGCGAAGAAGCCCTTAAACTGGCTAAAACCGAACGCTATGACCTTATAGTCCTGGACGTTATGCTGCCCAAAATAGACGGCTTACAGGTCTGTCAACAGGTAAGGGAATTTAGCAAGGTAGCCATAATCATGGTTACAGCCAAGGGCGATGACATGGATAAAATCATGGGTCTGGAATACGGTGCTGACGATTATATTACCAAACCCTTCAATATACTTGAACTGAAAGCTCGCATAAAAGCCATCCTAAGACGCTCCATCCGTAAAGTAGACCTGACAGAACCGCCGAAAAACACCCTTAAAGTCCGTGACTTGGAAATAGAGTTCGATTCCAGACGGGTATTTATTAAGGGTCAAGAGGTCAGCCTTACGGCTAAAGAGTTTGACTTGGTGGAACTGCTCATGGAAAACCCGGTCAAGGTCTACAGCCGTGAAGCCTTGCTGAACACCGTTTGGGGTTACGATTATCCCGGGGATATTCGTACTGTTGACGTGCATGTTCGTCGCATTAGAGAAAAAATAGAGGAAAACCCCAGCGACCCCAAATATATACATACCAAGTGGGGAGTTGGTTACTATTTTAAATAAGAAACGCTGGTATTACAGCTTGCGTTTTAAGCTTTTCATAAGCTTTATTTTTATAAGCTTCGTACCGCTCATGTTCTTTTTTAATACCATGTTGGGTTCCATGGAAAATTACTATAAAATGGACCGGGAATATAAACTCCTTACCCAAGCAAACGTGGTAGCCGGTCATATTGCAAAACAGGGCTACCTCCAAGACCCGGAGAAAAAATCCCTCTTTGATACGGAATTGGAAACAAAGAGCAAAGAAGGCTCCTTTCGGATTCTGGTTTTGGACAATCGGGGCGTTGTTGTTAACGACACCAATAAAACGGAAGTGGGCAAAACCTACCTTATACCGGAGGTTGTGGAGGCTCTGCAAAAAAACAGCAAAATGACCACAAACTCCAAAGAAGCCGTTTCCTACGCTTCCGCTTCCATAGTTAACGATGCTTCGGAAAAACTGGGAGTAGTGCTGATTGTAGCCTCGGTAAAGGATATTTACTTGGCTCTTTCCGAAATAGAAAAGACCTCGGCTCTTTTTACGGGCTTAACTGTAGTTATATTGTTGGTATTGGTGTTTTTTGTTTCCCAACTTTTGCTGGATCCGCTTAACAACGTACTTAAAGTTGTGCAGAAAATGTCCCAAGGTCACCTTAATCAGCGTATAGTTGTGAAAGGACAGGACGAGTTTGCGGACTTGGCATTTACCTTTAACAATATGTGCCAAAAGTTGGAACAGGTAGAGAAAACCCGTGAGGAATTTGTTTCCAACGTTTCCCATGAATTAAAAACTCCGCTCAGTTCCATAAAAGTACTTACGGAATCCATACTTCTGGAAGAATCCGCTCCCAAAGAAATGTACCGGGAATTTCTCCAAGATATAAACGGCGAAATAGACCGTATGACCAACATCGTTGTGGATTTATTAAACTTGGTAAAACTTGACCAACGAGACGTAGGTTTAAATATCAAAAAAGTCGACCTAAACCTAATGTTGGAGGATATACTCAAACGTCTTTATCCTCTTGCGGAACAAAAAAATATAGAGTTGCTTTTTGAAGATGCCAAAAGTGTCAGCCTTGAAGCCGACGATATGAAACTAAGCCTTGCCTTAACAAACCTTGTGGAAAACGGTATTAAATATACACCGCCCGGAGGTATGGTAAAGGTCATTGCAGATTGCGACAATCAAAACGCCTATATTACCGTTCAGGATACAGGCATAGGTATTTCCCAAGAAGAACACGAAAAAGTCTTTAACCGTTTTTACCGTGTAGACAAAACCCGTGACAGAGAAACAGGCGGTACCGGCTTGGGGCTTTCCATAACCCACTCCACCGTCTTGCTCCATAACGGCAGTATACACCTTACAAGCAAAGAAAACGAAGGCACAACCTTCGTTGTTCGTATACCCCTAACCCATACCACCCCTTAAATAGCCACCTAAAATCAGGTGTTCAAGTGCTTTTTAATTAACTTAATTATCGGCTTTTTTGGAAAGAGGGGTTTGGGGAGAAAACTTTTTTTGCCGTTGGAAAAAAGGTTTTCTCCCCAAGTCTTATACTTAATGTGCAAGAAATAGCGATTAAGTTTAATTATTTACCCTGTACCGCATCCCCGAAAGCCTTAAAGTAGGTGAAATTATTGCAGAAATTCAGTAGGAACTTGCGTATTTTTGGGGTTATGATATTGGTGTTTTTGTCAGCTTATATTGTAATGATCTTCGTATCCAAAAATAACAACGGTTCTACAGAGAAAATTTTGGTTAATGTATATTTTCTAAACCCCTTAACAAATCGTATCGAACCGGAACTGCATTATGTGGAAACCGGCGAAAACAAAGAAATAGCCACCAAAGTCCTAAAAATGCTCTTTGAAGGTCCCACCGGCTCTAAACTGGTAAAAACCGTAAATGACAAGGTGGAATTCATAGACGGCAGAATAGTCAACGACTCGGTTCTTGAAATAGAATTTTCCGAAAACTACAATAATATGAGTCCCTTGGAAGAACTTTTTTTCCGTGGCTCTCTGGTCTGGACTATGACAGATCTGGAATTTATCCAGGATATACACATTTACGTTAACGGTCGGGAACTGTTGACCCAAGCCGGAAAACCCATGGGTCTACAAAACCGCAAAAACGTCATTATCCATACCAATATACCTCCGGAACCGCTAAACCATCGTACCGTCAAGCTGTATTTCATAAAAGAAGGTACGGGCACTTTGGCAACGGAAACCAGAACGGTTAGGGTTAAAGACTTGCCCATAGAGGCATATATAGTAGAAGAACTCATAACCGGCCCAACAACCCAAGGTCTCTTACCCACCCTACCCCAAGGCACCAAAGTTAGGGAAGTCAAAACAGACGAGGGTATTTGCTATCTGAATCTAAGTGCGGAATTTATAAACAAACAATCCGGCATAACCGGGGATCAAAATCTTACCATATATTCCATAGTAAACTCCCTGACCGAATTAAGCTCCGTGAAAAAAGTACAATTCCTAATAGAATCCGAAAAGCCCCAATACGTAGAAGGCGAATTTGACCTTTCCAAACCTCTGGAGAAAAACACGGATATTGTGGATAAAGTGGATAAACCATAATTGCCGTAAATCTGCTTTTAACGTGGGTTTAGTTCCGTTATTTCAGTAATAGGAGATTTGAGGGAAACTTTGATTGTAGAAGTTTCCCTCAAGGTTTTAAAAGCAGGTGAATACCATGAACAGACCGTTAATTATATCCCTTTTATATACTGTTGCGGGAATACTAATCGCTAGATTTACAGGCGATACGGTTGGGCTTACGGTATTTTTTTTATTGTGTTTGGGTATGTGCCTTTGCCTGTATATAAAATTTAAAACCCCTGCCGTTTTTATATTTTTATTATTTTTCGGTGTAGGTGTTTTCAGAACTGCCGCTGTAATTCAACCTTTCGACCCTAAGCTTGAATCCTACGCTAATTCCGGTACTGAATTAACTGTTCTTGCTAAGGTTACGGATTTATCCTTAACCGGCACAGGTCTCCAACGAATAGAAGCCGAAACCTATCTTATAAAAAGCGACACAGAAGAACAGCAAATAAATATTAACTTTAAGGCGGTATTGGAAAAGGGCGAAACGGTTCAGGTAGGGCAACAATTGGTCTTAAAAGGCAAATTGCTTCATCATTCACCGGCAAGAAACCCAGGCGGTTTTGATGAATATACCTACCTTAAATCACTGAACATAGCATATAAAATGTTTCCCAAGGTGATTTCCAAAGGCGAAATAAGTCAAGACTTAAATACATATCTGTATAATATTCGGGAGAAAATTTCCTCCGTTTTTGACAAAGCTCTGCCCGAACGGGAAGCCGCCGTTATTAAATCCATGATTTTAGGCGATAAATCCGAACTGGATGATGAGATTTCCGATATATACAAGGAAGCCGGCATATATCATATTTTGGTTATCAGCGGGCTGCATATAACGATACTGGGTTTTTGCTTCGAGTTATTCTTTTCCTTGTTTATGAAAAGGCGTTTTTCCGGGATACCCGCTCTGCTCCTTTTGACTGTTTATTGCTTATTAACCGGCAGTTCATTATCTACGGTTCGTGCCGTTACCATGTTTGGGGTTATGGCTTTTTCAAGGTTATTACGCCGAGATTATGATATGCTTTCCTCCGTTGCCTTTTCCTGTATAGCCCTGCTTATATATCAACCCTTTTATCTTTGGAATACAGGATTCTTGCTGACCTATTCGTCAGTTTTGGGAATAGGCTACGGTTATGTCCCCGTGTTGAATTTATTTGAATATCTGAAAAAATATAAACCGGGTAGGGCTTTCTTTAAATTTGATAAACTTAATAAGGCTCTTGCCCTTATTGTAGCCGTTCAGGTGGCAAATGCACCGGTTATAGCCTTTCAATTCAATTATTATGCCACTTACTCTGTTTTGACCAATCTTATAATCATCCCAACAGTTTGCCTTACTGTTGGTTTGGGTATGATAGCCGGGGTAGTGGGCTTGATGTTTTCGGAACTTGCGGTTATACTCAGTGGAGGAGTCTTTACTCTGCTTAAAGCTTATGAATGGATTTCAAACTTTTTCAGAGAACTGCCCTTTGCTAAAATTTTAATGGGACAGCCCTTGATTTTGGAAATCTTTCTGTGGTATGTGACTTTGTGTGTTTTATATTTTGTAATCAACAAAAAGAAGTTTAAATACCTAAAATATTCTGCCTGTATTTTTGTTGCCTTTGTGGCGGTAAGTTTAAGTAAGCCATTTTTTCAAACGCCTACCGTAACTATGATGGACGTGGGTCAAGGAGACAGTTTTATAATTGAAGCAGCCGGCAAGGTTTATATAACCGATTGCGGAAACAGCGGTTACGGTAACTCCGTGATTTTGCCTTATCTGGATTTTAAGGGCATACATAAAATCGACGGTGTTTTCATCAGCCACTTTGACAAGGACCATGCCGCAGGGCTTGAAGAAATAATAGGCAAAAAACAAATCTCAGCCGTGTATTCCAAGGAAGGTACTTGGGAAAGCGAAAAATACAAGAAAAAAATACTTAACATGTTTGAACGCAACAATATAGACTTTATAAACATGAAACAAAATGAATTGCTAACCGATGGGGAACTTAAATTTCTCGCCCTTTCACCGCCCAAAGATTTTGGCAACACCAACGACAACAGTTTGGTTTTTAAATTCAGCTACGGAGAAGCGGATTTTCTGTTTACGGGTGATATGGGTAAAAACACCGAAAAGGCTGTACTTGCAGAGGAAAACAACATCAATTGCGAAATAATTAAGCTGGCACATCACGGCTCAAAAAACTCTACCACCGAGGAATTTTTGAAAACCGTGTCGCCCAAAGCAGCTTTGGTTAGTGCCGGAATAAACAATATGTATAAGCATCCCTCAAAAGAAGTCTTGGAACGCCTAAGGGCTATGAATATTCCCTGCTTCAGCACCCCGGTAAACGGAGCCGTAACCATTGAAATTAAGGACGGCGGTAAGGAGCTGAACGTAATCCCAATGATAATAACGGGAAGTTAAAGTTTTTTGAAGTTAAAGATAAATTTTTCTCATCTGCAAGTTTTCTCAAAAGTCTTTTTTTTACAAAATTTCAAAGTAGGTTATAAAATGAAAGAACTGAAAAACCATATAAAATTAAAACAATTCAAGCCTATTTACCTTCTTTTCGGAGAAGAACATTTTCTCATGAGAAAATACAAGGACGAATTGGAAAAAATTATAGAGCCGGATGCACAAACCATGAATTTTGACCGCTTTAGGGACAAGGAATGCTCCGTATCCGGTATTTGCGATGCGGCGGCAACCCTGCCTTTTATGTCCGAAAAAAGATTGGTTTTTGTGGAATCCTCCGGATTGTTTGCACCGGGCAGAAAGGACGACTCCGAAAGAATATGCGATTTCTTGGACGACCTTCCGGACACTACTCATATGGTGTTTGTGGAAAGTAACGTGGACAAACGCAGTCGGCTTTATAAAAAAGTAGCCAAACTGGGGCATTGTGCCGAGTTTAAAACCCAAGCGGAAAAGGACTTGGGGGTTTGGGTTGAGCAAATATTCAAAAAGCAGGGCAAATCCATTTCAAAAATCGACGCAACTTTATTAATCCGTACCGTTTCGCCGGATATGGAGACTGTCTACAAAGAATGCGAAAAAATTATAGCCTATCTGGGAGAACGGGATAAAGTAAAGGCAGAGGATATAGAGCAAATCTGCGTTAAATCCCTTGAAGCACAAATATTCCAGATGTTGGACGCTTTCGGTCACAGAAACGCCGGAACAGCCCTAGACATCTACAGCAAATTAATACGCCTAAAAGAATCGCCCATTATGATAATCTCCATGATAGCAAGGCAAATACGCCTTATTATTCAATCCAAATTGCTTTTAAACAAGGGGCTTGATTCAGCCTCTATTGCTCAACGCCTTTCCCAGCGACAATTCGTAATTAACGAATGTATACGCCAAAGCAAGAATTTCAGCTTGGAAGTCTTGCAAAAAGCATTAAATAATTGCCTGGAGACAGACGTAAATATAAAATCGGGTAAAATTACCGATGTTCTTGCGGTAGAGTTGCTTATAACCCGGTTTTGCACCGGTGCATAAAGCCTTTATAAAATAAAACATTTTTATCGTAAAGGTTTGTATTTTACGATACCAACGGCGAATTAAAGATTTTTACGTGCCGTATGAACTTTTCCGTATACAAAATTTTGGATATTTACGAGCAAAAATTCGGAAAAATTCAAAAACCGGCTAAATTACTCTATAAAACTCCTCATTATATATTGTAGATTTATTACGGTTTTTAAGCTAACGCTTGACAGATATTTCAAAACGTAATACAATTGCATGGTGTTATAAAAGTTTTATGGATAAAAATTTTCTTCGTGCTAAATCAATTTAGTACTAAATTAATAAATTTCTTTTCCCAATCACAAGAATTTTATTAATTTATAACTTTGATTAAAAAAACTTAAAAAGTTTGGGTATGTATAAAAGTATACTCAAAAATTCACTGTAAGGAGGTGTGTTTTGTGTGGGATAACGTAGTATTTACAAGTATTATCGGCGTTTTGGCAACCATATTTGTAATAGGCATAAGTTTTTTCTGCGGCATATTGTATCGCAAAAAAATAGCCGAAACCAAGCTTGGCTCTGCGGAAAAAGAAGCCGTATTTATCTTGGAAGAGGCTAGGCGTAAGGCAGAAGCCGAAAAGAAAGAAATTTTGCTGGAAGCAAAAGAAGAAAGCATTAAAGCAAAAAACGAAGCCGAAAAGGAAGTTAAGGAGCGTCGTGCCGAAATTCAACGCCTTGAACGCAGACTGCTGCAAAAAGAGGAAACGTTGGACAAAAAGGTTGATGCTTTGGAAAAAAGGGAAGAACAGTTAGCTACGAAAAATGAGCACCTCGAACAACTTAAGGTCGAGGTTGAACATATAAAAGAGCAACATATTTCCGAACTGGAACGAATCTCGGCTTTGACCCAAGAACAGGCTAAGGAATACCTGTTGGCTATGGTAGAGGACGATGTGCGTGCCGATACGGCAAGGCTTATTAAGGACTATGAAGCCAAGGCAAAACAGGATGCGGATAAAAAATCCCGTGAGATTTTGGCAGGAGCCATCCAACGCTGTGCCGTTGATCATGTGGCGGAAACCACCGTATCAGTTGTGGCATTGCCAAATGATGAAATGAAGGGTCGCATTATCGGCCGTGAGGGCAGAAATATTAGGGCTTTGGAATCCCTTACCGGCATAGATTTTATAATCGATGATACCCCCGAAGCGGTTATTCTCTCCGGCTTTGACAGCATGAGACGTGAAATCGCAAGAATAGCACTTGAAAAATTAATAATCGACGGTCGTGTTCACCCCGCCAGAATAGAAGAAATGGTGGAAAAGGCAAAAAAAGAAGTGGAAGTCACCATCAGAGAAGAAGGCGAAGCCGCCACTTTCGAAACCGCCGTACACGGTATACACCCCGATTTAATCCGCCTGCTGGGCAAAATGAAATTCAGGACAAGCTATGGACAAAATGTTTTGAAACATTCTATAGAAGTGGCTCACCTTTGCGGTTTGATTGCCGCTGAACTGGGCGTTGACATATCCATTGCCAAACGAGCCGGTTTGCTCCATGATATAGGAAAATCCGTAGACCACGATATGGAAGGCTCTCATATAACCATAGGTGCCGGTCTTTGCAAAAAATATCGTGAATCCGATATTATTATTAACGCTGTAGAATCACATCACGGCGACATTGAACCCAACAATATCTACTCCATTATCACACAAACAGCCGATGCAATATCCGCATCTCGCCCCGGTGCAAGACGTGAGACTCTGGAATCTTACATCAAACGCCTGCAAAAACTGGAGGCCATCGCCGATAGCTTTATCGGAGTTGAAAAGTCGTTTGCTATCCAGGCCGGTCGTGAATTGCGAATTGTCATAATTCCCGAAATGGTCGACGAAAGCGAATTAACCATCTTGGCTCGTGAGATTGTAAAAAGAATAGAATCCGAATTAGACTACCCCGGACAAATCAAAATACATCTGATTCGTGAAACCCGTGCTATTGAATACGCAAAATAATATTTTTATATTATTCTTATATATTTTTTATTCACGGTATTTTTAACTTATGTTTCACTTACTTTGCTAATAACATGGCATTGATTTGCCATTTCGGTATCCCACAACCTCGTCTGAGAATAATCCCTGTTTTTGTGATTATACTCAGACGGGGTTGTTGTTTTTACTGAGAAATTTCACTATCTTCACCGCCGACATCTACAGCTTCCTATACAACCGAAAAGGATAGCCAACAGAAAAAATATCCAGCTTGTTGACAGTAACAGAGCAAAAATATATATTAATAACTGTAATAATGCTATACTTAAACAAATCCCCGCAATAACGCAGAAGCATTTAAAGAAGAAATACATAATAACACCTCCTTTTTAGATTTTTATATGTCAGGAGATTGTTTTTAACTTTTCAAACAACCTCGATTAATGCAATAATCCTCGTTTACCGTAAGTTTTATAATAATTCCATATTAGATGAATGATAATTAATCGTTTTTACCTTGAACTGTTGAAAAAAATCAATTATTTTTGTCCTCTGTTTAAAATGGAACCGGTGTATTTGCTATTAGAGAGGATTAGTATATCTTATTCTCCGGTTGTCCCAAAGTATCCTAGTCTATGTGCACCGGAACACAAAACCTTTTAGGATAGGAGTTTTCTAATGGCTATAGGAGTAATAGGCGGACCGGACGGTCCAACGTCTGTATACATAACACCCGTTTTTAATTGGATTAATGTCATTTATACGCTAATTGTAATTTTGGTTGTTTCGGGCTTAATTATTTGGCTAGTCCGCAAGAATAAAAAATCAAAGAGATAATGGAATATTTATACTCTCATTGGGGATTATAATATCTAAAGGAGGTGTTTTTAATGTCCAATCAAGAAATTCGCTGCAACGTTCACAATTGTAAATTCAATGACAAGGCTAACTACTGCACACTTAACAGTATCGTTGTGGGCTCTGAAACCGCCAACGCTTGCAAAAAATGTGATACTGAATGTGTAAGCTTTGAACAAGAATAATAATATGGTAAAAAAGAGCAACCCCCAAAAAGGTTGCTCTTTTTAATGTCTGAATTAACTACGACTACTATTTGAAAACAAAAAGAGCAACCGCAAAGGGTTGCTCTTTCTTCGTTAAAAAGGGGAATATGATGTATTAAGACCGTAACCCGGCTTTCAAAACTTGTTGCAGGTTGAAACTTATCTTTTCGTACAAGTTTTTGTAACATTTAAATCGGTTCTTGAATGTGCTTGATTTTTTTATATAACTGCATTTAAGAGGATTATAAATGAAAACTTACATTTGGTTAAAGGTTTTGAAAGAGGCTTGGGAGAAAGCCGGTGCAAGGCTTTCTTTCCAAAGGTCCTTATGTTTAATGGGGTCATGGTAGTTTTTTGCATATAACCATGCAAAAACTTACTCATTACGTGATGCTTACTTCGGAATTCAATTTGCTACGCAAATTGTTTGACCGAAAAGTTAATTACATCATGCCGCCCATTCCGCCCATTCCGCCGCCCGGCATTTGAGCTTCCGGTTCTTTAATATCTGTAACGACGGATTCGGTTGTAAGGAGAGTTGCGGCAACAGAAGTTGCGTTTTGGATAGCAGAGCGAGCAACTTTAGTGGGGTCGATAATGCCTGCTTTGATCATGTCAACATATTGTTCGTTAAGAGCATCGAAGCCGATACCTTTTTCGGATTCCAAAAGTTTGTTTACAACTACGGAACCTTCGATACCTGCGTTGCTGGCGATTTGTTTAACAGGTGCTTGTAAAGCTTTAAGGATGATGTCGGCACCGGTTTTTTCGTCGCCGTTCAAACTGTCAACGATGGCTTTAACAGCGGGGATGCAGTTGATAAATGTAGTACCGCCGCCCATGATGATGCCTTCTTCAACAGCCGCACGAGTAGCCGCAAGAGCGTCTTCCATGCGTAATTTGCGTTCTTTCATTTCGGTTTCAGTAGCAGCACCAACTTTGATAACAGCTACGCCACCGGATAATTTTGCAAGACGTTCTTGAAGTTTTTCTCTGTCAAACTCGGAAGTTGTTTCTTCGATTTGTGCTTTGATTTGAGCAACTCTGGCTGTAATTTTGTCTTTGCTGCCTTGACCGTCAACGATGATGGTGTTTTCTTTTTCAACTTTAACAGTTTTAGCACGGCCCAGTTGTTCGATTTTTGCGTCTTTAAGTTCAAGACCCAGTTCTTCGGAGATTACTTGACCGCCGGTCAGGATAGCAATGTCTTCAAGCATAGCTTTGCGTCTGTCGCCAAAGCCGGGAGCTTTAACAGCTACGCAAGTGAAAGTACCGCGTAATTTGTTAACAACCAAGGTAGCCAAAGCTTCGCCTTCAACGTCTTCAGCGATGATGATAAGTTTTGCGCCTGTTTGAACGATTTGTTCAAGGAGAGGCAAAATTTCTTGGATGTTGGAGATTTTCTTGTCGGTAATCAATATATATGGATCGTCGATGGTTGCAACCATTTTTTCCATGTCGGTTGCCATGTAAGCAGAGAGGTATCCTCTGTCAAATTGCATACCTTCAACGAGTTCCAGCTCGGTGTGCATGGTTTTGCTTTCTTCAACAGTGATAACGCCGTCGTTGGATACTTTTTCCATAGCATCGGAAATCATAACGCCAACTTCTTCATCACCGGAAGAAATTGCAGCTACCATTGCAATGTGATTTTTGCCGGCAACTTTTTGGCTCATTTTTTTGATTTCTTCAACAACAGCAGTTGTTGCTTTGTGCATACCTTTTCTTAAAATGATGGGGTTAGCACCGGCAGCAATATTTTTAAGACCTTCTTGAACCATGGCTTGTGCAAGCACGATAGCGGTGGTTGTACCGTCGCCGGCTACGTCATTGGTTTTGGTGGCAACTTCTTTAACAAGTTGAGCGCCCATGTTTTCAAAGGGGCATTCCAATTCGATTTCTTTAGCGATGGTAACGCCGTCGTTGGTTATTAAGGGAGTACCGTATTTTTTGTCCAAAACAACGTTGCGGCCTTTGGGACCCAAAGTAACTTTTACTGTATTTGCCAATTGATTAACACCGGATTCCAGTGCTGTTCTTGCATCTACACCAAATTTAATTTGTTTTGCCATGTTTATTCCTCCGGATTTTTTCTAAAATATTTAAACTACGTACTGGATTTATTAATTTTAGAATTATTCTACGATAGCCAAAATGTCGCTTTGTTTTAAGATTATATATTCAACAGAGTCCATTTTAACCTCTGTGCCTGCGTATTTGGAATAAATTATTTTGTCTCCGACTTTAACTTCCATTTTAACTTCTTTGCCGTCAATCATTCCACCCGGTCCTACGGCTACGACTTCCGCTTCTTGGGGTTTTTCTTTTGCTTGACCCGGCAAAACTATGCCTGATTTTGTTTTTTCTTCAGCTTCAAGTTGTTTGATTACTACTCTGTCACCCAATGGTTTAAGATTCATAATTAAATATCCTCCTTTTGACGGTTGTAATCTAATTCCTACAGAGAACGGATGTACTTAAAAAACCGGAATTAGTTTTATTAGCACTCAACCTAATTGAGTGCTAACTGCTACTATATATTAGTAAAAGGTATTACTTTATGCAATCTCGAATTATATGCAAAATCGGCTGAAAATTCGAAAATTACTGTTCGGTAATGCCTTTTACTTTTGTTATCTTTAATTATTCCCGTATTTTATAATTTTATAATATAGGAGATGTTATTTGCAACTACATTATTCTTCATTATATTACAGGGTTAATTAAAGGATTTTATGTTGTAACATTTTATGTATTATGTTAAAATGCAGCGAATGCAAATAAACTCTTATCTACAAGCATAATATATAGAAAAAATTCAAGGATTATAGAGGTCGGAAATGGTTCCCGACGCACTCTGAGCAAGAATACCTGAGATGCCGGATACACCGACCATCCTTTAATCCCAACTTGATAAAAGGCACTTGCAGAAATGCAGGTGCTTTTTTGTTTGGTTTTTAGATTAAATAATATAAAATTTTGTGCACTTTACCGGTTTAAAGAATTAAAAAAAATATTGCAAAACTTTAATCTTAATTTTATAATCAGTAGTTGAGGTAAAATTACAAAGGAGTGAACAAAATGTCATACGCAAAACGTATTATTGAAAGCACCATCGCAAAAAACCCCGGACAAAGCGAATTTCATCAAACCGTAACCGAAGTTTTGACTTCTCTTGAAGCGGTATTGGAAAAAAATCCCCAATTTGAACAAAACGCAATTTTGGAAAGAATGGTTATTCCCGAAAGAGTAATCCTTTTCAGAGTTCCCTGGGTTGATGACAACAACAAAGTACAAGTAAACACAGGTTACAGAGTACAATTCTCTTCCGCTATCGGACCTTACAAAGGCGGCTTGCGTTTCCATCCTTCCGTAAACTTAAGTATCTTAAAATTCTTGGGCTTTGAACAAATCTTCAAAAACTCCCTTACAGGTCTTCCCATCGGCGGCGGTAAAGGCGGCTGCGATTTCGATCCCAAAGGCAAATCCGACATGGAAGTTATGCGTTTCTGCCAAAGCTTCATGACTGAGCTTTTCAGACATATAGGTCAAGATACAGACGTACCTGCCGGCGACATCGGCGTAGGCGGACGTGAAATCGGCTATATGTATGGTCAATACAAACGCATTGCCAACGTTTACGAAGGCGTACTTACAGGCAAAGGTTTAACTTACGGCGGTTCTTTGGTTCGTACCGAAGCTACAGGCTACGGTTTGCTTTACATCTTGGACGAAATGCTGAAAAACGCAGGCAAATCCATCGAAGGTGCTACAATTTCCGTTTCCGGTTCAGGTAACGTTTCCATCTTTGCTACCGAAAAAGCACATCAATTGGGCGGTAAAGTTGTAACCATGTCTGACTCCAACGGCGTAATCTACGATAAAGACGGTATCGACCTTGATGCAGTTAAAGAAATCAAGCTTGTAAAACGCGGACGTATCAAAGATTACTTAAACTACAGACCTCAAGCACAATATTTCGAAGATAAATCCGTATGGACTATCCCGTGTGACATAGCACTTCCTTGCGCAACTCAAAACGAATTAAACGAAGCAGATGCCAAAGAATTGGTTAAAAACGGTTGCTTTGCTGTTGCCGAAGGTGCAAACATGCCTTCTACAAACGAAGCAGTTGAAGTATTCTTGGCAAACAAAGTTCTCTTTGCTCCCGCAAAAGCAGCTAATGCCGGCGGTGTTGCAACTTCTGCTTTGGAAATGAGCCAAAACAGCTTACGTTTAAGCTGGACTTTCGAAGAAGTTGACGCTAAACTTAAAAATATCATGGTTAACATCTACAAACAAATGGCTGAATCTGCAGAAGCTTACGGACAAAAAGGTAACTTCGTTGCAGGTGCAAACATTGCCGGTTTCTTGAAAGTAGCCGACGCAATGATGAGCCAAGGCGTTGTTTGATAAATAAACTATAAATTAAGTAATAGATTTAATAAAAGTGAGGTATTGCCAAAAGCAGTACCTCATTTTTTTGCAAAGTTTCGACTAAAGTTAATCCAAAACGATGTACTTTTCTTGTTTTAAGACGTCTAGTGCCCTCTGAAAATTCTCCGCCTTTGTTAGTATATAATCCGTATTAAAGGTAGAAACAGCAAATATCCCTATTTTATTTTCTGCAAGAACAGCGGAGATTTTGGATAGTATTCCTATCAAGGAAAAGTCCAACTCTCCTTCTATTCTGAATGCTTTCCAGCCGTCATCACGCTTGATTGTATGTTCGGGAACAGCGTCCGTAGGACAAACCAAAGATATTTCCTCATCGGTTACGCCCACAAAAGTAAATTCGGCTGTTAAGTTTATATTATCAGTCTTGTCTAACTTACAAACAGAGAATTCTTTTTGAATAACTTTCAGATTCATCAGTGCCTCCAAATTTCAAGGGAGAGAACCGTTGTACGTTCTCTCCCGAGTTTTTTAGTCTTGCTTCCTATACAAATCGTAAGGTGTTTCTTGGTATACGTAATAATTAAGCCAGTTGGAAAACATCAACGAAGCATGGGAACGCCAGGTGACCAAGGGCGTTTTATAGGGGTCGTCGTTGGGGAAATAGTTGTGGGGTATTTGGATGTCCAGGCCTTGGTTCAGGTCACGGAAGTATTCGTTTTTCAGGGTGTCGTAGTCGTATTCGGAATGACCGGTGCAGAAGATTTGGCGGCCGTCTTTTGTGGCTACAAGATATACCCCTGCCATGTCCGATTCTATGAGGGTTTCCAAATTTGGGTTTTGGTCTATATCGGAGCGTTTAATTTCCGTGTGTCTGGAGTGGGGTGCGTAGAAAACGTCATCAAAACCCCGGAGGAGATTGATGTTTTCTTTGTTTTTATAATGCGGGAAAATGCCGAACATTTTGTTATCCAAGGGATACTTGGGAATGTTGTGGTGATAATACAAGCCGGCTTGGGCACCCCAACAAATATGGAATGTGCTGGTTACGTTTTCCGCCGTCCAAGACATGATTTCGGTGAGTTCTTTCCAGTAAGACACCTTTTCGTAGTCCAAAAGTTCTATGGGAGCACCGGTAATTATCATGCCGTCGAATTTTTTGCGTTGTACCTCATTCATGGTTTTGTAGAAGGTATCTAAATGCTGCATGGAGGTATTTTTGGAAACGTGGCTTTCCATGTGCATTAGGGTAACGTCTATTTGAAGAGGCGTGTTACTCAAGGCTCTGAGCAACTGAACTTCAGTAGTTTGCTTAATGGGCATTAAATTTAAAATAACTATATCCAAGGGACGGATGTCTTGGTGATAAGCTCTGGTTTCGTTTATTACGAAAATATTTTCCGAAATAAGTACGTCTTTAGCCGGTAAATTATCGGGTACTTTAATTGGCATGGAGGCCTCCTGTCAGTCTGTCGTAGTGTTTGGGTATAAGAAAGACTTTATATTAATTATTTTGTGGTTGTTCTTTTTTATCTTCGTCTCTTGGGAAGCAAATTTTATTGGGGTTTTTACTGCTCCCGGCTATTATGAATTCTACAAAACGCTTGATGCTTTGCATGAACCTTTCGGATTGCATGGTACCTTTAGAGATAGAGGTCAGCCCTTTTTCCCATTTGCCTGTGGTTTCCGGTGATTTTATTTCGTCCGGTACGGCTTCTATGAGGAGTTTGCCTTTTTCCGTGGGTATAAGTGCCTTGCCTTTACGTTCTATGTAGCCCACGGTAAGCAGGCGTTCAATAATGGCGGCACGGGTAGCAGGCGTACCCAGACCGGAATCTTTGGCGTATTCCTCCGACTCCACAAAGCGACCGGCGTTTTCCATGGCGGTAAGCAGGGTTGCCTCTGTATAGGGTTTGGGCGGTTGGGTTTTTTTGTGGAGTATCTCCGTAGAGCGTACCTGTATTTTATCGCCTTCTTTAACGTTTGGCAACAGGGGTTCTTCGTTGGTTTTCATGCTGTCCTTATATAATTCCATATAACCGTAATTTATTACTGTGGTGCCCTTGGTAAGGAAGCGTTGATTTTCCGCAAGAGAAGTGATTTTTGTAACGTTGTATTCGTATTGGGGATAGAAAACGCAGATAAAACGGCGGGCTATCATGTCATAAACCTGCAACTCGTCCTTGCTTAAGCTTTGTGGGTTAAAACTTATATCCGTGGGGATTATGGCGTGATGGTCGGTGACCTTGGTATCGTCTATAATCCGTTTGTTTATGGGCAGTTCCGTAAGATTAAGAACATAATCCACATATGGTCTCAATTCCTGTAAACGTATGGATTGGAGCGTTTTTTTAAGCTTGGGAATCATATCCGTTGAAAGGTGACGGCTGTCGGTACGGGGATAGGTGATAACTTTTCTTTTCTCGTACAGTGTTTGGGCTATTTCCAAGGTTTGTTTGGCGGAGTAGCCGTATTTTTTGTTGCAGTCCCTTTGCAGTTGGGTTAGGTCATAAAGGAGAGGAACGGCTTGTTTTTTCAGTTCGTTTTCTATTTTTTCAACGATGCCGTCCTTGCCTTTGACGGCTTTTTCCAGGTCTTTGGCTTGGGTTTTATTTAAAATTTTGGTCTCGCCGGTATTGGGGTCGAACCAAGTGCCGTTATAGCCATCAAAGCCGGCATTTAATTCCCAATATTCCACGGCAACAAAGGCATCGATTTCCTTTTGTTTTGCGACCACTATTGCCAAGGTAGGGGTTTGTACACGACCCATACTGAGCAGGGTTTTGTATTGGATGGTATAGGCACGGGTTGCGTTTATACCCACCAACCAATCCGCTTCGGAGCGGCATTTTGCACTGTTGTAGAGGCAGTCAAACTCCTTGCCGTCCTTTAGGTTTTCAAAGCCGGTTTTAATGGCTTCCGGGGTAAGGCTTGAAATCCATAGTCTGGAAAAAGGTTTGGTGCATTTTGTTATGCTGTAAATGTAGCGAAAAATCAGTTCGCCTTCCCGACCGCTGTCCGTAGCACAGACTATATGGGAAACCTTGGGGCTGTTCATAAGGCTGTCCAGAATTTTCAGTTGGGACCGGGTACGCTCTATGGGTTTTAGTTTTATTTCTTTCGGGATTATAGGCAGGGTGTTGAGACGCCAAGGTTTAAGCTCGGCATTGTAATCCTCCGGGTCACAGAGGGTTACAAGATGACCCACAGACCAAGAGATAATGTGGGTATCGTTGAACAAAAATCCGTCGCCTTTGGAGTTGATTTTCAAAACCTTGGCTATATCCCGTGCAACGGAGGGTTTTTCGGCTATAATAAGAGTTTTGCCCATAATTCACCTTCTTTGCTGAAAAAAAATTAAAAGAATAAGACCTTGAGGGTTAAAAAAGGGCTTATCCCATATCAAGGCTATTCTTGAGAGTCGTCGCTTTCCGGGGTGATATCGAACAGAGCTTGGGCGAAGCTTGTTGGGTCAAAGACTTGAAGGTCGTCGATTTTTTCACCTATTCCTATATAGCGAACGGGGATTTTCAATTCGTTGCTGATGGTAATGACTATGCCGCCTTTGGCTGTGCCGTCCAGTTTGGTGAGGACTATGCCGGTTATATCGGCAACTTCGGAGAATAATTTGGCTTGTTGCATGGCGTTTTGACCGGTAGTAGCGTCCAGAACCAGGAGGACTTCGATTTTGGCTTCGGGGTAATTGGAGACGACGATTTTGTGTAATTTTTTAAGCTCGTCCATAAGGTTCTTTTTATTGTGGAGACGACCGGCCGTATCGCAGATGAGGGCATCGACTTTACGGGATTTGGCGGCTTGGACTGCATCGAACACAACGGCACCGGGGTCGGAGTTTTCCTGTTGGCGGATTACGTCTATGCCGGCACGTTTACCCCAGATTTCAAGCTGGTCGATGGCGGCGGCACGGAAGGTATCTGCGGCGGCAAGGAGCAGTTTGGCGTTGGGGTTTTCTTGGCGGATAAGGTTGGCGAGTTTGGGGATGGTGGTGGTTTTACCTACGCCGTTTACGCCGATTATCAGGTAGACCGTAGGGAACCGGAATTGGTGTTCCTCGGCTGATTGGGTGAGGAGTTTGGTAATTTCCTCGACTATCATTGTTTTTATTTGGGAGACTTCGGCAACTTTTTCGGTTTTTACTCTTTTGCGGACCAGGTCGATAATTTCGGAGGAGGTGGTAACGCCCAGGTCAGCCATGATTAAGGCTTCTTCCAGTTCTTCAAACAGTTCGTCGTCTATTTTGGTAAAGGACTGCAAGACGGTTTCTACGGAGTTTACAATGGATTTGCGGGTTTTGTCCAACCCTTCTATCATTCTGCGGAAGAATCCCTTTTTTTTCTCTGACATATTTTCTCCTTTGTGTGTGTGGTGTATGGTAAAGACCTTGGGGAAACTTTTTCTGAAGAAAAAGTTTAGGTAAATTAAATAAGGTAACTTATTTAATGAAAAACCGTTGAAGCGTTCAGTTTTTCATTAAATAAGTTTTTATTATAATTAATTTGCTATACCCCAAACCCCTTTCAAAAGACTTTAACTATTATGCCATAGTTTGAGCTGTGGGTAATTAGGACACGGCTTCGTCTTCGAATTTAACGGAGATTAGTTTGGAGACGCCTTGTTCTTGCATGGTGACGCCGTAGAGGACGTCGGCGGCTTCCATGGTGCCTTTTCTGTGGGTTATGAGGATAAACTGAGTGTTGTATGAGAAATTTTTAATATAGTTTGCGAATTTGTAAACGTTTGCATCATCCAGAGCGGCTTCCACTTCGTCCAGGATACAGAAAGGCGAGGGCTTCATGCGGAGGATGCCGAAAAGCAGGGCGACTGCTGTTAGGGCACGTTCGCCGCCGGACAAAAGTAGCATACTTTCCAATTTTTTGCCGGGTGGTTGGGCGATGATGTCTATGCCGGATTCAAGGATGTTTGTTTCATCGGAAACTCGGAGAAAGGCTTTGCCGCCGCCGAACATTTCGTTGAACACTATGCTGAAATTTTGGGAGATGATGGCGATTTGTTCGCGGAATTGGTTCTCCATTAGTTTGGACAGATCCTTGATAATAATGAGCAGTTTGGATTCGGCATTGGTTATGTCGTCACGCTGGGCACTGAGAAATTCGTAGCGTTCCTTGACTGCTTGGTATTCGTCGATGGCAGAGACGTTAACTTCGCCCAGTTCGCCTATGGATTGTTTGACCTTTTTTTCTTCCTGTTTCATTTGAACAAGAGGCAGGTCAAGCTGTTCGTACTCTCGGGCTGTTTTTTCGGTTATTTCGTATTCTTCCCACATAAGGTCATAAAGGCGGCGGTTTTCGGTTTCCGCCTGTTCTTTTTTCATGGAAAGCTTGGTTAACTCGTTATCGAATTTTACCCGTAATTCATTGGTTTCTCGAGCGGATTCTTCGGTTTGCTCCAGTTCCGCTTGCAGGGCGGTTTTTTGCTGTTCAAATTCCGCTCCTTGGGTTTCCATATTCTCCAGCAGGGCTTTATCGGCTTCTGTTTCTGCCTGTAGGTTTATTATATCCTTTTTCTTATTTTCCTTCAATACTTGCTTTTGGCTGATTTCGTACTTAATTTGCTCAAGCTCTTTTTCCGTTTGGGAAATGAGGGCTTGGAAGCGGTTTTCGTTGTCCCTAGTTTGGGATATTTTTTCTTCCAAACTGCTTATAGCCACTTTAAATTCGGTGATTTTGGAATTGTGTTCCTCGCGTTCCTTACGACCGCTTGCCAAACCGGCTTGGTTGCTGTTTAAGACGTTTTGTGCTTCGGAAATTTTTTGTTCTACGGTTTTCAACTCTGCTTCGCAATTCACTATTTCGGATTGGGTTGCGGAGAGTTGTTCGTTTAACTGGCTTAATTCTATTTGGGCGTATTTGGTTTTTTCCTTAATTTCTGTCAGTTTGGATTTGCTGTCTTTGAGGATTTGCTCATCTTTGGCGGATTCAACGGCTATTTGTTGCAGAGCCAGAGAAACTTCTTGGATTTTGGCGTTTACGGATTGTTGGCGGTCTTTCATGGCGGAAATATTGTTAAGAGCTTGTTCGTGTTCCTTGGTAAGCTTTTTCACGGATTCTTCCAGCTCTTTTATTTCACGGGAACGACCCACAATATTTTCGGTTTTGCCCTTGCTGCCCCCGGACATGGAGCCGCCGGGGCTTAGTAATTCGCCTTCAAGGGTAACTATTTTTACGGAGTGGTTGTGCTTCTTAAATATTTTAACCGCATTTTCCAAAGTATCAACAACGGCAACACGACCCAGTAAATGAGAAAATATCGGTTCGTAGGTTGCTTGATATTTAACCAAATCCTTGGCAACCCCCATAAAGCCCGGTTCTGTTTTCAACTTGCCGAGCATATTGCCAAAATCACTGCTTTTAACGGCGGTTAGGGGTAAGAAAGTACATCTGCCGCCACCGGTTTTTTTAAGGTATTCTATGGCATAGCTTGCGTCGGATTCGGTTTTTGTGACTATATTTTGCACACTTCCGCCGAAGGCTATTTCTATGGCGGTTTCCAATTCTTTTGGTACTTCAACCAGTTCCGCCACCGCTCCGCAGATTCCTTGGGCAAGTTTTTTATCGTCTTTTCGCCGTTGGAGCAAAAGTTTTACGCCTTTATAATAGCCTTGATAATTGTTTTCCAGTTCGCTTAACAATTTATGCCTTGAAACGGTGTCATTTAAAACTTTGTTAAGTTGGGTTTGGTCAGAGAAAGATTTCTCCAGTTCTTCCTGCAACTTGTCCCTGTTTTGGGTCAGGGCAGACATTTCTTGGGATAGCTTGTCCCGCTTTTGGGAAGTTTGGTTGATGATCTCTTCTAAGGCGGCAATTTCTGCTGTTTGTTCGGCTTCTTTTTTGGAGGTGAATTCGATTTCCCTGTTCAGTTGGTCTTTTCTGTCCGTAAATTGTTGGTATATTCCGGAGAAACGTGTAAGTTTACCTTTGATTTCAGAGGTATCTTTCAGGTATTGGATAATTTCGCTGTTTTTTTGCTCGATTTGTACTTCGCCTAGGTTAAGGAGAGTTTGAAGCCCTTCAAAATCTCTTTGGGTAGTGTTTAAGCTCTCTTTGAGTTTTTCCAGTTCGGTTTCAAGGGCTTGGCGTTGGTCGGTTTCTTGTCGGGTTTCGTCTTGGCTTTGGCTGATAAGCTCCAGTTTTTTTGCGATTTCCTTTTCAAGACGTTCCAGTTCGTTGCCTAAATTGCGGATTTGCTCTTGGGTTAAATTTGTAAGGTTATGTTTTTGTTCCAAATTAATTCGCAGGTCGCTTTGTTTGGAGTTGTGTTGCTTTAAATCCTGTTCGGTTTTTGCTGTATTTTGCTTTAATTGGGCTATTTTTTGGGATAAGGAGTCTGCTGTTTTTTCTATGTCCGACTTTTGGCGGTTTAGGCTTTCCAGAGACTCGTCCAGGGTTGAAATCTGCTGTGAAAGTTGTTTTATATCCTGTAAAAATATATTTATATGTAAGAGCTTTAATCGGTCACGAAGTTTCAGATAGGTTCTTGCCTTTTCGGACTTTTTCGACAGAGGTTCCACTTGTGCTTCCAGTTCGTTGATAATGTCGTTAATACGAACAAGGTTTTGGCGTTCCCGTTCCAGTTTTAATTCGGCTTCGTGCTTGCGGTTTTTGTATTTTACTATGCCGGCGGCCTCTTCGAACAAGATACGCCGTTCTTCGGGACGGTTACTTAAAATTTCCTCAATACGTCCTTGGCTGATAATGGAATAGCCTTCTTTGCCTATTCCGGTGTCCATAAAAAGTTCGTGAATGTCTCGTAGGCGACAGGTGGTTCCGTTGATTTTGTATTCGCTTTCACCGGAGCGAAAGACACAGCGGGAGATGGTTACCTCGGAATAATCCAGTGGTAATTTATGTTCCGAGTTGTCTATGGTCATGGAGACTTGGGCAAAGCCCAGGGAGCGTCGGTTTTCCGTGCCGGCGAAAATAATATCCTCCATTTTGCCGCCTCGTAAACTTTTTGCGCTTTGCTCGCCCAGAACCCAACGTATGGCATCGGCAATATTGCTTTTACCGCTACCGTTGGGGCCTACAACCGCAGTTATGCCCTTGTCGAACTCCAGTTTAATCTTATCGGGAAAGGACTTAAAGCCCTGTAGTTCCAATTTTTTCAGGTGCATTAAAAACCTCCGTGTAACTCAGTATATTTAAAAATGCGACGTGACATCAATAAAATCTATATGTATACGTTAAAAGACTCAATTTTATTCTATCAAAGGCAGACTTAAAATGCTATAATCTTTATATTACAAAAATAGACTTTATATTATAACAAATATAATCAGCATTTACAGTTAATTTAGGAGAGTTTTTATGAGCGAACGATATTCAAGGAATATTTCCTCGTTAAGCCTTGAAGAAAGCAAATCTTTGGCGGACAAGTCGGTCTGTGTGGTTGGTTGCGGAGGTCTTGGAGGATATGCCGTGATGCAACTGGGCAGACTGGGAGTAGGGCATATTACTGCCGCAGACGGAGATGTATTCGAGGATAGCAACCTTAATCGACAACTTTTTTCCGACGAAACTGTTTTGGGAAAAAGCAAAGCCCTTGTGACCGCGGAAAAAATGGCGTCAATTAATTCGGAAATAACCGTAAGCCCGAAAAATGTGCTTCTTACGAAGGAAAATTGCCCTGAGATAATCGCCGGGCATCATGTTGTTATAGATGCCTTGGATAACTTGGATACACGTAGGGTTTTGGAGCGGAGTTGTGCCGAATTAAATATTCCGTTGGTACACGGAGCCATAGCCGGCTGGTACGGACAGGTTTGCACCATACTGCCCGGAGATAATATCTTTGATATAATCTTCAATGCTCAAAACAAAGGCGTTGAAACAAAATTGGGAAATCCCTCTTTTACGCCGGCTTTGGTGGCAAGTTATCAAGTGGCGGAAGCCGTTAAACTTCTCATAAACAGAGGAGAATTACTGCGTAAAAAATTGCTTATGATAAATCTTCTGGAAAATGAATTTGAGGTTATAGACCTATGCTGATAGATTAAGAAAGGGTGATGAAATGTACAGGGTTGGGATAATTACCGTAAGCGATAAGGGCTCACAAGGTCTTAGAAAGGACGAAAGCGGTCCTGCCATAGCTGAAATTTTAAGTAAGGCAAATGTAGAAATGGGACCTATTTTTGAAACCGCAAAGCAAGTTATTTTGCCGGACGAACAGACTGTATTGGAAACAGAAATGAAAAACTTTTGCGACAAGGATAATCTGCATCTTATACTTACCACCGGCGGCACGGGTTTTTCCAAAAGAGATGTCACTCCCGAGGCAACCCTTGCTGTTATCGAAAGAAGAGCGGACGGAATCCCGGAGGCCATGCGAGCATACAGCCTGACTATAAGCCCAAGAGCCATGCTCTCCAGAGCGGTAGCCGGAATCAGAGGTAATACACTTATAATCAATATGCCGGGCAGTCCCCGAGCTGTAAGGGAAGTTCTGCCCTATATCCTGCCTCAGCTGGTTCACGGACTGGATATACTAAATGCAAAAGATGCCGAATGCGGTTCTTAAAATGTTAATAAAGGTTTCTCTCTCTCCATATTCAGTAAAATAAACAAAACCCACCTATCCTACGGAAAGAAAGGTGGGTTTTGTTTTTATATAAATGTGTCAGGTGAAATTACAATTCCACGGGACCTCTGACAGTATAATACTCATTATACTAATAATGAGTATTATACTATTAAAAATATAGGTTGGTTATATTCCAATATTTGCTCATTTTCTGCGTAAATTTCGGCGATAACGCCGTCGCAGGGTGATTTTACTTCGTTCATAACCTTCATAGCTTCGATTATGCAGAGTACGTCGCCCTTTTTAACTTCTTGATTAAGCTTAACGAATTTTTGAGCGTCCGGTGAGGGTGCTGAATAGTAAGTCCCTACAATCGGAGATTTAACCACAAAGCCGTCTTTGGGCTCTGCCTTGGGTTGGGGTGCCGGAGCCGGAACGGGCATACTTACAGGCACGCTGTCCTTTTCCGTAACTGCAATTTCCGCAACAGGTGCAACAACCGTAGGAGCAACCCCGGTTGTTTTGCTTAATTTCATAATAACCTGTTCAAACTGTAACTCAAATTGAGTTATGGATGATACGTTTACAATATTAATCAATTCTTTTATCTGATTAAAATCCATGCAACCACTCCTTGATTGCTTTATTTGTCTTACAAAACCGGAAAGTTATTAAACTTATAACCGGTGTTATTTCTATATAAATTTATTACGGAAAATTGCAGACAATGATAAAAATTGGGTAAACCTTTTACAAAGAAACTTTCCTATGTCTTAATCCCATTTTTTAATACAAAGTACGCCGTTATGTCCGCCGAAGCCGAAGGAATTGCTCAAGGCGTATTTCATTTTTACGCTTCTACCCTGATTGGGTATGTAGTCAAGGTCGCATTCAGGGTCGGCTACTTTATAGTTAATGGTAGGCGGTGCAAAATCCTCAGCCAAGGAATAAACTGTGGCTATGGCTTCTACCGCACCTGCCGCACCCAGTAAGTGTCCTATCATGGACTTGTTGGAGGATATGGGGATTTTGTATGCCAAGTCACCGAACACGTTTTTGATTGAAGCGGTTTCGGATTTATCGTTCGGCGGTGTGCTTGTGCCGTGGGCGTTTATATAGGTGATTTCATCTTTGGAGATACCTGCCTCGGCTATGGCATTTTCCATGGCGGCAGAGGCACCGGCACCGTCCGGTAAGGGACTGGTCATATGGTAGGCATCGCAAGTAGTACCGTACCCCACAATTTCAGCATATATTTTGGCTCCTCTGGCAAGGGCACTGTCAAGGGATTCCAAAATTAAGGCTCCTGCTCCTTCGCCCAAAACAAAACCGTTGCGTTCCGCATCAAAGGGAATCGAGGCACGGGCAGGGTCGTTGGTTTCGGAAAGAGCGGTAAGAGAGGTAAAGCCTGCCATACCGATTTGGCAAACGGCGGCTTCCGCACCACCGGCTATGAAATAATCGGCATATCCGTGTTTTATTTGCCTAAAGGCTTGACCTATGGAATCGGTTCCGGAGGCACAGGCTGTAGTAACACAGGCTGTAGGGCCTTGGGCACCGAAAAGAATAGCCACATTTCCGGAAGCCATGTTGGATATGGCCATGGGAATAAATAAGGGAGCTACCCTGTTTGCACCTTTTTCCGTCATACGGACTACTTGGTCTTGGATGGTGGTAAGACCGCCTATTCCGGATCCCATCATAACGCCGAATCTTGTTTTATCTATAGTGTCTAAGGGCAATTTACTGTCCTCCACAGCTTGAGCCGCGGCACACATAGCGAATTGGCAGTACAGATCCATGCGTTTTGTGTCTTTTTTATTTATCCATTTTTCGGGTTCGAAATTTTTTACTTCGCCGGCAAGCTTAACTTTAAAGTCGGCAGTATCATAGCGAGTAATTTCGCAAATACCGTTTTTACCTTCTTTCAAAGCTTGCCAAAATTCAGTGGGAGAGTTGCCAATGGGCGTTAAGGCTCCCATACCGGTTACAACTACCCTTCGATTCATGTAATTGCTCCTTTCCGATTTAAGAGAAAAGTTGCCGCTTAAATCGTCAGAAATTGATGTTGCTCTACAGAAAAGCTTATATTGCAGAGTGATATTTATACTCAATTGCTACTATTCCTTATGCAATTAAGTATAAACGTTCGTTTATTATTCGTTAGTACGCCATACCGCCGTCAACGCATAAAACTTGACCGTTGACATAGGTATTTTCCGCTAGGAAAACGGCGGCTTTCGCTACGTCTTGGGGAGTACCGAATCTGCCCAGAGGTATTTTGGACATATGGTGTTGCTTAACTTCTTCGCTTAATTTTTCAGTCATATCGGTTTCGATGAAACCGGGGGCTATGGCGTTGCAAGTTATGCCTCTCGGGGCAAGCTCCAGAGCCATGCTTCTGGTCAGTCCTATGATACCTGCCTTGCTGGCGATATAGTTCGCTTGACCGACATTGCCCATAATCCCTACGACTGAGGAGATATTTATTATGGAGCCTGATTTTTGTTTAAGCATAATTTTTGAAGCGTGCTTAATGGTGTTAAAAGTACCTTTTAGGTTTACGTTGATTACGCTGTCAAAATCCTCCTCGCTCATGCGGAGAATAAGCGAATCTTTTGTAATGCCGGCGTTGTTAACCAAGACATCCAAACTGCCAAAGGTTTTAACACATTCGTCAATCAGATTCTTTGCCTGTGAAAAATCCGACACATCACATTTTACTACAAGTGTCTTTACATTTAAAGCCTCAAGTTTTGCTAATGTTTGGGTTGGCTCGGATTTGTTTGTATTAAGAACAATGTTTGCACCCTTTTGGGCAAAGGCAAGGGCTATTGCCTGTCCTATGCCGCGGATTGCTCCGGTGACTAATACTGTTTTGCCCTTCATATATTTCAACCCTTTTCTTGTGAAATATGTTTATCGAAAAATGTATGGTAATCGATATTTCGTGATTACTTATTGATTCTTACCCAAGACGGCAAGTGTATTTTCCAGAGATTTGCTGTCCTCAAAGTTTGCGATTTTTATGTTTGCGAAACCGTTGTCTTTTGCGATTGTTTTAATAAAAGAAGAAAGGGTCTTTCCGGGGCCTATTTCTATAAAGGTATCAACGCCCAAGTTCAGCAATTTCTTAACAGAGCTTTCCCATAAAACAGAGGACATAACCTGTTTGGTTAAAATATCAACTATTTCAGCTTCCGAAGGGACAAAATCCGCAGTAACGTTTGATACAACGGGAATTTTTAAGGGCGAAAGAGATAATTTGGAAAGTTCCGCGTTTAGTTTTACTGCAGCCGGTTCCAAAAGCTTGGTATGAAAGGCTGACTTTAAATTAAGACGGATACAGCGTTTTGCTCCTTTATCCTTTGCCAGTTGTTCCGCAAGGGCAACTGCCTTTTCTTCTCCGGCGATAACCGTTTGATTTTGTGTGTTGTAGTTTGCGGGAACAACAAAGCCTTCTGATGAAGCTTCTTTGCATACTTCTTCAACCACCGAGCCGTCAAGACCCATTACGGCGGTCATGGCATAGTCACCGTTTTGTAAACATTCGCTCATAAAACGACCACGTTTTTGCACCAAAGCCACGGCTTCTTCAAAGCCGAATGCACCGGCGGCAACCAGAGCGGAGTATTCTCCCAGACTTAAACCCATGGCATAATCGGGAGTTATATCATAACTTTGCAGTAATTTCAAAGCGGCTGTGCTTACGGTTAAAATGGAGGGCTGAACAAATTCGGTCTGTTCCAGCTTTTCGCCGCCGTTAAAGCAAATATCCGTTAAGGAATAACCCAATACCCTGTCTGCGGTGTCAAAGATTTCTTTTGCAAGAGGAAAGTTTTCGCATAAATCTTTACCCATTCCTGCATATTGTGAACCCTGTCCGCTAAAAATAAAAGCTATCATAAAGTCACCTTATTATAAATAATTTAATTTCCTTCGCAAATTGTTCCACAGTGCAAAATTCACGCTAAATTTATGTTCGGGCAAAGGTTTTTAAATTGCTCAATAATTTCTTCCATAATTTCTTTTGCGGTTTGCTCTTTGTTCACCAAACCAGCAATCTGACCGGACATAACGGAGCCTGTGTCAGTATCGCCTTGAATTGCCGCTCTTTGTAAGGCACCGCTGCCCATTTCTTCGAATCTTTTTACGGCTTCTTCAACTTGGTCCTTGGTAACCATTTCAAGCTCCAACATTTGACGGGCTATTTTGTTGCGGAGAACACGTACGGGATGACCGGTGATTTGACCGGTTATTACGGTGTCTATATCTTTGGCACGAAGTATGGACTTTTTGTAATTTTCATGAACGTTACATTCTTTTGCCACCAAAAAACGAGTTCCTATTTGAACAGCATTTGCTCCCAACATAAAAGCCGCTGCCATTCCTCTGCCGTCTGCTATACCGCCGGCGGCTATAACGGGAATTTTAACACCGTCTGCAACTTGAGGAACCAAGGCCATGGTGGTTGTTTTGCCTACATGACCGCCGGATTCCATGCCTTCTGCAATTACAGCATCAGCACCGGATTTTTCCATGCGTTGAGCAAGAGCAACCGAGGGAATAACGGGAATAACCTTGATATTGTGTTTTTTGAAGCTTTCCATATATTTTGCCGGGCTGCCGGCTCCGGTGGTTACAACTTGTACCCCTTCTTCACACACTACCTCCGCAACTGCATCAGCAGCCGGAGAAAGAAGCATTATATTAACGCCGAAGGGTTTGTCGGTTAATTCTTTTGCTTTGCGGATTTCTGCACGAACCACATCCGCAGGAGCGTTTCCGCCGGCTATGATACCCAGACCGCCTGCGTTAGAAACGGCAGCCGCCAGAGAAGCGTCTGATATCCACGCCATAGCACCGGAAAATATGGGGTACTTAATGCCTAAAAGTTGGCAAATCATATTTTACCTCCGAAAAAGTATAAATTATTTTATAAGAATTATAAGAATATTAATATATTTATTATAAGGATAAAAGCAATGAACCCCAGGTAAGTCCTCCGCCGAAACCGGTAAGAACGATTTTTTGTCCTGAACCAATTTTAATCATACCTTTTTGCTCCATTTCGCAAAGGGCTATGGGTATGGTCGCGGAAGATGTATTGCCGTACTCACCTATGTTAACAAACATTTTATCCGATGAAATTTTCAATTTTTTAACTATACCTTCAACAATTCTGCTGTTGGCTTGGTGAGGTACAATATAATCTATATCATCCAAGGTATAATTTGTTTTTGCCAGCAGGTTAAGTATGCTTTGAGGAACTGATTTTACTGCAAAATCAAAAACGGTTCTGCCGTCCATTTGAGCAAATTTATTCCATTCGTTTTCAACATATCGATTGCTGGTAGGCATAGAGTTTACCGTAAGTTTTGCCCATTTCTCGCCGTCGCTGTTTATGTCTTCGCCCAAGAAGCTTTCTTTATCGCCGGCGGTTAACAAGGCTCCGCCTGAACCGTCGCCAAAGAGCACGGCTATAGAGCGGTCGTTCCAGTCGGTTATTTTTGAGAGGGTTTCGCCAGCCAGAACCAAGGCATTATTGTAAGCCCCGGAGCGGAGCATTTTTTCTGCTATGGAAAGAGCATACACAAAGCCCGAACAGGCGGCATTTATATCGAATGCCACGGCTTTTTTGTTGCCCAGCAAGTTTTGAACCAAACAAGCTGTGGACGGAACGGAGAAATCGGGAGTAATAGTAGCAACTATGATTAACTCAACGTCCTCTGCTTTCATTTGAGACTTTTCCAGCAGTTGCAGGCTGACTTTGTGGCACATGGATGCGGTTGAATCATCTACGGCTATATGACGGTTTTTTATACCGGTTCTTGTATAAATCCATTCGTGACTTGTATCCAAAAATTGTGACAAGTCATCGTTTGATACGGTTTTTTCCGGTACATAACAGGCTAATGATTGTATTGTGACCATAATTTAGCCCCTTTCTGTTTTACGGTTATACCCCCGGAGATTTGGGTATATTCTTGCTGTATTGCTGTTTTTATTGAATTTGTATTAAACCTTGTTTAGGTTGTACCCGATTAATTTTATCATCATTTTTTAACTCGGGCTTGAATTTTAAAGATTTCGGTGTTAAATTTGGGATAAGGCTTAAATCTCATTACCCTAAATTCATAGTTTCGGCAGTAAATCACAACTTATAAAATTGCCGTAAATTAAAGTATAAAGCCTTGATTTAAGATTTGT
>CAYXWM010000005.1:0-75262 GCA_964468805.1 uncultured Defluviitaleaceae bacterium
TTTATTTGGTAACAAGTAAATCCGAATTACTCTATGCTTATAATAACAATAAAATCGCTGTAATTTTGTCTATGGAAGGCTTAGACCCCATAGGTAACGAATTATTGTTACTAAGTATTTTCAAGCGATTGGGAGTTAGAGGAGCCGGCTTAACTTGGTCCCGGAGGAATCTCATAAGTGACTGTTGCGGAGAAGAAGGCGGTTTAAGTAAATATGGCAAAGAAGTGGTAAAAGAACTTTGTAAGCTTGGAATGTTTATAGACGTAAGCCATTTAAGCGATAAGGGGTTTTACGATATTTTTGAACTTACCGGCGAAAACGTAATCGCCAGCCATTCCAATGCCCGTTCTGTACATAATATCCCCAGAAACTTAACGGATGATATGATAAAAACCATAGCCCGGCATAACGGTTTAATCGGTATAAATACCCACGAATTTATCGCCGGCGGTAAATATGTAGACAACAAAATTGCCCTGATAGGAGACCACGCCGAGCATATAGCCGGTCTTGTTGGCATTAATCATATAGGTCTGGGCTTGGATTTAAACGACGGACTGGAAAGCTGTAAAATCAGTTACGGCACTGAAGTATGCTTACAAGATATGATAAAAAACTATGGCGAAGTGATAAATCTTACCGCAGAATTGCTGTCACGAGGATTCACCAAATCTGATGTAAGTAAAATTTTATGGGAGAACTTTTTTAATTTTTTTATGAGGATATTGCCTTAAATAAAGAAAGGAAGCTTAAACATAAGAATAAGCTTCCTTTCTTTTTAACCTACCACATCAAACCCTTGATCTTCGATAGTCTCTGCCAAAACATCCCGTGCTACGCTTTCTTGGTGTTCCACAGTAACGGTCTTTTCATTTAAGTCAACCGCAACGTTTGAAACTCCTTCTATTGCCGATAAAGCATTTTTTACAGCACTTTCACAATGTGAACAAGACATTCCTTCAACCTTTAATTGAGTTCGCATAATACCGGTCTCCTTAATCTATATTTAATTTTGGGTGTACGTTTACAAATCGAAAGCTTTTATAAGCTTCTTCATATGGGTTGTCTTACCACCCATTTCCATCATTTCAACTTCCGTTAAAGTCCAGCCGGGTATATTTTCTATATCCGCTCCTGCATCTTTAAAAGGCATGGGGTTTAAGGCAAATACCAAATCTTTATCGTTGGAAATCATATCCTTTGACCATTCAAAGGAATGTTCTCCCGGAAAATTAATTCCGAAATGGTCAAGTGCAGAATGATAACTTAAACTGTCTCTGTTTTTTCTGATTACAGACTCAAAAACTTCCGATGGGTCCTCGCTTTGCACATTTGCGGCATTCTCAAGGTAAACAATGATTTTATCGTCTTTCACCGGAATTTCCTCAGGAAGCTTGGAAATATCCAGCCCTGCATCCAAAAACGGTTTTATAGCAATTTCCAGGGCTACGGATTTGCCCCAAATAAACTTTCCCAAGCCGTCCGGTGAATAGAGGGTAAAGTTTCCTTCGTTAAAGTCATGGGAAACATTTTGCAGTACTTTACTAAACGAGGATATGGAGTAATTGGCTACAACATCCGTTTCTTGGCAGGCGGTACACAACAACAACAATATTATAAAGGCTAAAACCGACTTTCTCATGATTCCCTCCTATTTACTTAAATCTTTTCAGGCGTAGTGCGTTGGACAAAACGGAAACAGAAGAAAGTGACATTGCCGCCGCCGCAAAGACAGGGTTTAGCAGAGGTCCTCCGAATAAATAAAAAACTCCTGCTGCCAGCGGTATACCGGCTACATTATAAGCAAATGCCCAAAATAGGTTTTGCTTAATGTTTCGTATGGTGTTTTTGGATAACCTAATGGCTGTGGGAACATCATTTAAATCGCTGTGCATTAGGACTATATCGGCGGATTCCATGGCAACATCCGTGCCGGAGCCTATGGCTATACCTATATCAGCCTGTGCCAAGGCCGGAGCGTCGTTTATACCGTCGCCAACCATGGCAACTTTTTTTCCTTCAGATTGTATTTTCTTAACTTCTTCGGATTTATCACCGGGCAATACTTCGGATAGTACCATAGTTATGCCTACCTGTTTGGCTATGGCATCGGCAGTACGTTTATTGTCGCCGGTAATCATGGCTACTTCTATACCCATATCTCTAAGTTTTTTTATTGCATGAGCGCTGCTTTGTTTTACAACGTCTGCCACGGCTATAATTCCCAAAAGCTGTTTGTCTACAGCTATATACATTGGAGTTTTGCCTTCTCCTGCAAGCTTGTCTGATTCTGCTTCCAAATTTTCTGTGGGGATATTTTCTTCTTTCATTAATTTCAGGTTACCCGCCAGTATTTCACTGCCGTCTATAGTAACCTTTATACCCCTGCCGGTTAACGCCTCAAAACCGCTTCCCGTTAAAAATTCCAAGTTATCTTTCTCCGCGGCTCTGACTATAGCCTCTCCCAAGGGATGTTCGCTGCCTTTTTCCGCAGATGCCGCCAATTGAAGCAATTTGTGTTTATCAACATTGTTTGTTGTAATTATGTCGGTAACTTCCGGTTTGCCTTCGGTTATGGTTCCGGTTTTGTCGAATACTATGGTTTGGATTTTATGAGTGGTTTCAAGAGCTTCTCCGCCTTTAATCAAAATGCCGTTTTCGGCACCTTTACCCGTACCTACCATTATTGCCGTAGGCGTTGCCAGACCCAAGGCACAGGGACAGGCTATAACCAATACGGATATAAAAACCGTAAGGGAAAATATTAGGCTCTGTCCGCTTATCATCCAAGCGGCAAAGGCAACTACAGCTATTAAAAATACTATGGGAACAAAATATCCCGAAACAATGTCGGCAGTTTGGGCTATGGGTGCCTTGGAGCCTTGAGCATCTTCCACCAGTTTTATTATTTGAGCCAAGGCGGTATCACTGCCGACCTTTGTGGCTTCAAATTTAATAACACCGTTTTTGTTTATTGTAGCCGCAAAGACTCTGTCTCCGGTTTTTTTGTCTACCGGCATACTTTCACCGGTAAGCATGGATTCGTCAACAGTTGTATTTCCTTGGATTACAACTCCGTCCACCGGAATCTTACTGCCGGGCTTTACAAGAATAATATCACCGGGTTCCACGTCTTCTATGGGAATTTCTGTTTCCTTGTCGTCTTTAATAAGGATAGCCGTTTTAGGAGCCAAGCCCATAAGTTTTTTAATGGCTTCTCCCGTTTTGCCCTTTGATACGGCTTCCAAAGATTTGCCCAACAGAATCAAGGTTATGATAACCCCTGCTGTTTCAAAGTAAAGCCCCTCCACATATTCAAATTCTCCCATATAAATTTTATAGGTGGAATATAGGCTGTAAATTGCCGCCGCTGTTGTTCCTATGGCGATTAGGCTGTCCATATTTGGAGAACGATTCCAAATTGCTTTGTAACCCACCGTATAAAATCTGTGCCCGGCAATAATAATGGGAAAAGTAAGCAAAATCTGAATCCAGGCAAAATTCAAAGGGTAATCCATAGGATCCAAAATTTTAGGTAATGGAAAATTCAACCAAGAAATCATGGAGCCCATTGCTATATATAACAAAGGTACAGTAAATATGGCAGAAACCGTAAACTTAGTCCAAAGGATTTTTATTTCCTTTTCTTTTCGAATTTTATCTTGATCTACTTTAATTTTTCCGCCGATTTCTTCCCAGTTAAAGCCCAGCTTTTCGATAATCTGCTTTATTGCCGCCATTCCGATCTTTTGGCTGTCGATTTCTACTTTCATTCGTTCTGTTGCCAAGTTTACGCTAACCGAACGAACACCCTCCGCTTTGCCAACCGCCTTTTCTATTCTCGAGGCACAGGCAGCACAGGTCATCCCTGTAATTTTTAAAGTATGACTGCCTTTATCTTCTTCCGGTTCTGCCTTAAACCCTGCTCTTTCCACGCTTTGTATAATTTTTTGCAAATCCGTGCCGATATCGGCTTCAAGATTCATTTTTTCCGTGGCTAAATTTACGGAAACCGATTTTACCCCTTCTATCCGTCCAACAATTTTTTCTATCCTTGCCGAACAAGCGGCACATGTCATTCCCGTAATTTTATAAGTTTTTTTCATCAGAATAACCTCCGCTGTATATAATCTTTGTCGTTTCATATTTTTTACAGGTTCCAGTTTCTATAATAATATCACAAAAAAAGAATTATTAGAAGACTTTTCAACCTTGCTTTTTTTCTTATAAATTAAATAAATATTCCTCAACATATTATTGCTAAAAACAAATAAATAATATATAAATAAAGAGTATTATATTTAATTTCGTAAGAAATAGTAACAAAAGCTATTCTTCGTAAACAGTTCGCTCTTGCGTTTTTATAAAAAAAACACCGGTCGCTCACCACTACGAATATACGCTTTTGTTACTACTTAACTCGAAATAAAGTATTATTCTAAAGTTCAACTCAATTCCATATACAAAATTTAAGGATGATATTATGCCAAATGTTGAAATGACAAATATGGTTATGGTTCAAGATAAAGCCACCGGAAAAGTCGTGGTTCAAGACAGATTAAAGAAATGGAAGGGAATAAGTTTTCCCGGAGGGCATGTACAAGACAGGGAAAGCATGATAGATTCCGCTGTTCGTGAAATAAAAGAGGAAACCGGTTTGGATATAAAAAACTTGGTGCTTTGCGGAATAGTGCATTGGTGCCACAGATATAAGGATGAACGTTATCTGGAATTTTTCTATAAAACTACCGACTATAGCGGTACTCTTATAGATGCCACCGACGAAGGCAAGGTGTTTTGGGTTGATATGAATGAAATAAAAAACATGAACCTATCACCTAATTTTGGTCAATATTTAAAGGTATATGAAAACGATGAAGTAACGGAAGCCTTCGGGCTTTACGATGACACCGGGTTCGATAATTTGGAGTTTATTAAAAAATAGGAGTGTTAAACCCTAATCCCCAAAGACCGGTTTGGGTTAAATTTCACCTTTATAAAATTTACATGGCTCATTACGAAAATAAGTTGTACAAATTCCATAACAAATTTATGCGGATTTTATAGCTTTTTCCGCACCTTCAACCCAAGTACCGGGCTTGACACAGAGGGCGAAATGTGGTAAAATTCTTCAAAATTTATTCTGAGGTAATTTATGTCTAAACAAACAATCAACAATTCCAACCAACATCTGAATAACGGCAAAATCAATAATTTAAATTATTTAGATTATTAATTTTTTATATGGTCTTCCTAATTGGAAGGCTAATTTTATGTCCGGGCGGTGTTAAAGCATTACGTTAAAGTCAGTCGACTTTTTTGGAATTGTTGAATTGAAATCACATATTTTATGTTTCTCTGATAAAAAAGTACAATCATTCATAAACTGTATGTATACCGGTGTTTAACTTTAAACCACTATAATTTTGACCCGACTAATTATACCTTAGACTACTGTTTCTTTAAGTTTCAAGTTGAGTTTTTTTGTTAAACCACTATACATATCCATTCTGTGAAAGGGGAGATAAGATGTTAAAAGGAAGAAGCTTGTTGCAGCCTTTGGATTTTACGGTAGAGGAGCTTGATAAAATATTTGAACTTTCGGATAGAATGATAGAAAATCCGGAAAAATATGCTCATGCCTGTGACGGAAAATTATTGGCTACTTTATTTTACGAACCAAGTACCCGGACCAGGTTTAGTTTTGAGGCGGCAATGCTTAGATTGGGTGGTCAGTTTATAGGATTTTCCGACCCCAACGCCAGCTCCGTCTCCAAGGGTGAGAGCATAGCAGATACTGTTAAAACAGTGGAATGTTACGCTGATTTGGCGGTAATCCGTCATCCCAAGGAGGGCGCACCGAAGGTTGCCGTTCAAAATTGCGAAATGCCCATTATAAACGCCGGAGACGGCGGACATCAGCATCCTACACAAACCTTAACGGATTTGTTGACCATTAAAAGGGAACTGGGACGTTTTTCAAACCTGACCATAGGGCTTTGCGGTGACTTAAAATTCGGCAGAACGGTTCATTCCTTGATAAAAGCTTTGCTTCGTTATGAAAACATTAAATTCGTCTTAATTTCTCCCGAAGAATTGCGAGTTCCTGAATATGTTCGCAAAGAACTGAGCAATACAAACTATGTAGAAGTCGAAAAAATGAAAGAAGTTTTGCCCGAACTGGATGTACTTTACATGACCAGAGTGCAAAGAGAGCGTTTCTTTAACGAAGAGGATTATATAAGACTTAAGGACTCCTATATACTTGACCCAAAAAAAATGATGCTTGCCAAACCCAATATGATAGTTCTTCATCCGCTTCCCAGGGTAAACGAAATTTCCGTTGAAGTGGATAAAGACCCAAGAGCCTTGTACTTTAAACAGGCTAAATACGGGATGTACGTAAGAATGGCGTTGATTATGTGTTTATTGGGAATAGAGGGGTGAATTTATGATAGTTGACAGCATAGAAAAAGGTATCGTTATAGACCATATAACAGCCGGTTTGGGAATGACGGTTTTGGGCTTTCTTAATATAGACAAAACCAAAAATACCATAGCCTTTATTATGAATGCCAGCAGCAGCAAACACGGACGTAAAGACATGATAAAAATCGAAAATGTGGTAGACGTGGACTTGGCTGTTTTGGGTTTGATAGACCCAACAGCGACGGTTAACATAATCGAGGACAGCGACATAGTCAAAAAAATCACCTTAAAACTGCCCGAATCCGTTACAAACGTTATTCAATGCAAAAATCCTCGCTGTGTTACTTCTGTTGAAAAGAACATTCCCCACGTTTTCCATTTAATCGACGAAGAAAACAGAGAATACAAATGTGACTATTGTGATGACATTGTCTGCATGAAGGGCGGATATCCCATTGAAAATATGTATAAGTAACGGCAGGCTGATTGACCCTAAAACTCAATCGGATTTTACCTGTGATATTTGGATAGATAACCAAAAAATAACCCAAATAACCAAAACAGACAAGCCGGTTCAACCCTCTGAAAATGTGACAGTAATTGATGCAACAGGTAAATGGGTTGTTCCCGGATTAATAGATTTGCACGTGCATTTCAGAGAACCCGGTTTTGAACATAAGGAAGATATTCAAAGTGGTTGTAAAGCTGCCGCAAAAGGCGGCTTTACAACGGTTTGTTGTATGCCCAATACGAAACCTGCTGTAGATTGCCGAGAAATCGTTGAATTGATTAACTCAAAGACTGCTGAAGCAAACGGCGTTGAAGTTTTGGCGGTTGGTGCTATAACAAAATCTCAATCCGGCGGAGAACTTGCCGATTTTGCAGAAATGCTCTCTGCCAAACCTTACGGAATTTGTGCAATCAGCGAAGACGGAAAAAGCGTAATGAATGCAAAGGTTATGAATGAGGCTATGAAAGTCGCCAAGGAACTTAATCTGAGTATATATTCTCACGCCGAGGACGAAAATATGGGAACTGATGCCGTTTCCGAGGAAATAATCGTAGCAAGAGATATTTTACTTGCCAAGAACACGGGTTGTAAACTTCATTTTTGCCATATCAGCACCAAAGGAAGCGTAGACCTTATAAGATGGGCAAAGTCTATGGGTATAAATGTTACGGCGGAAACTGCACCTCATTATTTTACTTTGACAAAGGATTGTGTTGACGGCAACACGTTTAAGAAGATGAATCCGCCTTTACGAACCGATGAAGACAGATTAGCCATTATCCGGGCTTTACAAGACGGAACCTTGGATGCTATAGCCACAGACCATGCACCTCATTCAACTCAAGAAAAGCAAGCTGAGTTTAATAAGGCACCCTTCGGAGTAATCGGTCTGGAGACATCATTTGCCGCATCGTATACAAATCTGGTCAAAACGGGATTACTTACTCCCATGGAGCTTGTTGAAAAAATGAGCACAAATCCGGCACAAATTTTGGGTATGGAGCGTGGTTCCGTTGAAGTGAGCAATTTTGCTGACTTGGCTGTTATAGATGTAGATAAGTCATTTACCGTAAACGAGGATTATTTTGCTTCAAAAAGCATAAATTCAGCGTTTATGGGAGAAACCCTATACGGAGAAGTGCTGTGTACCATAGCGAAAGGAAGAGTAGTTTATGATAGACAGGTTAATTGAAAGAATAGATGAATTGAAAAACCCCACTGTTGTTGGTTTAGACCCTACCTATGATATGATTCCCAATCACATTAAGGAAACCATGCTTGAACGTTACGAAAATACTCCCAAGGCTGTATCGCAGATGTTTTTGCAGTTTAACATGGGCATTATAGATGCTATTTGCGATTTGGTTCCGGCTGTAAAACCTCAAATAGCCATGTACGAACGTTACGGTTTGGACGGAATCGTTGCTTATATGCAGACCATAGCCTACGCTAAATCCAAAGGTATGCTTATTATCGGAGATATTAAACGAGGAGATATAGCTTCAACAGCGGAAGCTTATGCGGCTCATTTATCCGGAGTAAAGGTCGAAGGCGAATATTTTGACTTATGGCAGGAAGATGCCGTTACTCTGAACCCGTATCTGGGAACAGACAGCGTAGAACCCTTTTTAAAAGCCTGCGATGAATATGACAAAGCAATATTTATGCTTGTTAAAACCAGCAATCCTTCAGGAAAAGAAATTCAAGATTTAATCGTTGAAGGAAAACCTCTTTATTTACACGTAGCTCAACTTGTAAATCAATGGGGCAGAAATTCCATGGGAAAATACGGTTTCAGCAAGGTTGGTGCCGTTGTTGGAGCAACTTACTCCGAACAGGGAGAAATACTCCGTAAAATTATCCCAAACACCTTCTTCTTGGTGCCCGGTTACGGTGCTCAAGGAGCTACTGCGGCAGATTTAAAAGGTTACTTTGACAAAGACGGTAAGGGCTGTATTATAAATTCTTCAAGAGGAATAATTGCCGCATACAAACAAAACGACAAATATTCTCATGAAAACTACAGCGAAGCCGCCAGAGAAGCCGTGATTACTATGAAAAACACATTGGGTGAAGTATTGTGAAAAAAATAATTACCGGTGTTATACAAAACAGAGAGCAACTTTCTCAAAACATATTCAAATTAGTCGTAAAAGCCCCTGAAATTACAGCAGAAGCAAAACCGGGACAATTTGTTAACATCTATCCCAATGACAAAAGCACTCTGCTTCCCAGACCTATCAGCATTTGCGATACGGACGGAGATTTGCTGAGTCTTGTAATTGCGGTTGTGGGTAGCGGAACAGCGGAATTTTCCGATTATAAAGTTTCCCAAGAGATACGTTTAAGCAGTGCTTTGGGAAACGGTTTTGATTTAGATGCAATCGGCGATAAAAAAGATATTGCCGTTGTTGGCGGCGGTGTGGGTATACCGCCCATGCTTATGCTTGCAAAAGTACTGTCCGAAAAATACAATGTAACTGCATTTTTAGGTTACAGATCAGAGGTATTCTTAACCGAAGAATTTGAAAAGTACTGCCAAGAGGTGCATATAGCTACGGATAGCGGTGAAGCCGGCTTTAAGGGAAATGTAGTTCAATTGATAAAAGAAAAAGATGATTTTGAATATTTCTTATCCTGCGGACCCAAACCCATGTTAAAAGCCTTGACGGAACATACCTGTGAAAAGGGTATACCTCTGCAAGTTTCTTTGGAAGAACGCATGGGTTGCGGTTACGGTGCCTGCGTGGGTTGTGTGTGTAAAATTAAAGATAATCAAACAGCGGTACATAAAAGAGTTTGTACCGAAGGTCCTGTTTTTATGGGAAGCGAAGTGATTTGGGAATGAATTTATCGGTAGAAATAGCAAGCGTAAAGTTTGATAATCCCGTTTTTACTGCCTCCGGTACTTTTTCCAAGGAAAGTGCTCAATTTTATGATTTAAGCCAATTGGGAGCAATGATAACCAAAGGCGTAAGCCAAGAGCCTTGGGTAGGTAATCCCACGCCACGTATAGCGGAAGTATACGGAGGAATGTTAAACGCCGTCGGCTTGCAAAACCCGGGTATAGATTATTTTATAGAAAACGAACTTCCGGCTTATTCGAAATTTAATACCAAAATAATAGCAAACGTTGCCGGCAGAACTACGGAAGAATATTGTGCCGTGGTTGAGCGTTTCAATGAAACAAATGCAGACATGACCGAAATAAACATTTCCTGTCCAAACATAAAAAAGGGCGGCATCAGTTTTGGTACAGATCCCAAATCGGCGGCAGAAATAACAAAAGCCGTTAAAAAAGTCTCCAAAAAGCCTTTTGTTATAAAACTTTCTCCCAATGTAACAGATATTACGGAAATTGCCAAAGCAGTGGAAAGTGAAGGTGCGGATGCGGTTTCCTTAATCAATACCTTACTGGGCATGAGAATAGACATACATCGTTTTAAGCCCATCCTTGCCAATAAAATGGGCGGTTTTTCCGGCCCTGCCGTTAAACCCGTTGCTTTACGTATGGTTTATCAGGTAAGACGTGCCGTTAATATTCCCATAATCGGCCTTGGCGGTATAATGACCGGCGAAGACGCCGCCGAATTTATTATGGCAGGTGCAGATGCTGTTTGTGTGGGAACAGCCGCATTAATTTCACCCACAGCTCCCGTTGATGTTAAACAGGGCTTAATTGATTATATGAACGCTCATAACTTTAATACTTTGCAAGACATCAGAGATGCATTTGAATATTAATTAATTTATTATAGCTTAAAAATTATCTTCGGCTTTTGGGAAATATCCTCAAGGCATTAATCTTTTATATACTTTGACTTTCGGAGGCAAACTCATGGGTTATAAAGAGGATTTTATCAAATTTATGGTTAGCTCAAACGTGTTGATGTTTGGCGATTTTGTTACAAAAAGTGGTAGAAATACGCCTTATTTCATTAATACCGGAAATTTTAAAACCGGCAGACAGGCTGATTTGTTAGGACAATATTACGCCGCCTGTATTTCTGAAAATATGAATAACAACCTTATTCCCAAAGATGTGTCCGCATTATACGGACCGGCTTACAAGGGTATTCCCTTGGCTGTTTCGGCGGCTATTTCTTTGTCTAAATTAATGGACGAGGACGTAAACTACTGCTTCAACAGAAAAGAAGTCAAAGATCACGGAGAAGGCGGTAATCTTATAGGTTACAAACTAAAAGACGGTGACTCAGTCTTGATAATAGAAGACGTTTTAACCGCAGGTACAGCCGTCAGAGAATCAATTCCCATACTTAAATCCATAGCAGATGTTAATATAGTCGGTTTGGTAATTTCCGTTGACCGCATGGAAAAAGGTCAAGGAGATTTAACCGCCATAGAAGAACTCTACAACGACTACGGAATAAAAACTTTCCCCATAGTAACGGTAAAAGACATTATTAACACTCTTCACAATCAAAACATAGACGGAAACATTATAATAAACGACGAAATTAAAGAAAAAATGTGTAATTACATGAATACTTATTGCAAATAATCTTATTAAGCTTCTTCCCCGGAGACAATGCACATATCTCCGGGTTTCTTATTTTCAAACAGGCTTTAGCTATTACTTCAACGGCAGTTAAGTACTACTCAAAAATTAAATAACATAGGGTTTTTAATCGATAATTACAAAATGTTTTGCTTAATAACTTTTATTACTAAATAAAATGTATTTTCTTGTCGATATACTTAGAGATATTAATAAGCTGACTTAACGAACTATGAGACGCGTAATAATCTTATAAGATGCAAAACAAATGCATCCCACCGGTTATTTCCTTGACTTAACGGAAAGCAAAATGCTAGAATAATTATTATGTTTATTAATTGGGAGGTTTATAGCAGTTCCGTTTCTCTGTAATTAATAGGGTTTACAATAACACATACAATAGAGGAGAATGGGTTATGGACAAAACAAAAAGAAACTTTAGTATTCGCTGGAAGATATTGATTCCGGTAATAATAATTTTGATTCTGTCTCAACTAATCGTATCCTTTCTGACCAACGGCGAAAGCAGAAAACTTTTGCTGCATAATGTTAATGAATTGCTTAAAAGCGATGCAAGCAGAATGGATGCAATAATTTCACAATGGAACGAAAATGCATGGGCTGTAGTTAATGCTATGTATGAACTGGAAGAAGTACAGGAATTGGCCAGAGGCGGTAGCAAAGAACCGGCCAACGCTGCTCTTGCTAAACTTTTCAAGAATAATATTGACTTGGGCGGTTATCCTCTTTATGCAAACATGATATTTTTGAATAAGGACTTTATTGTAACCGCAGGAGCCTTTGAAGGCGGTATGGGGTTAAACGCGAAGGACGTGCCTGCCTTTGTACCCAACTGTGAAGAGGCGTTAAAAGGTAATAAGCATATAAGCGAAGTAACTGCTTCACCGGTTACCGGACTAATGGAATCCTGGTTCAGCAGACCTATTTTCGACGGCAACGAATTTTTGGGTATGGTAGTTGTTCCTGTTCATACTCAAGGGCTTACACGTTATTTAAGTGAGAAAAACGGTGACGCTGATGTTAAGGTTACTTTTGTTGCCGATCCCTTTAATACTATTGCATCATCTACAGACCCCGATTTGATAAACAAAAAAGTAGACGAATTGGGTATACCCACGTCAAACACTCAAGACGGAAAGGTTTACGATTTTAAATCCAAAGACAATACAGATACTCTTGGATACCACATAATAACCAAAGAACCGCAATGGACTGTTTACAGCATAATAAATAAAGAGCAAGCTATGAATTCATCCTATGTACTTGTAGCTATACTCTCCGGTGTGGTTATTACCATACTTTGCTCCATATTAATTTATTTTATAATCGTTCGCATCACAAAACCCATAGGCAAACTTACCGGCATAGCTAAAGATGTTGCCGCAGGACGCATTAACGTTAATATAGATAAATCCGGAAACGATGAAATCGGACAATTGGCACGTTCATTTGACGAAGTTATAGGAAGTATTAATATGCTGATGGACGAGTTTCATTCCGTTAGCGACTCTATTACCCAAGGAAATATTAACAACAGAGTCAACGAAGATATACTCCGGGGCAGCTATAAAGACATGGCTGTTGGGGTTAACTTTATAATAAAATCTTTGGTGACTTATCTGGACGATATCAGCAATCCCATAGCCATAGTAGACCAAGAATACAGACTGCTGTATCTAAACAATGCAGCCAAAAACCTGGCAGGGCTACCGGATACAACTTCTTCATTGGGTAAAAACATATTAACTATAGTTAACGTAAATATGGAAGACCCATCGAAATTTGCGTTGAGAAGAGCTTTGGCTCATGGAGAAAGTGCTGTAACCGAAACAACGCTGATCGCAAACAATAAAACTTATGAAGTGGAATATACTTCTGTACCCATTAAAAACAAAAGCGGCAATGTAGTGGCTGCTGTAGGTGTTATTAATGACCTTACTTCCATAAGGGCAGCACAATACTTGGCTGAAAAACAATCCGAATACCAAAACAATGAAGTAGAGAAACTGATTGCCTGTCTTAACCGTCTATCCAAAGGCGATTTAAGTATAAATTATGATACAGCACCATGGGATAAAGATACGGAAGCTATCAGTTCAAACTTCCGCAAACTGGGCAAATCTCTGGAAGAAAGTTGTTCCAACATCAGAAGTTATATAAGCGAAATGAAAGATAACTTAACTGATTTGTCCGACAAGAATTTCAATATAGAAATTTCAAGGCAATACTTGGGCGAATTTGTTGCCATAAAGGACTCCATAAACCACATAGTAAACACAATGAACGAATTCTTTGTTGAATTGCAATCCTTGGCTTACCAAGTAAAAGAAGGTTCCGATATGGTTTCTTCCACCAGCCATTCCTTATCATCCGGTTTTAAAGAACAAATGGATGCTGTTTCCGTAATTAATGATTCCATATCAAAAATAGTAAACCAAATCGACCGTAACGCCGATAATGCTCTAGAGGCCACACAATTATCAGACATAGCCAAATCCAATGCGGAGAACGGAAGTATACAGATGGCAGAAATGATATCCGCAATGGATGAAATTAAAAATTCCTCCGACGTTATTGCAAAGATAATTAAGGTTATCGAAGAAATAGCTTTCCAAACCAACCTTCTTGCACTAAATGCCGCTGTTGAAGCCGCCCGTGCGGGACAACACGGCAAGGGCTTTGCGGTTGTTGCAGAAGAAGTAAGAAGCCTTGCTTCAAGAAGCTCCGCTGCCGCTCAAGAATCCACAGCCATGATAAGCAATTCCTTGGAAAAGGTATCAAGAGGCGTTGAAATAGTTCATCATACGGCAGAATCCTTTGAAAAGATTGTTTCGGCTACAACTGATGTCGCCGGCATAGTCAACAAAATCAAAGACTCCTCCGAAGAACAATCAAGCACCATAACCACCATTAGACAAGGAATCGAACAAATTTACAACGTTACTCATTCCAATTCCGATGCTGTGGACCAAAGCGTATCCTCCAGCAACCACCTTGAAAACCAAGCAGAATTGCTTCAATCCATGGTAGAGCAATTTAAGTTAAAGTAATAGAAGTTGAGTATATACTTAATTGCTTGTTAAGTAGTAACAATAGCGTATATTCGTAGTGGTGAGCGACCGGTGTTTTTTCATAAAAACGCAAGAGCGAACCGTTCACGAAGAATAGCTTTTGTTACAATTCCTTATGAAATTAAGTATAGAATAATCAAAACCACCGGTCAAACGGTGGTTTTCTTTCGTCAAAAAATCCCTATGAGTCTTAACACATAGGGATTTCGTATTTATATTAAAGTACTAACTTTAAATAAGAAAAAGGACAAAAATAATCGTTTTTTCCTTAACCGTTGGAAAAAATCAATTATTTTTGTCCTATATTTAAAATGGAATCAATATACTACATAGACATATCCCAATTCAAAGGTGTAACGGAGATAACTCTGTCTTTATAGACTGCGTAAATGTCGCTGTTTTTTTCTAATTCATCCTCGTGAACGTAAATTCTTGACTTTAAAGAAAAGGGTTGAGAAAAATCACGGGGTTGGGGTTTAATAAACTCAAAATAGTTTTGTCGGCTTTGTTTTGTAAATCTGTGTTTATCGGGAGAAATTTCTCCGTAAGGTATGTTTACATTAAGCATTGCGGCGTTTTTGGGCATACCTTCTTGGAAAAACTTTTGTACCCAGTACTTTGCCGTTTCCTTGGCTGAGGTCCAATCCCTATGTACATAATTTTCGGAACGTTGATTTTTTAAATCCGTTTCCAGAGAAAGAGCAATTCCCGGAATATAAAAGGAACAAGCCTCCAAAACCGCACCAACCGTACCGCTGCAAGTCAAAACCATTCCTAAATTTTCGCCGTAATTGATACCGCTTACACAGAGGTCGGGTTTTCGTGGAGCCAATTCCAGTATGGCATGGGCTACTACAAAAGCCGGTGAACCGTATACTCCGTAACCCATAACTTTCTTACCGTTAATATCTAAAGGACATTCTTCAATTATTCCCAACTCGGGAGTTCGCGGAAAGGCTCGTCCCATTCCGGTTTGTTGGCTGTGAGGTGCAACAATCAGTAATTCGCCCAAGTCGCTTAATGCTTCCGCACTTGCCGCCAAACCGGGAGAATATATTCCGTCATCGTTGGTAATTAAAATTAATGGTTTCATTTAATTTTCCTTTCCGAGCAAAGGTTGTCCGTCCTGATCGTAGTCTTCTTTGTGATAATCATACTTTTTGGGATTTCGGCTGATTTTCAGTACACTTACGATAAACAGCAGAACCAAAAACATATTGGGGAAGCCGCCTAAATTGGATGCGGCTTTTATTCCGTCTATACCTGCCACGCTTAATAAAATCCATGTAACAGCACCTATGGTTAATCCCCATATTATTTTCAGCCAAGAGTATGATTCTTTTTCAGTCATGGTATCACCGTTGATGCAAAGCCCTGCCATTGCTGTTGTATTGGAATCGGATGCTGTAACGAAGGATATAAATACAGTAAACAGGTAAAAGGGAATTATTATCAAGGGTAGCGGTAATTTGTCGAACAGAGCATATACAATTGATTCAGGACCTCTTTCCGCCAGAAGACCGCTAAAGCCTCCGCCGTTTAGTTCATAAAACAAAGATGCCGTGGAAAACAGTCCCATCCAGATTGTTGCAAAAACCGATGGTATAACGAAATTGCAGATTATTCCTTGCCTTACAGTATAACCCTTGAGAATTTTACCAAGGAAGATGGCTGCTATGGGAGTCCAAGCAAGCCAGTTACACCAATAGAATATGGGCCATGATTTTGACCATCCGTCATTAAATACGTCTCCGGTAGCCAAGCTTAATTTAAAGAAATCAGTAAAGTAAGCACCCAGAGATTCGCTTGCAAAATTAAGCATAAATACCGTTGGGCCGAAGACAGCCAAGAAAACCAGTATTACCATATAAACCTTGGAATTTATGCCTGATAAAATTCTTATTCCTTTACTTACTCCGGAAATACTGGAGATAACAAAAGTAGCAACAACCAAAATAATAATTATGCCCCATGAAACGGGATTACTTTGTATATTGAAAACCCGCTCCATTCCGCCCGCCAAGGTCAAAGTACCGGTTCCCAAGGAAGCCGCCATACCTGTAACCAAAGCGAAGAGGCAAACTATATCTATAATAGAATTGTATTTTGTCGCCTTTTTACCAAAAACCGGTATCAACGCAGAACCTACGGAAAATTTTTGTTTCATATTATAAAGTACAAAGGCAAACAAAATTGTAGCTACTGTATATATGGCGTAGGGTGACCAAGTCCATTCAAGAAACATGGTTTTCATAGCAAAAACAGCGGCTTCCCTACTGCCGGGGGCAGCACCCTCCATTGCCGCAGGTTGATACATATGATAAAGGGGTTCAGCACATGCCCAAAACAAAATTCCTGCGGCTATAGTTGTGCAAAGGGTAACCCATACAAGATTTCCGTAAGACAAAATCGGATCTGCTTTTCTGCCTCCTATTCTGACTTTTCCCAAGGGTGAAAAATATATTATTATTACAGTAACAACACAACTTAAAGTTGTCAAGTTAAACAGCCACGCAAATCCGTTTAAAATCCAATCGGTTGTGGCATTCAATCCCGCCAAAAATTGCTCTCCGTTGGTTAAACTGACTACTACCATCAATACCAAAAGTGCCCAAGGGATAAGGAAAACCGGCTTGTTGACGGTTAGGTCTATGTCTTTTTCGTTATTTATGGTTAAGACCATGTCGTTCTCTTTATCTATGGTTAGGATTAAGTCTTTTTCTTTTCCGTTTTCATGCATTTATACTGCTCCTTTCGGTTTTTACGGTACGTACAATGCAATGCTCCTTAACAATATCCAAAATTTGTTCAGACTGTTGGGAACTTAAAACACGTTTGGGTATACAAAACAAGTTTCCGTCTATTTTAAAGGTAATTACGTTTTCCGACAAAAATACTTCGCTTTTACCTTTTACAAATTCCTGTTTTGTTTGGTTACCCACAATTCCGTTTTTTTGTATATCTATTCTGTAAATACCGCCTCGGGCGGTAATCTTTTCAGCTTTATTTTTCCTCTTTAATTCAAATCCGTATAATATATAAAACAGCAGACCCAATATCATTACAAGAAGACCGAATAAATAAAATTCCTTAGGGTTATACATATAAGAAAAAATCAGAATAACCCCCAACAGACTTAAGATAGCAACATTAACACGTTTATAACGGCCTTCTTTTTTCCATGCTGCACAAAGCAGTGATTCTTCCACTTCTTTGGGCAGTAGTTCGTATTCTAAGTAATTCATCGGCAATCCTCCGTTTCTTAATATTTACAGAGTTATGTCAATTTGAAAAATTGAGTTAATTATTAGTTTTAAATAAAAAATCAGGTTTCAGGCAAATAAGGTGCTTTTGAAATTGTGAAATTAAATCGTAACAAAATCAAAGAAATGAAAAAAAGTATTGTACAGCTAAGGCGAATTGTTTATATAGAGATCAAATGTGAGAATTATAATGATTCCGTTTTAAACAAAGGACAAAAATAATTGATTTTGTCCTTCCTTATTTGGAATTAGTATATACTTAGAAATATCACAATGTTCCCAACGTTAAGACGTGGGAACATTATAAGACAATATTCTATGTTAAGTTTGTGAAAGGGGCAAATATTAATATTATATACCAACACTTCGGAGTTTTATATTAAACTCCGAAGGCTTCAACGATTTTTTATGAGCAAAAATTTCGAAGTTATAAGTTTTGCGGTTTAAATAATTCTCCCGGACAAATAACAATAACCCTTGAAACGTTTTGTCATTTGTTTAGTTATATTAAATTTAAACCACTTTAGTATATAATTTTTTGTAATCAATTACAAGCCTGATAAACAGTTTTTAAAGTATCATCCAACATTGTGGGTAAGTTTTTGTATCCTTGGGTATTGATTTTGTCATAAACTTCTGTGTTTTTCGGGTTGGGAATGAATTCGTCTCTTGGTTTAACCATATTTTTGACTGCTTCTTCAAAGGTTGGGTAAACGCCTGTTGCTACTGCAACGCAGATTGCAGAACCGATTGCAGCCGCTCCGTTAATTTCGTTTCTGCAAGTTTTTACTCCGTACATATCGGCAAAAATTTGCATGAACAGCTCGCTGTTTGAGCCACCGCCGGAAACGATGATTTTTTCGGGTTTAATTTTTAATTCATCTATCATTGCGTCATAGCAATTCTTTAAGGTGAAAGCTATTCCTTCCATAATAGAACGATAAATATGTGCTCTGGTGTGGCGTTCATCAAAACCTATCATTACGCCTTTTCTGTGAAGCTGACTGGCAGGAGCAAGCCAATCCGGAATTGTCAGCAAACCGTCGGAACCGGCGGGTACGTTTACAGCTTCTTTTTCCAGACATTCCTCAACGGTAAGACCCATGCTTTCTGCTTTTTGAGCATATTCTTCGCCGACTATGCTTTTGTACCAAGATATATGCCACATTCCACGACGTATACCGCCGCTTTCATAGAGGTATTCATTGGGTACACAGGAAAGGTTTACAAAGTAATTTTGAGGATCGAGAAGATTTTTATCTCCGCAAACCATGGATGCTATGTAGGTTCCCAAAGAGACAAGACCAACATTCTTTTCTACCAAACCGGAACCCAAGGCTTCAACGGCTTTATCGTTTGCTGTTGCAACTACGGGTAAGCCTACGGGAAGTCCTGTAGCTTCGGCTGCTTCTTTTGTTACATAGCCTAAAATTGTACCGGGCATTTGAAGCTCAAGAAGTTTTTCTTTGGGGATTTTGAAGCTGTTGAAGTGTTCTTCGTCTGTTGACCAATCCCAGGTATCCATATCAATTGGGAATTGCCATTGGAAGGTATTTGCTACGGTATCTTTAAATTCGCCGGTTAATCTGTGAGTAGCATAACCGGAAGTAGGGCAGGTGTATGCAATTTTTTCTTCATCTTCAAAGGTTGCGTAGGAACGTACGTCCATCCAGCTCATTACGGGTTCGGCAAGAGTACCGTCAGCCTTCATGAAAACTCTGCAACAACGAATGGTGCAAAGACCCAAACCTTTTATTTTAGACACATCACCTGTAAAGTTATTCATTAATTTATTTAAAGCTGATTTTAAGCTATCCCACAAATCGTCGTCCGGATGTTCAACATAACCGGGCTTGCGTGACATCATGGGTTGCAGACCTTCTGACGCACTGCAAACAACGTTTCCTTTTTCATCGAAAATAAAAACTTTCGTGCTTTGGGAGCCACTGTCCACACCTATAAAATATACTTCACTCATCCTTAGCCTCCGAGGTCATTTAATGGGGTAAGGTTTAATAAAAGCCTTACCGAATTTAAGAAATATCTAGGGATGCTTTCGGGGATAGCATCCCTAAAACTTATAAATGAGTTATGTCGGTAGTTACGTTTATGTCGGTCGTTATGTTATCTGGTTCTGAATCCGCCGTCAACCGCCAAGATATGACCGTTTACGAATTGAGAAGCTTCGCTTGCAAGGAAAACTGTGGTTCCCATAAGGTCATGAACGTAGCCCCATCTGCCTTCGGGAGTATGGTCAACGATCCATTTGTTTCTTTCGGGATTGCTCATGGAGTATTCGGCAGCTTTGGTTTGGAAGTAGCCGGGTGCTATACCGTTAACTTGGATATTGAATTGTGCAAGTTCGTCGCAGTAAGCTTTTGTTAAGCCTGCAATACCGTGTTTGGAAGCCGCATAAGCAGGAGATTGTTGTCCGCCGAGCCAGCTGAACATGGAGCAGATATTGATAATTTTACCGCTTTTTTGAGGAATCATGTATTTAGCACATTCTGCAGTCATTTCGAAAGCAGCGGTAAGGTTTATAGCTATCATTGGATCCCATTCTTTTCTTGTAAACTCACCGATTTCGGCACAGATGCAGATACCTGCACAGTTTACCAAAATATCAACGGAACCTAAAGTTTGAACGCATTTATCAACGATTTCTTTGGGAACGCCGGGTTTTGTAATGTCAGCTTCCATGTAAACAGTTTTTACGCCTTCTGCTTCAATTACTTTGTTGAATTCAGCATCATCGGGCATAACGCTGGGCATAAATATGTTTGCGCCGCCTTTTGCCAAAGCCAAAGAAAAAGCTTGACCCAAACCGGTGTTTCCTCCGGTAACAATAGCGTTTTTACCTTTCAAAGAGAAATAGTTCATGTTGAAATCTGTGATTTTCATAGCAGTACCTCCATATATTTTTTTATAGTTAATACTTAAATGAATAGGTAAAGCGTTGCAGTATAAACAGATGTATCATAGTTATTTACCCAATTTTATTCTTTCTGCAAGTTTCTCCGCAAATTCCAAGGCATCTCCTTCAACAACTATATCGGAAAGGCTGCAAATGGGAGCAAACTTGTTGGTATTGACCGAAATAATATGTTCAACATTTTTCAGACCCTCTATATGTTGCAAGGAACCGTAGATACCCATCGCAAAATAAAGTTTGGGGCTTACTGTCTTGCCGGATTGACCCACTTGAATAGCTCTGGAAGCCATTCCGCTGTCAACAATTTTCCGGCTGGCGGAGACCATACCGTTTAATTCCTCTGCAAGAGGTTTTAAACGTTCTATTTCTTCTCCAACACCTCCGCCGCCTGAAACCAAAACCTTACTTTCACGTATGTCTTTGGGAATGGGTTTTTGTCTTGTTTCCAGGAGCGTTATACCGGAGGGTTGTATGTTTTGTGGTGTAAAGTCTATTATTTCGGTATTCTTTTGCCCGGTAGGGGCATATGTAAAGACGTTCTCTCTTATGCTTGCCATTAAGGGTTTGCGTTCCTTGCAAACAATGGCAGCCAAGATTTTACCGTCAAAAGCCGGTCGTACCAATTCGGTTCGGCTGTCCGTATGATTTATGCTTGTAACGTCGGCTACCAATCCCACATGCAACCGCATTGCCAGTCGTGGAGCCAACATTCTGCCAATAAACGTAGCCGGTATTAAAATGCAGTCAAAGTCATAAATCTTATGCAGTTCCTCTATGCAATTTGTGATGTTGATTACATCATGGCTTTGGATTTTTTCGCCCGGGTTAAATTGATAATCAAATTCACCTTGCGTTATAAAATCGGTTAAACAAAGAGCATAGGTTTCATTGATTTGCCCTTGAGAAATCAGTCTTGCCGGTTCTAACAAATCAACGGAACTTTTGGGGTTTTCAGGATCTATATAAATTAAAGTCCTCATACTAAACAAGACCTTTGTCTTTTAAAAATCCGTAGACGGTTTCAATTCCTTGTTCATCAACGGTTACGAAAATGCTTTCCTTGCGATTTTGCTGTTTGGTGTAGGTTTTGGCTACCTTGGTCAAGGAGCCTTTTAAGCCTACTTCTGTTTGGTCAAAGCCCAAGTCATCGTTGGTTATAAGGGTAATTCTGTCGTCTACATATAGGTTCAAATCAGCGTATTTTACGTAAGGCAATTTATATCCGCTGTCTTTTGAAGTACTCAATACGGCGGGAAGCTTAGCTTCGAACTTCATAACGGTATTTTCTCGTTCCGTTTCGAATACTAAAGCACTTTCCGTTGATTCATCTTCGAAGAATTTCTTGATACCGGACATTTGAGCCAAATTCATCATTTCCGCTATTTGAACCGGTACATGAGCGGTATCGCCGTCCAGGGTGTGGGAACCGCTCATGATTAAATCAAATTCTGTACTTTGCAGATATTTTCCCAAGATTCTGCTTGTGGCGTAGGTATCGCTGCCAACAAACATCTTATCGGAAATTAAAGTTGCTTTGTCTACGTTTCTGCGGAGCAAATCTCTTATGTATTCCTTGACGCTCAAGGGACCCATAGTCACTGTTTCAACTGTAATTTCGGGATTTTTTTCCTTTAGTTTCAGTGCGTAGGCTAAGGCACAAGCATCATCGGGGTTAATCACAAGATGTACATTTTCTCGCACCAAAACGTTTAATTCGTAGTCATAGATAAAATTATCCACATCCGGAATAAACTTTACCAAACATACTATTTTCATAAATTGATCAGAAGCATGGTATCACTTCTCCGAAACCTGTTGATTATCGGCAACTGCCGATTTTTTGAGTCTTGTAAACACGATTACCAAGAGTATACCTACCGCACCTAAAATTGCAGAAGTAATGAAATATGCATTGTAACCGCCGTTATCTCCGTAGGTGGTAAACAAGAAGCTATTGATTATGGGTAAAACAATGTCGGGAAGGTAGCCCAAAACTGAGATTATACCAACGGCAACACCGATTATTTTGTTGTCGATTTTGCAATCACCCAGCAAAGACCAGTATGTACCTCTTATTGCATATATAAACAAACCGGTACCGATTACCAAAGCGTAGAATAAAGACTCGCCGGAATTTGGAGGTAATACAGCCATTGCCACTAAGCAAACCGCCGCTCCGAAGATAGCGCTGCCCAATACTGCAGTTTTGCCAAACTTATCGGCAAGGAAACCACCCACAATACCGCCGATAGGTCTCATCCATAATACGATAACCATGATGGTACTAACTGTAACAGGGTTTACTTGAATGTTGGTTTCCATGAATCCGCCCAAGTAATAGATGGTCCAAGTTACTGTATAGGACATGAATATAATTCCGCCCATTACAAAGATAAACTTGTTTTTGAAAATGGCACCTATATCTTTAAATTGGAATTTTTCCTTAGATGGATTACCTTTTTGAGTAGCATCGGCATTTGCTGCAGCAGGGGATTTCTTATCATCGTCAATAAACAATAAGGTAAGAATCGCCGCTACCAACAATACAGCCGAATACATATAAATTATGGTAACCAATGCATCTTTTTTGCTTTCGAGAGTTATGGAATTACCCAAAACAGAGGAGAAGATTGCAACAGCTATACTGGCAAGTACTGCTTCGATTACGCCTCTGCCGCCGTCAAGTACTCCGAAGAAACGACCTTCTTCTTCAGGTTTTGCAAGGAGTTTAACCAGTTTCATATGGGCACTCCAGAAGGTGAAAACAGAGAAGAAACCCCATATACAGAATATCAAAACAACGCTGGTATAATCGGGAACCTGTGCAAACCAGAATCCGCCAATGGCAGTACCAAACAGTGAGGCTGCCAACAATTTTTTGGATGAAAACTTATCACTCAACACACCGCTGGGGAAATATCCCACCAAAAACACTATACCCAAAACGGAGTAGATAATGTTTAACTGTGGCAGTGACATATTGAATACTTGGAGTATGGTTTCTTGATAATTGGTCTTTAAATAAATTACAGGATAAATTGCTCCGGCTGCTATAACTATAAGCAACAACTGAAAATATCTTCTCAAATTACCGGTTGTCATGTAATCACCCTTAATAAATTTTAGTTTTGTAAACTATATAATTCGAATTCCGGTAAATCATCTAAAAGAATCAAAGCTTTGAGGAAACCTATGGTGAGGAAATGTTTCCCATAAACTCCGATCAAATTAATGACCGGAGTTTTTCAATTCTTGTTAACTTGTTTTAATTATTATTTGGTTTGCCGGCTAAGTTTTTTAACAACACGTGTTATTTGAGTTGATTGGCTATACTTAAATTCCGGTTAAGCAGTCACAAAGGCGTTTACGGAGAATAGCTTTTGTTACTTCCTTATGCATTTAAGTATAATTACTTTTGGTATTTAACGCCTTCTTCTTGAGGATAGATAGTACCGAAGTTCATTATTCCGTTGGGGTCAAAGGCTTCTTTTAATTTTTCCAACATAAAGTATGCTGAACCGTGTTCATCCTTGGTCCATTCGTTGCGGTATTTTCCGATGCCGTGATGGTGACACATTGAACCACCCATTTTAAGTGTTTCTTCAACGATAATTGTTTGGATGGGGTGATGATAAATTCTCATTTCATCTTCGGGAGCACAGTTAATGTTGTAGTTGTATACAAAGTACATATTTGTACCGTTGATATAGCTGTGAGATGAATGACCGCCAAGCATTGTTAAGTCATGAGCTCTGGGGAATTCATTTCTTACGCGATTCATTACGTTGTAGTAAATTTGAGGAATGGTTTCCCAATCGGCAGAAATTTCTGTAGTGAAACCGTCATGTTTGTCGTTTTCTTTCATGCCTTCAAACTCGTCGTCGATGTCTTGTTGAGACCAGTTAAGATGGTTGAACCAGTCTTCGATGAGCTTGCTGTCTACTTGTTCGATAATGCCGTCTTTAAATTGTTCAACAGCTTCTTCAATGCCTTTGCAAGTAGCTTCTACTATGCCTTTTGAGCCTTCAGCCATGAAGATAAGAACGCATTTGTCTTTGTGGAAATGATAGAAATGTTGTCTTGCGTCTTCTTCGGAGTATGTACGAGCAACAGAAGGACGGTAACCGTTAACCATTACTTCTCTAAGAACCTTGATACCTGTGTCAACATCTTTGATAAGGTAACCGTAGAATTTGTTGTTTTCGGGGTAGTATTTGAAAATTTTAACAGTTACTTCAGTGATGTAGCAAAGAGTACCTTCGTTGCCGATGGCAATATGTCTGATGTCCGGACCTCCTGCACGGCGAGAAACGTTTTTGATTCTTGAAACATGACCGTTGGGGAATACACATTCCAAACCTACAACCATATCTTCAATTCCGCCGTATAAAGTGGAAAATTGTCCGATACTTCTTGTTGCTACCAAGCCGCCGTATTGAGCAACCGGTTTGGATTGAGGAGAGTGTCCTGCTGTGTAGCCCACTTTTCTCAATTCATCTTCCAAAACTTGCAAGGGAACGCCTGCTTGAACGGTAGCCTGCATGTTGTATGTATCGATTTTTATGATTTTATCCAGCTTTTTACCGTCGATAACCAAGGTTTCTTCTTTCCAGTTTTCCAGACCACCTTCGGTTGCAGTTTTACCGCTTCTGGGGATTACGTTGATGCCGTTATTGTTGCAGTATACCAAGAGAGCTTTTACTTCTTCGGTAGAGTTTGGATAAACTATTGCTGTGGGCATGGGAACGTCTAAAACTTTTCTTGCCTTTGCGTATTTTTTGTAACGATCCGCTGCTGCATCATACAAGTCATCATGATTGGTGTTAATTTGTTCCGGTTGAAGAATTGATTTCAAATCTTCGAGAATTTGAGTTTTATTCATAATTTCCTCCAAAAGTAAAGGTTTAGTAAAAATAGATAAAAATATAGCTTGGTTTTTATTAATTATGCCTTTGTTTTTGTGCTTATTGCCTTATGCTTATTAAAATACTACACCGGACAGAATTTGTCAAGAATTTTTCGGAAAATTTTATTAAAATATTTATATTTAAGATTAAAAACAGAAAATTTTCCTCTCCGGTATTTTCTTTTTATAAAATAATAGTGAATTTTTGGCTTAAATACGGTGTTTTTAATAAATGAGCCTAATAAAACAAAAATGTGATTAATTTATATTACTTGATAGAATAAGAATTATATGTAATAATAAACAAAAACCTAAAAAGGAGAAAAGGATTTATAGTATCCTTTGAAACATATGCTTAATATTGATTTAAACAATTTGAATCCTCTGGAAAAAAAAATCAATGAAACCATAACAGATTACGCCAAAGAAGATAAAAATATTAAAATAGACAAAGCAGCAGATCTTTGCGGCTGCTCTGTTTCAAAAATTTCCAAGTTTGTTAAAAAACTGGGCTTTGGTACTTATAAACAATACATGAATTTTGTATATGAAAATGAACTGCCTCAAAAGTGTACCACTAACGAACTGGAACGAATTCGAAAATTTGTGGATGATTTTGATGTAAAACTGGTAGACAGATTTATAGAAGAAGTGACTGCTTTTGAAAAGATAATTTTGTTCGGTTACGGACCTTCTTATATTTGCTGTCAATATTTTGAATATAAGTTGAGGTTGGTAACCAATAAAATAGTAATCTCCGTGCCGGACGAGGTTTCGGCAGAAAACCTACTGGACGAAAAAAGTATACTCATTATCCTTACCGCTACCGGAAATTTCTCATCCTTTCAGGGAATTTATAACTTTGCCAAAAGCAAGGGCAGTAATTTCTTGTTAATACTCGAGGAATACAACACCTCCGTAATCTCAAACTACGATAAGGTTCTAATCCTGACAGATACTCATCAACCTGCCGGATTGTCTCCTTACGAAAAATCCCGTGTGGTTTTCTTTATTTTTATCGAGGAAGTAATACAAAGATTGCTGGAGTTTAATAAAAAGACAGAGTAGTACAAAAAAGCTGTTAGTCTTAACTACGCCCCTAAAGTTAGAGAGTATGATAATACTACAAATAACTTTGGGGGTGTTTTTATGCTAAAGCAACTATAAAGAAAGAATAGGATTTCAGCAAAATGTAACAGCAGATATGATTGTAAAGAATCAAGCAACTATTTACTCATTTTACAGTAAATGCTTAAGATTAAGATTAGATAAATAAAACATTACCGTATAAAAATTGCACAGTTTGAAATATTATGGTATACTCGGAAGCACAAAAAAGGAAACATAAATTTAACTTTTGTCTACACCTTTAAAAAGGAGGATTGGTGGCATGTATGAAATGAGTAAGCGGCCTTTGCCGTTGCAGGCTTCAAAAATGAATGCCAGACCTCAAAATACTGCCGGCACGTATGATAATGTTATTCAGATGGCAAGTCGAATGGGCAACAGTGCGTTCAATTCGTACGTACAGGAGAATCAGACCACGCAGCTAAGTAGTCTCACCTCTAAAAGCCGGGGTAGAGGATTACCGTCTTCATTGCGCGATAGGTTTGAAGCTAAGCATAAAATTACTCTTGACGATGTAAGGGTGCATTACAACTCGGACAAGCCTGCCGAGATTGGAGCCGGGGCTTATGCTAAGGGTAACGAAATCCATCTGTCTACCGGGCAAGAAAGGCATTTGGAACATGAACTTGGGCATGTGGTTCAGCAAAAACAGGGGCGGGTGAGTACTACCGGGCAAATTTCCGGTAAAGCTGTAAATTGTGATGCGGATTTGGAAAAAGAAGCTGACAAAGGAGTACCGGACAAACCATTTAGCAATAGTGAATTAAGTGGTGACAACCAACCTATTCAAGCGGATTTTGGTAGCTGGATTTCACAAACCGATTTAAACAAAATGACACCTGAGATGCAAAGGTCAGCAATAACAGAATATATGCACGCTCAGCAGTATGCACCTGATGTCCAAAAAAAAACTCCGCTCGGAGAGAGTGGATTTGCTAAATCAGATCCAACGTATGCAAAGAATAAAATTATGTTGGGTCGACTAGATGATTTAAATAAAAGAAGAAATACTCACGGTAAACGTGATGCTGCTTGGGCAAAGGCAAACCGTGCTGATAAACTGAAAAATTTCTTATATGCAGACGTATGGAGTCCTGAAGTTAACCAAGCATTTATAGGCGGCGGTATTGACGCTTCCGCAAGATTTAAGTTTTTTTCCGATTTACCTGATGATGCTAAAAAGGAAATAATAGAAATTTCAAATAGTGGTAGTACTGATAAAGGTAAATATTTTAAATTATGGTTAGAGGCCCGGGGTACGGTCCCAGAACTATATAATGGCACGGGCGCACAATATCCACTGACTGTAACTGCTATAGAAATTATGCAATTGCTTGATGCGGGATACATTTTCGACAATGTTCCCAGCAGCAAAGGAGCAAGTGAAACATTTCAGGCGTTTAGTAACCGGGCGGAAGCAGATGAATACAAAACATTCAAATTATTCAACGCTTTACCCCGATAGTCCGTATTGAGTCAAAATGCGTAATACAAATAATACATATTCGGTTAGTTTCTCAATAAAAAAAGGCTTATGAAACCTTAAAACAGAAAAAGGTTCCACAAGCCGTTTAAATGATATTTTTCTTATTAAGTCCGCTCCAAGTTCAACAGTATACCGAAAACCCAACCGGGTAGGGTAACCGCAAATTCTGTTCTTAATAAACCAACTTATCCAATATCCCTGTTAACTTTGAAATCGCTACACCGTAATTGGTCATGGGTAGGTTTTTTTGCTTGCATAGGTTAATACGGGAAAGCATATATCTGCGGTTGAACATACAGGCTCCGCAATGAATAACCAAGGAATAGTTTTGGGATTCGTTTAAGAAATTCTTGCCTGTCGCTATTTCCGTAATTACTCCCGGCACCGCCTTGCTTAAAAGTTTAGGCAAGAGTATTCTGGCAATATCGCCGTCCAGAGGATTATGGGTACAGGCCTCAGCTATAAGTACTCTGTCGCCGGATTTCAAATTGTCTATGGCTGTAGCACCTTCTATAAAGGTTTCAATGTCGCCTTTGTAGCGAGCCATCAGTACCGAAAAGGTTGTAAGAGGAACCTTTCCTTGAATTTTATCATAGACTTGTTTTACTACTTGAGAGTCACAGATTACCAAATCCCACAGTTGTTTTGACATTTCAAGACCTTCCGACAACATTTTGGCGGTTATCACAGTAACCAAACAATCGCCATCCAGCAAGTCTCTAATAACCTGCTGTTGGGGTAAAATAAGGCGTCCCTTGGGTGCTTGAATGTCTTGAGGAGCTACCAATAAAACATGGGCACCCTTTTCTACCAGATGTGTGGCTATTTCGGGCAATTCGAAATCAGTGGGTGCGTTTTCTATTATCAGACGTTGCAGTTCTCCCAAACCTTCGCCGGTAAGAGCACTGACGCTACATACGGGAATATTTAGCTTCTCGGACAAGTCTTTTGCATATTCCTCGTTGTTTTCAAATAAATCACAGGCATTTACAGCCGCTACGGTAACGGTGCCTTGTTCTTTCGCGGATTCCAACCATTGCGTTTCAAAGCTTAAATCGCTGCCCTGTCTTAAAACCACAACAGCAACATCTGTATGTTTAAGAGCGTTTCGAGTTTGTTCTAGACGTGCTTCTCCCAGTACACCGGTATCGTCAAATCCTGCTGTGTCTATAAGAGCCACGGGTCCAAGAGGATGTAGTTCCATGGATTTTGTTACAGGGTCGGTGGTTGTACCCGGAATATCGGAGACTATGGCTACATTTTGATTGGCAAACCGATTCATTAACGACGATTTTCCGGCATTTCGCCTACCGAAAAAAGCTATATGCAATCTGTTTGCCTGAGGAGTATTTTGCAGAGACATTGTTATTCCTCCGTGGTGAGTGGTTTTAGTATTAGTGCCTTGAGGGAAAGAATCTTTTTTAACAGTAAAATAGATTCTCTCCCTTAACTTCCCTAATTATATCTTGATAACTTTCCATGATGTAATTTCGACGGGTCGGCTTTAAATAGTTAGTTTATACTCTGAAATCTCTTTCTCCGTTATCCATCATTTCCAACCATAATTCGGCTTTTGCTCTCATGGTATTGTTATCTATGTAGTTTAGCTGATTTTCTATGAGTTTCAGACCGGCGACCTTTGTCTTTTCGTCTGCATAATCCAAGAGGTATTCTTTAAGAGTCAGTAGTGCATTAGGCAAACAAACGTTGGAGATTTGACCGGTTTTGGCAAGCCTCATAAATCTTTCGCCTGTTCTGCCTTCTCGGTAACAGGCTGTACAGAAGCTGGGAATGTAGCCTGAATCCGATAACATTGCCACCATATCGTTTAAGCTTCTGTGGTCGTGGATTTCGAACTGGGGTGCTTGGTTTACATTTAAACTGTATCCGCCCACTCCGGTTGCTGAACCGGCGGAGATTTGGGAAATACCCACTTTTAGAAGGTCGTCACGGAAATCGCCTTGTTCTCTGGTTGAAAGAATTAAACCGGTGTAAGGTACGGCACAGCGTAATACAGCGATTATTCGTTTAAATTCGTTGTCATTTACAAGATGCGGAAATTCGTCGGTATTAACACCGGGAGCAGGGCAAATTCTGGGAACGCTCATGGTATGAGGCCCTACGCCGAAGGTATCCGATAAATGCTCGGCATGCATAAGCATAGCCACTGTTTCGTACTTATAGTCGTAAAGTCCGAAAAGCACCCCAACGCCCACATCATCCACTCCGCCTTCCATGGCTCTGTCCATGGCTTCGGTATGGTAGCTATATCTGTGTTTGGGGCCTGCTTTGTGAAACTTCTTATATGTAGGTTTGTGATAGGATTCTTGAAACAAGATATATGTACCTATGCCGGCATCCTTTAATTTTGCGTAATTTTCCACGGTTGTTGCCGCAATGTTTACATTTACACGTCTGATTTCACCATGTTCCGTTTTTACGGAATAAATGGTCTTTATGGATTCGAGGACGTAATCTATGGGGCAATTCACCGGGTCCTCTCCGGTTTCCAAGGCAAGACGTTTGTGTCCCATACGTTGCAAGGCTTCTACCTCTTTTTTGATTTCCTCTTGGGTAAGCTTTCTTCGGCTTGTCTTGTTTGAACAACGATAACCACAGTATCCGCATTCATTTACGCAATAATCGGAAAGATACAAAGGTGCAAACATTACTATTCTGTTACCGTAAATTTTATTTTTAATGCTTGAAGCTACTGAACAAATTTGTTCTTCAAACTTCTCATCAGCCGCCAACAATACGGCAGCCTCTCTATGGGTTAAGCCGCCAAACAATGCAGCTTTGTTCAGTATACTTTGAACCGTTTCTTCATCTTTACCTGCCTCTTGGGCGTATTTTAGGGTTTCAAGGATTTCACTGTCGCTGATAAATTCTTCGGCGGTTTTGGATTTGGAGTTATACATTTTTTCACCTCATGGTCGATTATGGTTAATTGTTCTTTAGATAGCACCGTTATTAAATTTCAAGTAGATAACTAAACATCTAAAATTATTTCAAATTAATCATTATAAAAGAAAATCTTTAAATGTAACAAAATATATACCCTAACCCTAAACCGACGATTTTTAATTATTCAGCGTTATCCGGAGCATAGGTTACTTTTGCAACCACATTTTTAATTCTGCCCAGTTTTCCCGAAAGACCGCTGATTATGGGTTGCGGTGCATCCACCACAACGGTAATTACGTTTTTTTCGAATTTCGGGCAGGGCAATCCAAAACGTCCGATAATTATATCGCCGTGAGTATGAAGCAATTCGTTTACGGCATCGGCACTGTCTCTGCCTGAAAGTATAAGGCTTATTACGGCAAGTCTGTGATTCATGATAAACTCCTTTTAAAATAAAATAAAACCCTCCGCATGGAGGGTAAAAATTGTACGCAAAAAAAGCATAACAAAAATCAACCTACCTTGCTGCTCGGAAAACTTTGGAGGATGCAAAAAACCCTCCTTATATACAAGGAGGGTGTAAATTGCACGACAAAAAAGTTATGCATTCAGACCTACCTTGCTGCTCGGGAAAAACCTTGCCGTCAGGTGTTGGGATAATATATTAAATTGTTATGAAAACGAAAGGATAATTTGTATAAGTTTATAGTAACACTTTACAGGTATTTAGTCAACCTATTTCATAATGCGGTGATGCAATTTATTGTATAATCATGAGTAAAAAACCAAAGCTTGACACATTCTCGGCAATATGTCAAGCTTTTCGATTATTTTATAAGCATAGGTTGAAACTGTTTCCCAACCAGTGCTTCGCAAACAGTATCTATCAGTTTTTTTTCGTCCAAAACCAGTGACTTTTCTTTATTTACAGGGTCGTCTTGTCCGAAGGGTATAAAGAAGAAATTTTTTGTGTTAAGCAACAATCCCAAATTTTTGGCACCGGCTCCCAAACCATCGTTTGTGGATATACCTATTACCACGGGTAAATTATTACGTAAGTGAGCTTTTACAGCCATAGTAACCGGTGTATCGGTTATGCCGTTTGCCAGCTTTGCCATAGTATTGCCGGTACAGGGAGCCACAACCATAATATCAAACAATTTTTTTGGTCCTATGGGTTCGGCCAATTGAATAGTATTTATTACTTCGTTTCCGGTAATGTCTTGTAAGACCGTTTTTGTATCCTGAGCGTTAATAAACCTGGTATCGCATTGGTCAACACTGTTTGAAATTATGGGAGTAACAATAGCGCCTTCGTTTACGAGATTTACTATTTCTTTAAAAACTTTAATAAATGTACAGAAAGAGCCGGTCACACAAAATCCTATTTTGATATTTTCCAGCCTCATAAGCAGCCCTCCAAATCACATTTCGGCTTCAAGTCCGGTTGTTTTATAAAATGTCATTGCCGAAAATGCCGCTGATACGACATTATACTTAACGGAGTATTCTTCGCCAAGTATAAACAACAATGCCGATAATACCAATTCTTCAAGAACCGGTATAAAGTTACTATTACAAGCGGGTTGCCTTCGGGAGTTTTGCTTTGGTTTACATATCCTTTAAAATACTGTAGATGGTATCTTTTATATAGTGACCTACAGTTGCCGGAGCAACCTTACCCGGCAAGGAATTTGCATACAACACGTTTAATCCGAAATCCTTGCTGTGCTCGAAGTTTACTCCAAAAGGTGTGGAAGCCAGGTCTATGATTAAACAATTTTTGTTTATATACTTCATATTAGCGTTGTAAAGCAACATCTTCGGTACAGTATTGAAAATAATGTTCATATTTCCCAAGTGATCGGTTAATTTTTCTACGTCTACCGCCTGATAGCCGTAGCCGGAGGCAAGAGCGGCTTTGTCATATCCGTTTACAGCCATATAAACGTTTGCTCCTATGCCCTGCAACATTTTTCCCAGAATTTTTCCTATTCGCCCAAAACCGATTATCATGACATTACTGCTGTGCAAGGTAAAATCGGTGTTTTGCATTGCTATTTGTATTGCTCCTTCGGCTGTGGGAATAGCGTTTAATATGGAAAGTTCTTCTTTTTTCAAAACATCTACAATATTAACCTGAAAACGCTCCGCCAATTCCACCAATTCACTTTTTATATAGCCCGCAAAAAATATTTGGTGTTTTTTTATCAGCCGGAACAAATCTTCAGCGGATATATTGTCATTTTCATATGGCATGTTTAATAACAGTCCGTCGTTGCTTGCCGGTATTCCGCCTATAATATAGTCCGCACCGTCAATTGTCTCGTACAACCCGCTTTGTCTATACAAACCATCGCTGTCATATTTGGAAAAACCGAATAGTTTTACCGTATGTCCATCTTGCTTCAACTCGTTGGCAAGGTAATAATTTCGCTTGTCTCCGCCTATAATTGCAAACTTTTTGCTCTCCAACTCAATCCCTCCAAATTAACTCTAATTCATTTTATGTACATACTTTTCGATTGGTGTCATGTTGGCCGGGTTTGTTTTTGGGGTTTTGGGTTGCTTTTACGGCAAAATTTAATAAAAAAAAGGCAACCCAAAGGGGTTACCATAAGTTAAATTTTTGATTCGGTTGGTTCTTTTGTTCTGTTAATATTAATCCAATATACCGCCCTCTATAACCAAGTTTTCGGGATTTACGGTTTCTCCGTAAACATGGGCAAGGGTTTCATTGAAATTTTTATGGAAAAACTCTTCTTGTCCCAAAGCGGTAATTTCTTCGTTTAACCAATTTAAAAGCTCTGTATTGCCTTTTTGAACCGCCGGTGCTATGGTATCAATATTACCCAAGGATTCTACGCCTACTTTAAATCCTTTGTTCTCCATTGCCCAAGCCAATACTTCCGTGTTGTCTGTGGAAAGAGCTTCTCCTCTGCCGTCAAGTAAGGCATTGAAGGCTTCGGAATATTGGTCAAATTTTAAGAGTTTTACGTCCGGATAATTTTTAGTGAAGTAGGTTTCTGCGGTTGTTCCTTTGGAAACAATAAGAGTTTTGCCGTTTAGTTGAGCCGGGTCAGTAACCGGTGAGGTTTCCGGTGATACGATACCTAATGCAACTTTCATGTAAGGAAGCGCAAAATCAACCTTTTCTGCTCTTTCATCTGTTACGGTGAAATTAGCCAGAATAATATCTACCTTTCCGGTAACCAAATACTCTACCCTACTTGCAGGTTCTACGGAAATCAATTCCAATTCAACGCCCAAATCTTCAGCGATTCTGTTGGCAAAGTATATATCGTAACCTTGATAATCGCCGTTTTCATCCACATAACCAAAGGGTTTCTTATCGCTGAAAACGCCTATAATAACTTTACCGCTTGTTTTGATTTGTTCAGGGGTTCTTGCAAGAGTTTTGTCTGAGGATTTGGTTCCCGAATCGGCTGAATCTATCTTTAGATTATCTGCTTTAGGCTCGGAATCTCCTTTAGGTTGGGAATTATTGCATGCGGTCATAATACCTGCAACCAATAATAAGGTAAGTAATGTTGATAAAAATTTAATCTTCATAATTTATTTCTCCTTAATTATAATTAAATATATTTAAAAACTTTTTCGCCCGCTCCGTCTTGGGATTTGAGAAAAACTCCTCAGGAGAGGTTATTTCTGCGATACGTCCTTCATCCATAAACACGATTTTATCGGCTATGGCTTTGGCAAACTGCATTTCGTGGGTTACTATAATCATGGTCATTCCGCCTTTGGCAAGCTCCATGATTACGTTTAAAACTTCTCTGACCATTTCCGGGTCTAAGGAAGCGGTAACTTCATCAAAAAGCATGATTTCCGGGTTCATGATCAGTGCTCTTAAAATTGCCACCCGTTGCTTTTGCCCTCCGGATAATTCCCTCGGGTAGGCGTTTTTCTTATCGGAAAGCCCCAGGCCTGCAAGCAAGTTCTCCGCTGTTTTTATACAATCCTCCGGTCTTACCTTTTGGACTTTTGTAGGTCCAAGCAATAGATTTTGCATAACTGTCATATTGGGAAACAAATCATAGCTTTGAAATACCATACCTATTTGCTGTCTGACTTTTCTCCAGTCGGTGGATTTTTCGGTAAGATTTATACCTCGCAACTTTATTTCTCCGCCGTTTTCAATGGATTCAAGACCGTTAATACATCGCAGTAAGGTGCTTTTTCCGCAGCCCGATGGACCTATTATAACTGTAACTTCACCTTGCTTTACATTGAAAGAGATATCCTTTAAAATAAAATTATCGCCAAACTTCTTATATAAATTATTTATTTCAAGCAATTTTTTTCACCTCACTCACTTTGACTTTTCTCAAGCTTCCTTGCCACCAAGGATATGGGGTAGCAGACCGCAAAGTACAGAAGGAACACGGCAGCATATATCCATAGGGCTGACGTCGGCACAGTAAATCTTGAAGCTTCGATAATTTGCTGTCCCACTTTCAGTACTTCTATTACTCCGATTAAGGCAACAAGGGATGTGGTTTTAATGATTCTAGTGGTAAGATTGATAGCGTTGGGAATAAGGCGTTTTATGGTTTGTGGGATTATAATATAGCGGTAAATTTGTACGGTACTCAAGCCTAGGGATTTTCCGCTTTCAAATTGGTGCTTGGGAACAGATATAATTGCAGACCTTACCAAATCGCCCATTTCAGCTGTTGCCCAAAACACGAATACTATTATTGCGGAAACCTCACCGGGCAAATTTATTCTAAATCCCTTGGTTACACCGAAATAAACCAAAAACAACAATACAAGTTGAGGCATTATTCTCACAAAATTTATGTATAGCCCCGTTAACAACTTTATCACAGGATTTTTTCGGGTCATAATCAACCCAAGCAATATACCCAATATTACGGAAATACCTACAGATAACAGCGAAATTCTTACCGTTACCCATAAACCCTCCAATAATCGCATAAAATTGTTGCCCTGAAACAATACATTAATGCCCGTATCCTGCATACCTAACCCTCCTTTCTATAAACCCGGAAATAAGGGATATAGGTAAAAGCAACAACAAATAAGACATTACCAACATGAACAAGGCTTCATCGGTTTTGTAATATAACCCGATTAAGTCTTTCGCCACAAACATTAAATCAGCCAAGGCAACTGCACTGAAAACAGAGGTTTCCTTAATTAAGAAAATTATGTTTGCACAAACAGCAGGTACTGAAACCGATATTGCTTGGGGTATTACTACAAATCTTAAAATCTGTCGTAAGTTCATGCCCAAACAAAGCCCGGATTCATATTGCCTTTTTTCAACGGATTCAAGACCGCTTCTAAAAGCCTCTGCCATGTAACCGCCGCCCAAAAAACTTAACCCTATAATCCCGCATAATTCAGAGTCTAAGACTATGCCTATCTTCGGCAATCCAAAATACAGAAAAAATAACTGTATCAATAAGGGTGTATTTCTGGATAATTCTATATAAAGCCCGGTAACCTGTTTCAGAATAGGTATTCTGCAGTACCGGATAATGCTACAAACTATGCCTGTTATTATGGAAAAAAATATTCCTATAGCAGCAATCTTCCCTGTTAAAACAGCAGCTTCCAAATACATGGGAGCAAACTCGATCATAAAGTTCCAATCCATAATAACCATCCAGTCTAGTATTCATATATGTTTAGTATGATTTTATACGTAGGATTATTATTTGTCAATACATTTTGTATTCCATTCAAAAATAATTTACAATTGAAATTTTCGCATAAAAAAAGTAACCCATATGGGTTACGTAGAATTAAGATTTATAACCGTAAATTATTCAACTTCCGGCTCTTCAAAAGCACCGAATTTTCTGAATCTCTCATAGCGTTCGGCAAGGAGAGTATCTGTGTCTTTTAAGGATAATTTTTTAATTTCCGAAATTAGGTTTCGTTTTATATCATCCACAACTTGTTTGAAGCCTTGAGCTTGCTCAATGTCTACGCCGTCTTCCGGCTCCGCAATAATTTTGTCTATGACTTCCATTTTTTTAAGGTCGGTTGCGGTTAATTTCATAAGTTGAGCGGCTTTGTCTGCCTTGGAGGCATCTTTCCAGAGTATGGAGGCATAGCCTTCCGGAGAAAGTATCGAATAGGTAGAGTTCTGCAACATCCATACCTTATCAGCAACACAAAGAGCCAAAGCACCGCCGCTTCCGGCTTCACCGATTATAATAGAAACAACAGGCACTTTTAACAGAGACATTTCATACAAATTATTGGCTATTGCCGCTCCCTGTCCTCTTTCTTCGGCTTCAATGCCGCAAAAGGCACCGGGTGTATTGATAAAATTAACAATGGGTCTGCCGAATTTTTCCGCCTGTTTCATCAGACGCAGAGCCTTACGATAGCCTTCGGGATGAGGTTGACCGAAATTTCTGCTTATATTTTCTTGTAAATCGTGACCTTTTTGTATACCTATGACCGTTACGGGCATTCCCACTAAGCTGGCTATGCCTCCAATAACCGCCGCATCGTCTTTATAATACCTGTCTCCGTAAAATTGTACGAAATTTTTAAATATTCCGTTTATAAATTCCAAAGCCGTTGGTCTGGAAGGTTTACGGGATAGGTTTACTATATTCATTACTTGAGTACTCATATGAATCAGTCCTTATATGTCTTAAAAGAACCTCTTTCAAAGTCTTTATGATTAAATTATCATTAATTATTGTCTGTTTGGTTTTCTTGTTGCTCTTTGGGTAAATCTCTTTTTTGGTGCAGTTTTAAAATAGTGGCTAATGTAGATTTAATATTTTGCCTTTGGACTATTCTGTCTATAAAACCGTGTTGCAAAAGATGCTCCGCTTTTTGAAATTCGTCCGGCAGGGTTTGTCTTATAGTTTGCTCTATAACACGTCGTCCGGTAAATCCTATTAAAGCTCCCGGCTCGGCAAGAATAATATCTGCCAGCATGGCAAAACTGGCCGTAACACCGCCGGTTGTGGGATCTGTAAGGAAAGCAACGTATAAAAGCCCTGCTTCGCTGTGTTTTGCAACAGCTTGAGAGATTTTTGCCATTTGCATAAGGGAAATAATACCTTCTTGCATTCTGGCACCGCCCGAGGCACAAAAGACTACCACAGGAAACTTTTTCTCAGTTGCGTATTCAAAAGCCCGGGTTATTTTTTCGCCCACTACGGAACCCATGCTTCCCATAATAAAATGCGAATCCATCACGCACATTACGCATTCTGAACCGTTTATGGTACAGGTGCCGGTTACCACGGCTTCTTTCAAACCGGTTTTTTGGGAAAGTGCTTCGATTTTTTCGAGATATTGCGGATAATCCAAGGGATTTTTCGGTATCATATTTTTGTTCATTTCAGCGAAGCTGTCCGGGTCGGTTATCAGACTGATACGCTCCGGTGCAGTCAAGCGAAAGCATCCCTTGCAATGAGGGCAAATTTTATATTGGGTTAAATCTTTGGAATATACCGTTTTGCCGCATAAACCACATTTTACCCAAAGCCCATCGGGTATAACGGGTACGCGACCTTCAGGTGGCTTGTTTATGGGTACATATTTACGTTTTCCAAAAAGGTTCAAATGTACCACCCTTCTGTATATACTTGGTTGTCGGCAATAACTGAAAACGCCGATAATATTTTATAACTGCTTTAAAGCCCGGTTAAGGTTTTAATATTACTTAATTATTGGTTGCTTTACTTTCAAGCATTCTTTGCAAAAATGAAGTATCCACTTTTCCGCTTATAAAGTTCTTATTGCCCAGCAAGTCAAGCTGGAAATCCACATTGGTGCTGACACCTTCAATAACCAATTCGGACAAGGCTCTTTTCATTTTGCTGATTGCTTCTTGTCTGGTACTGCCGTGGGCAATAATTTTGGCTATCATGGAATCGTAGTAAGGAGGAATAGTGTATCCGGCAAACATAGCTGAATCCACTCTCAATCCCAATCCACCGGCAGGCAAGAACAAATAATTAACCGTACCCGGCGAAGGAGCGAAGTCCAAATCGGGATTTTCTGCATTTATACGGCATTCTATAGCGTGTCCGGAAATTTTTACGTCGCTTTGCTTAACGGACAAAGGCATTCCTGCGGCTATACGAATTTGTTCCTTTATAATGTCTATGCCGGTAACCATTTCGGTAACGGGATGTTCTACCTGTACTCGGGTATTCATCTCCATAAAATAGAAATTGTCGTTCTTATCATATAAAAATTCTATGGTTCCGGCGTTTTGATATTGAGCCGCCTTAGCCGCAGCAATGGCTATTTGACCCAACTCTTGACGCTTTTTGTTGGAAATGACTACAGACGGTGCTTCCTCAAGTATCTTTTGGTTGCGTCGTTGTAAAGAGCAGTCTCGTTCACCCAGGTGAATAATATTGCCTTGTGAATCTCCCAAAATTTGAACTTCTATATGACGAGCGTTTTCTATTACCTTTTCGAGATAAATTCCGTCGTCTCCAAAGGCGGTTTTGGCTTCGGTTTTAGCGGCATGGTACATTTGCACCAGTTGTTCGTAATCTCTTGCTATACGAATACCTCTGCCGCCGCCGCCTGCCGTAGCTTTCAGCATAACAGGGTAACCCAGCTTTTCTGCCTCTTCCTTTGCTTCTTCTATGGAAAAAATAAGCCCTTCGGAACCGGGAATTACCGGAACGTTTGCACTTTTCATTAATTTTCTGGCGTTTGCCTTGTCGCCCATTAAGTCTATGGTTTCGGGTTTGGGACCTATAAAGGTAATGTTACATTCGTTGCACATAGTGGCAAAGGTAGCATTTTCAGCCAAAAAACCAAAGCCGGGATGCAAGGCTTGAGCCTTGGTAACACAGGCGGCACAAATAATGTTTTGCATATTAAGGTAGCTGTCCTGCGGTTTGTTTCCTCCGATACAAATAGCTTCATCGGCAAGCTGGGTATGTAACGCACCTCTGTCTACTTCCGAAAAAACCGCAACCGTGCCTATGTCCAATTCTTTACACGCACGTATTATTCTTACGGCAATTTCGCCGCGGTTTGCAATCAATATTTTGTTAAACATACATTCACCTACCGTAGGATTTTCAAGTTTCCAAAAATCCGCTCAAATTAGCCTATCATAAATGTAATGGTTGCTTCGGCTACTTTTTTTCCGTTTACTGTGGCTATACCTTTGCCAACTCCGGCAACTTTTTTAAGCTTAATTATCTCTATTTCCAGTTGCAAAACGTCACCGGGCACAACTTTATCCCTAAACTTAACGTCGTCTATTGCACCAAAATAAGCCGTTTTTCCTTTATAGTCAGGATGAGAAAGCACGGCACAGGCTCCGGTTTGGGCTAAGGCTTCGATAATCAATACGCCCGGCATTACCGGTTCGTCCGGAAAGTGACCTTGAAAAAAGTTTTCGTTATAAGTAACGTTCTTTTGAGCAACGGCTTTTTTCAAAGGGTCTAACCGGATAATTTTATCAATCAACAAAAAAGGGTATCTGTGAGGAATGATTTCCTTAATCTCTTGTATATTCATTATTTCACCTTGTATTTTCATTTTTTCTTGATGAAAGGTAGATTCCGTTCATTGTATCGTATAGTATTTTTGCTTGGTTGTCAACTTTTTTTGATATGTTTGGGTCATAGGACGGGTATGGGTGACAGAAGTTTGCGTAGAAATTCATATTAATACTGATTCAATTTTAAATAGAGGACAAAATAATTGATTTTTTCCGACGGTTCAAGGAAAAACAATTATTTTTGTCCTTCATCTTATATGGATTTAGTATAGGAAAAGTTCTTGGAGAAGTGACACACAAAGAACATTTTTTTAGAACATAAAAAAGGATAACGCTATTAACGTTACCCCTCTGAATATATTGCAGAATCAGCAAACGAAGCTTTCGATTAAATCCAAATCAAAGCCGATAAAGCTCCATCCGTAACGGGACCATCTGTAGCCGGAAACGGATTTTCTGCCTACAAATGTGGGATAGAACCAGAAAGAGCGTCCGTTTGTCAGCCATACATATGTGTAGCTGTAAAGACAAGGTCTTATTCCGCCGGGATCAACGGCACGAAGTGATGCTCTCTTTTCGGGAATTTGACTGGGTGGTGCTTGGGTCGGTTTTCTGTTGCCGGGTTGAGGAGGAAAAGCACCACCGGGTTCCGGAGGGAAAAATCCGCCCGGTTGAGGAGGAAACATTTCTCCCGGTCTTGGCGGTCTGCCCGGCGGAATTTCATTTTCGGGATAACCGCCGGGACGTCCGGAGAAAGGAGGCCGGTTATCTACGCCGGGACGAAATACGTCGCCTCCTTCTCCCGGAGGAAAAGTAGGTGGTCTTCCTCCTCCTTCGGGACGGTTTGAAGGCGGAAACAGAAATTGAGCCGCTTCCAAATCGGGTTCATGATAATGACCGTGATTTTGAGAATTACGGTCTAAAAAATACTCGTCTTGCTCATATTGTTCCGGACTGTAATGCTCGTGGGATTGTGCCGTTACATCCTGTTGCTCGTTGTTGCGTATATAATTGGACTTGTTCGGGAACATCAAACCACTCCTATGCATAATTTTCTATATTTATACTATGCATAAAACAGGTTATGGGAACCGAAAAATTACTCGCTCTTACCAAAGGCAAGGGAAATAATAAACCCTACTCCACAGGCTAAAGCTCCCGCAATCATGGGCATAGTATCCAAGCCGCATTTGTATGTAATCGGGCTGTTGAATATACCGTATACGGAGCCTAAAATTAAACCAAGTATTGCGAAATAGGTTTGAGTTTGATATTTGTCCAGGAATATTCTTATGAGTTTGGTTACTATTATTATTCCTATGATTACCCCTATACCCAAAGGTATTAGAACGCCTGCGATTTCCAACAACTTAGCCATATCCTTTGGATTAAGAAGATATGATTTTATTTGTGCTATAGAGTGAATAACCATGGGATAAAGCCCCAGCAACATTAATATGAAAGAACCGCTGATTCCCGGTATTACCATTGCTGCCGATGCAATAATACCGGCAAAAAACAGCATAATATACATAGACGGTTCCGGCTTAAAATCGGAAATTACTTCGGTTTGATTGCCCGAGGACAAAAGAACAACAGCTCCAAACGCTACCAACGCCACCAACACATAACGCAATCTTATGGCATTGGCATTGGTTTTACTGTATATTAATGGCACAGAGCCTAAGACCAAGCCCACAAAAAACATAGAGGTGGGAAAAGAATAGTTATTAAGACTGTATTCAATAGCGGAACTCAGCAAAACTATCCCAAATCCTGCCCCGGCGAATACCGATAATAAAAAGAAGAAATGTTTTTTAAAGTCTTTGAAAATTCCGTTAACAGCTTCCAGCAGTCGCTCAAAAATTCCCAACACCACTGCTATGGTTCCGCCGCTTACTCCCGGAATAATATTGGCAATTCCTATAAATATCCCCTTAAAAAAGTTAATAATAAATAATTTCATATCCAACTCCCTTTGTTTGATTGTGAAAAATAAACCTAGACAAAATTTACAAAATATTATCCTTTGGGAATTATATCAAAATATTCTGATTTTGAATATATTTATTTTATTATCGAAAGTTTTGTGGTATACTAACTTTATTCCTTTTGACAAATTCTGCAACACTATTTTAATTCCATGTGACTATAATTGCAATTAAAATATGTTGTGAGTTTGCCCATTTGTTGACCCTGAAATTGAATTAAAAGAGTTTTTCGACAGTTTATACCAATCCATACAAAAAGCGTATGTAAATACATATTACTTTAATTTGATTGGTATGAGATATTTTGTCTCGGTCAAAATCTTTATAAAACAAGAGCAATCGGGGAACAAATATTTATAATACCATGCTAAGGAGGACTATTTAATGATTAAAATAGGTATTAACGGTTTTGGCAGAATCGGCAGATTGGTATTGCGTTCTGCGGTTGAAAGAGATGATGTTCAAGTAGTAGCCATAAATGACCCGCTTATCGACCCGGAATACATGGTATACATGTTCAAATACGATTCCGTTCACGGTCGTTTCAAAGGCGAAGTTAGCTCTCAAGGAGACAAATTAATCGTAAACGGCAAAGAAATCCAAGTATTCTCTTGCATGAAACCCGAAGAAATCAAATGGGGCGAAGCAGGCGCAGATTACGTTGTTGAATCTACCGGTCTTTTCACCGGCGTGGATGATGCTAAAAAACACATCCAAGGCGGAGCTAAAAAAGTTGTTATTTCTGCTCCTTCCAAAGATGCAAAAATGTTTGTTATGGGCGTTAACAACAACGAATACACAAAAGATATGACTATCGTTTCCAACGCTTCTTGTACTACTAACTGCCTTGCACCTTTGGCAAAAGTTATCAACGACAATTTCGGTATCGTTGAAGGTTTAATGTCCACAATCCACGCTACAACAGCTACTCAAAAAACTGTTGACGGTCCTTCCAAAAAAGACTGGAGAGGCGGACGTGCGGCTGCTTGCAACATAATTCCTTCTTCTACAGGTGCTGCTAAAGCTGTTGGCGAAGTTATCCCTCAATTAAAAGGTAAATTGACAGGTATGGCTTTCCGTGTACCTACAGTTGACGTTTCCGTAGTAGACCTTACTTGCCGTTTGGAAAAAAGCGTTTCTTACGAAGACATCAAAGCTGCTGTTAAGAAAGCTTCCGAAAACGAATTAAAAGGCATCATGAAATACACTGAAGACAACGTAGTTTCCACTGACTTTGTCGGTGAATCCTGCACTTCTGTTTTCGATGCTACTGCAGGTATCGCTCTTAACGACAATTTCGTTAAACTTGTTGCTTGGTATGACAATGAATGGGGTTACAGCTGCAAAGTTGTTGACTTAATTGCTCATATGGCTAAAGTTGACGCTCAATAATCATTATTTACAGATATACAACAAAAAGCTTCCGAGATAATTCGGAAGCTTTTTGTTTTTCTGATATAAAAAAGAAACAATTATACTTAATTGCATAAGGAATAGTAACAAAAGCTATTCTTCGTAAACGGTTCGCTCTTGTGTTTTTTATAAAAAAACACCGGTCGCTCACCACTACGAATATACGCTTTTGTTACTGCTTTACTCGAAATTAAGTATAATAATTTAACACAGACTTAATAAAATTCCCTACCCATATGTTTTTCAAGCATTTTTGTAAATTCTTCGGCCGGCATGGGTTTGGCATAATAATACCCCTGAACGGTTTCGCAACCCAGCTCCCTAAGAAGGTCTATATGCTCCTGATCCTCAACACCTTCGGCTACTGTGTGTATGTTTAACTTTTTGGTCATATCAATTATTGTTTCAATTACCGCTCTGGAACGATGTTGGTCAGATGCATCCACAAAGAAACTTCGGTCTATTTTAATTACGTCTACCGGAAGATTTTTTAGCAAACCAAGTGAAGAATATCCTATACCAAAGTCATCCATAGACAATGTAAATCCCGCGTTGTGTAACTCATACAATACATCTTTCAGAATTTCAAAGTTTTCGAAGATAGCAGTTTCCGTTAATTCTACTTCTATGGTATTTCTGGGAATGTTATACCTATCTAAGGTTGAGCATATTTTATCTATAAAATCTTTATTGTTAATATGCAATCTGGAGAAATTTACGGAAACCGTTACGGGCGTGATGCCGCTGTCTATCCATTCTCTTATAACTATACAAGCCTTATTAAGCATGTACATATCAAGCTTTGTTATAAATCCGTTTCTTTCGAAAATAGGAATAAAGGTGCCGGGATAGACCATGTCTATATGCTCCTTTTTCCAACGAACCAACGCTTCAGCACCCACTATTTTTTCGTCTGTCAGTCTGTACTTGGGTTGGAGATAAAGAATAAACTCCTCTCTCTCTAAGGCTATTTCCATTTTATCTTCTATTTCTTTTTGTTCTATAGCCTTAATCCTCATTTGACTGTCATAATCGTAGGTTTTTTTCTTGCCGCTTACCTTTGCCATTCTGTGGGCGAAGTTAACCTTTTCAAAAATTGCGGAAATGTCAGTCTCGCCGGGCTCGATTTCATATCGTCCGGTTGGGAAAACGATACCGTGCCTTAAATTTTCACCCATCAGTTCATAGAATGCTTTTTTAAATCTGCTGCGTAGTCTGGAAATTTCCGATGAGTCTCTCAAGCGAAAGAGTATTACAAATTCATCAGCACCGATTCTTGCAAACGCTTCAGTTTCCCTATCGGTTATTTTATCTATTGCCCTAGCAACATTAATTAAGATTCTGTCCCCTTCGGCAAAGCCGTGCATGTCGTTTAGCAATCTAAAGTTCTCAACATCCAGTTTAACAATCGAGTATCTTGAGTCCTCGTATTCCTCCAGCAGTCTTTGAGCATCCATTTTAAATTTACTGAAATTTCGTGCCCCGGTAAGGTCGTCTATATAAGCCATACGTTCAAGTTCGTTAATATAAGATACTTGCATTTTTAAAGACTTTTTTTGAATGGAGAATATATAAAGTATAAACAGCACAAAGCAAATAATTATTGCAGTAGCCAGATAGCCCGTTTTTCCGGTTATTTGAGCTGCACTTGAACCGACTACATCCTCCGGAACAGCAATGAAGATATACCAATTGTTTATTCCCACGGGAGAATAATGAGCTATTCTGGTTTCACCCTGAATTATATATTCTGAACTTCCGGATTTATTTTCCTCCATATTAGCAAAAATAGCAGATAGTTCATCTCCGGAGTAAAATTTTGCTTTTTCCCATGATTTAAAAAGATTATCCGAACGAGTTACCATATAATCGTTGGTTGTTCGTGAAATTATTTCGCCGTTAGAAGTTACTATAAATGCGTAACCTTTACCTTCAAAGGATGGCAAGAGAAGTTTGTTTAAGTTGGATATATTGTAAGAGCCAATAATTACCGCTGATATTTTGTCGCCTTTAATTATAGGAGTGGCAAGGTGGATAACCTTGGAATCGTTTATGTCTGACTTCATAGGTTCGGACAGGACAGTTTCACCGTTTAAAGCATCCTTGAAAAAGTCATATCGTGAAAGATCTACTATATCACCTGTGCTTGCCAAGCCTCTGCCTTTAAGATCGGTTATGGTAATATACTCAAAGTTTGAGTTTTTCTGCAATTCATGAAGTAGTATTATCAGCTCCGGGTTGGTTCTGCTTTGTTTGGAGAGATTGATTGCAATAGCCCTAATCATAGTCATTTCGGCATTGATTTCCGACGAAAAATTATAGCTTTGCTGCTGAAGTATTTCTTGCATGGTCTTTGATGTTGCTTGGGACAGATCGGATTTTAAGATTTCGTTGTATGTATAAAGCCCAAAAGCCGTAAAAGTAATAATAATTACAAAAACAGCCGCAAATTTAAGGGTTTTATTTCTCATTATCGGAAAACTCATATATTTTCCCTTCCCGGTTATTAAACCGAAATCCTTTTCAATTTTTACCGGTTATTATTGTAACATTTTAAAGCCGGATTTTCAATAAGGTAAAACTCGAGCAGTAGGTTTACCATAATATTATTATGTGAACTATTCAGTGTATTTCTATGTACTATTATAATTATATTTTATAAAATTTATATTCAATATTATTTTAAGAAAAAATAGTAATAAAAAACTGTTGTATATTGTGTTTTGAATTCTTACTTAAATAAGTGAACGGTAGGGTTAAGACTAAAAAAGCGAAGAACGCAGGTATTGCGCTTCTTCGCTTTTGCTTGTGTATGAAATTGATTTTCTTAATATTTCTTATGTATTGAGATAAGCTGAAAAATCTTGCAAAACAATAATTTAAAGAAGTTTTCCTAAACAGTTTCCTTATAATCTACGTTTTCAATCATCTGCTTTTTCTTGAAATATTCAAAAGTGAAAGGCTATAAAACAAAACCGCTGTGCCTATTAAAATTGTAATACTGACAACCGGGGTTATCTCAGACCCGCCAAAGCTGAATGTCACGCCCATATACTCCTTAAAATCATTAAGGTAATTTGCCGGTATTCCGTCAAATGAAGACTGCATGGGTGCTTCCATCAATACTTGCCTAAATAATGAAGCCGCATGAGATACGGGAAATACTTTGATAACCGTTTGCACCGCTTCAGGTAAAGCTCCTATTGGAAGATAAATGCCGGTTAAAAAACCGATTAAAGTGCCAATAATGGTGGTCGCTGTGCTAAAGGCGCTATGGCTCTTGAAAAATGAAACGATAAAGCAAACCAAGGAAGTATTTGTCATGGTAGTAAAAAGCACCAACAAGAAAACCTTTATTCCGTCGCTAATACTTAGCCAATTGCCGCCACTGCATACTATGTAAAACTCAGCGATTATAACGGTTATAAGAGACATAATCACGCCAATTAAAAATGCACTTCCGATATATCCGCCCGTTATGGAGCTTCTTTTGATAGGCGAAGCATTAAAGTCCTTGTAAATCTTTTTCACCTTATCATCGATCATAACGCCAAACGCACCCATGGTTGTAGTTACCGAAGTTACGGCGAGAAGCCCTGCAACAAGCCAGCTATTCATCAAAATTTCGGGGTTTTCAATACCTTTCATGTCTTCAGTCAGCCATACATCCCCCAAAAACACGGTATAAAGCGCGATAATAATAAAAATGGCAAGAAGTGAAAAGAATACTGCGGTTTTGTCACGAAAGAATAATTTCAAATTACGTATCATAAAAACTTTCATTGCCTCAACTCCTTGCCGGTAATGCCAATAAAGGCGTCGTCCATTGTACCTTGTAAAACTTGAAAACTACTGATATAGCGTTGACATCTTTCCAGTATGGGGATTGCGCACATGGTGTCGGTGAGCCGGACAACAAATTCTCCGGCTACGGAGGTAAAGTCCGCTGCCAGCTCCTGCATGACCTGTCGCAGAGAGGTTTCATCTGAAACAGCCATTCTTAGCATATCTGAAGCATATCGATTCTTGAGTTCAGTAGGAGTACCTTTAGCCGCAATTTCTCCATGGTCGACAACAACCACATAATCCGATTCGGCGGCTTCTTCCATGTAGTGGGTTGTAAGGAAAATAGTCATGCCTGTTTTCATTTGAAGCTGTCTTATTGTGTTCCAGATACTTTTGCGAGTTTGAGGATCAAGTCCGGTGGTGGGTTCATCAAGGAACAATATTTTGGGCGTGTTAATCAGTGCCCGGGCAATATCAGCCCTACGACGCTGACCTCCTGAGAGTTTACCGTAAGGCCGGTCAATAAATTCACCCAGTTCCGCTGCCGAGGCCGCCTCATATACTGCTTTCCTAATCTCAGATTTATCCGATGTATACAATCCTGCCCTACCGGTAAGGTTTTCTCTGACTGTAAGTAATTCGTCCAGTACGCTGTCTTGAAACACAACTCCTATCATTTGCCGTATAGCTTGGCTGTTATGGCGAAGGTCAAGTCCGCTTATAGTAACATCGCCACCGCTTGGATTCATGAGTGTGCATAGGATGTCGATGGTGGTTGATTTACCGGCTCCGTTGGGACCCAGAAAAGAAAACAGTTTTCCCTGCTCCACGTAAAAACTGATACCCTTAACGGCGGCAAAGTTGCCATAACTTTTTTTAAGATTCGTTACTTCTATGATTTTGTTCATATCCTAACTCCCCTTCTGAAAGCAGTATATCTACAGATGCGGCTAAACACAATAGGGGTAAGAGTATGCTGCAGTATCCGGCTGCTAAGTTGCAAAAAAAGGACGGTAATCTGTAAACAGCAAACCATCCCGAGGTTATATTAATTAAGAATGATAACGCTTTTTCAAACTGTCATTTAGTTTGTCAGCAAGTTTTTTGTCTTGAAAAGTGTTAAGGGCGATTACGGCAACGTAAACACCTATTACAAGTAAAATAAATATCGCACACTCTTTTGGATTCCCCATATTAACCCAATCCCAACGCCAAGCTAAAAACATAAGGACACCCAATAAGACCGGAAGATGAATCGCCTGACGAATCAACATCTGTTTTTTGCTAAGTTCATTACGTGAATAGAAAATAAAAAAAGGTAAACTGCCGGCAACCGCCATTATCAGTACCCTGCCGATGTCATTAAGCGTAAAATAGGCAGTGGGGTTAAATACCAGGCAGAATACATATATTGATGCAACAACTCCTGTTGTAATCACAAAAAAGGAACGAAATATATTTTTCAACAGTTCGTCTATTCGCATTCATCTGCCTCCTATATACCCAATCTTTTTTTCAAATCTTTGACGTATTGTCTTGAAATAATAACCTTCTCACCATTATCGAGCGTGGCTTCAAATCGTCCGCTTAATGCAGGGCTGAGTGATTTGATTTTACTCAGGTTTATTATTACGGATTTTGATATTCTTAAAAAATCGCTATATTCAAAACTTTCTTCCAGTTCATACAGTTTTTGCTTCGATTCGTACACTTTATCCTTGCAATATAAGAATGTTTTATTGTCAACAGCCTCTATATAATAGATACTTGTTGGAGGCAGACGGTGAATTTCATTACCATCATAGGCAACAAGCATATCCTTGGCTTTTAGCATGGCAAGCATACGGAGTAGTTCAGGTGTCATCCGGCGGCACTTGACAATTATTTGATCTTCTTCACCATGCTGTAATTCTTCAATGATAATTCTCAGTAAATTCACCCCCGGCGATTACCTAAAGTTAACGGATATACAGAAATCTTGTTAGACATCGTTTTAGTAAACCATAAAACACTTTATCTTGAGAATACCTCAAGCCTATCATAAGGCGAGGTTATTTTTTACCAATATACCATGACTACAAATAAAATTCAAACGAATTCAAAGAAGTAATATATATTTACAGGCTATCTCAAAAAAAGGACAGTATGCTATTTATCTTAAAAAAGCAGACTATCCATGAAATTGTTAATTAAATTTTATAATGTTTCACCAAGTTTTATATACATCTAAATCGCAATAAGAATATACTCGGATAAATGCAGACACTTGAACAGGCTCATCAACATTAAAGATTCCAGCCATTTATACAATTTCCGACGTTATCAATAAAAATACCGACTGACCCCGTTTAAAAAACGGAGTCGGTCGGCGTAAGATTGGGTTATTCTGCGATTTTTTTCATTCTTATTTCTGCCGGGGCAGAACAATCAACAATGTCATCTTGCGTTTCTTTATGAATTGTGATCAATTTGGTCTATTTGACAAACCATTTGTATTCTCCGCTGTTTTGATCATAATCATAGAAGTCGGCGAAAGATAATTCAAACAGTTTTTCTCTGAATGGTGCAACAGAAATTTTATTTTTTATAAGATGCTGCCAAATACCGCTGTAGTCGATGCTGCCTTGCATAATAAAGGCTTTTACCAAGTTGTCTTTCAAGAAGATTTTTTGGTATGTTTTAGCATCTTGACGTACCAAAACTTCGTCGTGTTCGTCGTTCATGTTTCCAACCGACAGGGACAGCAAGCCGTAGAAATTGGAGGTATTTTTAAGAGCAAAAGTATCGTCGTAAACCTCATCGGCCCCGCACATATTTTTAGCTGCTATTTCGCCCTGTTTTACAGCACTTGACCATATTCCGGACAGACCGGTAACATCACCGGCGGCGTAAACATTGGGTTGAGAAGTGCGAAGTTGTTGGTCTACCTTTACAGCACGGTCTGTTTCGATACCGCTGTTTTCAAGGAAGCCAATATTGGGGCGTACACCTGCCGCCACTACAGCAAAGTCACAGGGTACAGTTTCTCCGGATTCCAAACGAATGGCAGAAACGTTATTGTCACCATCCGGAACAGCAGCGGAAACCTTTGCACTCAATATAAATTTGCATCCGTGAGCTTCGAAACGGTCTTGGTATGCCTTTGCCGCGGTTTCGTCCAATTGCAAGGCAATAATGCGGTTGGCCATTTCTATAACGGTTACGTCCAAGCCCAGCTCCAAAAGAGCCACGGCTACGTCCATACCTACCAAGCCTGCACCGATAACAACGGCGCGTTTTTTATTTTTAGCAACCTCAGCAATAGCATCGGCATCTTTAAAATCTCTGAAACCAAAGATATTATTACAAGTCCTCAAGTTTTCTATAGGAGGAATAACATATTGGGCACCGGTAGCAATTAGGAGTTTGTCATAGGAAATACTTTCTCCGGAATCCAATTGAACGCTGTTGTTTTGAGAATCTACCTTACTGACGGTTTTACCTTTAAGCCAATTTACGTTCAAATCCTTGTCGAAGGTTTCGGTGGTAAAGTTAATACCTTGTAAGCTACGTTCGCCGCTCAAAAATTTATGAAGCATACAACGCGAGTATACGTGGTCGTCGGTAGAAATCAAGGTAATGTTTGCATCGGGGTTTTGTTTTCTCAAAACATTAATTGCGGCTATACCGGCTGCACTTGCACCAATGACACAGTAATTCATTATTCCACCTCCTTTACAGTTATGGCTTTTTTCGGACAGGAAGCAACGCAAGAGGGGCCGTTTTCTTCTTCCGCACAAAAATCACATTTTATAACTTTTGAACCGGTAAGACGGTCGGGTTTCAATACACCGTAAGGACAGTTCATTACACACATAAAGCAAGAGCCGCAAACCTCGGGGTCATATAGTACCATACCGGAATAGTCGTATTTTTTCAAAGCACCGCTCATACAGGATTTAACACATTCCGGCTCATCACAATGTCGACAAAATATAGGGAAGTAACCTTTATCGGGAAGCTGTACTATATGATTGCGACTTTCAGCGGAAGGATCGCAAAGGTCGAGAAGGTGGATGTTTTTACCGGGTGAATGAGCAGTCATACATGCAAGGGTACAGTTCAGGCAACCGTCGCATTTTTCTCTATCTATCATTATTCGCTTCACTGCAATAACCACCCTTCATCAGATATTAAGACCGGCACGTTTTTCGTTAATAATACCTTCTAAGATTTCCGCAGATTTTTTAACGTCGGTTTCAACGATAAGCTGTCCGCCGGTTAACTCTTTCATTTTGTTGGTAACAACATCAAGAGTTACGGGGCTACCTGTAACGAAGGGCGGTAATCCCAAGTGTACCGGCAAACCGAGAGCAAGACCAAAGCAACCGTCTGCAAGAGCTTGTTCTTCCAACCATTGAGGAGCGGAAAGAACCAGAGGTAATTGAGGAATATCAACGCCCAATGTTTCGGCGATTTCGCCGGCTACGATTTCAAGACGACCGATAGCAAGGCAGGGGCCGAAGTTAAGCACCGGCGGGATTCCTAATTTTTTGCAGATTGCTTTCAATTTGGGACCTGCAAGTTCGGCAGCTTCCGGAGACATTAATCCGCAGTTTTCCAAACCGCCCGAAGAACAGCCGGCAGAAAGTACGATTATGTCGCGTGCAATCAATTCTTTTGTCAATTCAACAGTAAACACGTCATGACCGAGAGCAGTTAAGTTAGAGCAGCCTACAACGCCTGCAACACCTTTGATTTCGCCGGATACTATCAAGTCAATAAGGGGTTTCCAGCTTCCGCCCAGGAATTCTTTAAGTGAACCTTCGCTTACGCCGGTAATGGTGGTGCTGTTACCGTGTTCGGGAAGAAGATTTAATTCAACTTTGGGACGGCGGTTTTTGTATGCATCAACTATGCGATTAATAATTTTATCGCTGATAGTTTCTTTGTTTTCGTAATCAAAGGGAATATATTCTGCATTTGCTTTTTTGGCAACATCGTCAAGACAGATTTGTTGAATCATGAGACGTTCGCAAATAGGTTCGATACCGGGCAGAGTGCAGTTAAATTCGGAAAGAACCGCATCAATTGCACCTGTGGAAAGAACAGCTTCGCTGGTGTAGTTATTGCCGGCATGACCGTCGAAAATTTCGGTGTAATGATCACCACGTAATTGAAGGTCTTGACCTACGCAAGTACAACCTACCAGTTTAAAGCCTTTTGCACCTACTGCTTGTGCTTTTGCGACAACGTCCGGTTGGGTAAGGCGGTTTTGCAAATCAACGAAGATAGAGTGTTGGTGACCTGTAATCATAATGTTGATATAATCGGGGTTGATAACTCTCAAACCTACAGGTGCCATACGGATTTCCGGTTGGCCCAACATAACGTCGTTAAGGAGATTTGTTAAAGTCAATCCGTAAATTCCGGTAGAAATACCCAGTTTTAAGCAGTCTAACAACATACTTACAGGGTCGGAACTTAAGTTTGTGGAAGTTTTTACAACTCCCGAAACTATTTCGGATTTGGCTCCTCCGGGTAGTATGCCCAGCTCTGCCCAGCGTTTATACCTTGGGCCGTAAGCTACCTTTTCGGTTAATTCCATTTTGTCGTATTCGCTTTTGTATAAGTCGTCAAGTACTGCTTGAGCTACCGCAGCAGCACGTTCATGCATATCGTCTTTATGTATTCCAAACATATCTGCAAGTTTGTTTAAAGCTTTTTCGCTCTTGATTTCATGCTTGGCCAAAGCAGCTGCTTTTAAGTTGCGAGCTGTAGTTTCAACAACGTGGATGTAGCATCCGGAACCGGCGGCTACGGAACGAAGGAAGTTACGAGTTACGATAGTATCAGCGTTGGCACCGCAAACGCCGTTTTGTCCGTCGGGAGTAATACGGCAAGGACCGTTGGAACATAAGCGGCAGCAAACACCTTTTAATCCGAAACCGCATTTTGTGGATTGTTTAGCTACACGATGATGAGCTACTTCATGATCAAATGTACAAATAAAATCGTTTAAAGCTTTATCCGCATTTGCACATACTTTGCATTGAGACATATACATTCCTCCTATATAGAAAAGATTGTTAAAGATTCCAAAATGTCAGTAATGTTTGTTTTTTAATTAACGGAATCTGTCAAATCATACCAATCCTCTAGTGCTTATATATTTGCATAGTCGTGAATGAGCAGAAACCGCTGTTAGCGAACTTACAAGAAATAGGCAAATATTTTACATAGTTAAGGACAGGTATCAGTACTCCGAAATTCAGAGTTTTAATCTTAAAAATATTGTAGCACAGTCTTTGAAAAATTTCAAGTGGCAAAAGATAATAATTACTTATTGATAACAAATCTCATATATTATGTATTTTATATAATTTGTAGTTATATGTCAACATTTATTTATATTTTTTTAAAACTGTAGTTTTTTGAATCTTTAAATATCGAATAATTTAATACGATTGTAATTTACATATGTCCATAAATATAATACAATATTAAGATACAAAGGTTCATCCTCTGATTGTAAAAATACGGTAAATTCTACGGTTTGCTTTGATTTTTTTATCGTTAGTTTTGCGGATGCTATTAAAAAACATGATATTTTCGATTTTTTTACGATATTTGCTTGACAAATACCCAATAAAAGATTATAAATATACTTGAAATGCTAATCCGCAAAAATTAGTTTTTATGCCGTATATATCTAATTCATTGACTTTATTATATATACTTGTGCTCGAAAATGAATTAGTATTTTTTTTAAAAATATAATTGTATTTTCTAGGAGGAATTAAAATGAACAAAAGTGAACTTATAGCTGCTTTGGCGGCAAAGAGTGAACTTAGCAAAAAGGATTCTGAAAAAGCTTTGAAAGCTTTTGAAGAAGTTGTTACCGAAGAATTGGCAAAAGGCGGAAAAGTTCAAATCGTTGGCTTCGGTATTTTTGATGTAACTGACAGAGCTGCCAGAGAAGGTCGCAATCCTCATACCGGCGAACCTATGCCCATACCGGCATCCAAAGCTCCTCGCTTCAAAGTAGGTAAAGCTCTGAGAGACGCTGTTAACGGCAGATAACAACAATATAGCTTTTCCTTGTTTCGTTTTTTCCGAAAGGAAACTTTACAAACTTAAAAGAAACAGCCTATCCCAATTAAATACTTCTTCCGCATACGGAAACAAGAATTTAAGGGATAGGCTTTTAATAATTGTACATATATAAATATACGCGAATGTAGCGAAAGGTTTAATCCTTTCTTACTATATAAATAACGATTAATACACAGAATTATTACGGTACCGGATACGATTTCGGAGGAAATATGAGATTAGACAAATTTTTGAAAGTTTCACGCTTAATAAAACGTCGTACAATAGCAAACGAGGCCTGCGACGCCGGCAGAGTAACAGTAAATGATAAAGTCGCCAAGGCAGGGCTCCTTGTAAAAGAAGGCGACGTTATCGAAATAAAATTCGGCTCAAACATTACAAAAGTGCAGATACTTTCCGTTAAGGAACAAGTTAAAAAGCAAGAAGCGGCTGAAATGTATAAAAGTTTATAGGAATAAAAAAACAACCCGACGAATCGGATTGATTATGCTTTGCATCTTTTTATCAATATTCCCAAGACAGCCGCAGCTACAACGGGTATTATGGGGGATATATTGAAAATAATCAACAGAACCAAGGTTGTTAAAAAAATAACCATGCACTTAACGTCAACAATTGCAGATTTCCATAGTTTTATTGTAGCGTTAATAATAAGCACAGCTACAGCAATGCGAACTCCGTTAAAGGCGTATTTGACCGCTTCGAATTGCATAAAGCTGTTAAAAAACATAGCCACAAAAATAATAATTACTATAGAGGGAAAAATTATACCCAACGCCGCAAATATCAGACCGCTCCTACCCCTTATCTTATTTCCTATAAACATGGCAGTATTAACGGCTATTATTCCCGGTATACATTGACTGAGAGCAAAAAAGTCCATGACTTCTTGCTCAGTAATCCAATTGCGTTTTTCTACCAAGTCCTTTTGAATTAGAGGTAGCATACTGTAACCGCCACCGAAAGTTAGAACTCCTATTTTGGTAAATGCCAGAAAAATGACAAACAACTCTCTCAAAATTACTCCTCGACTCCTTTTCCGGCCACACCGAAAATCAATTGTAAATTCCTTATTAATTATGAAATAGTTTTATCACTTGATTATAAAAATGTCAATAAAAACTTTAACAATGTTCTGCAAATGCAGAATTTATTTTATTTAAGGAAAAAATATCTATTATAATTTCGAATATTTCCAAGAGACTTAATAAAACAAATTTATATATAAGAAATGAAGGTTATTATGAAAATTGTAGACTTTCACGCACATATTTTTCCGCAAAAAGTTGAACCTCAGGCAGTTGACTTTTTAAGCAATTATTATAGTATGCCCATAACACACAGTGCAGTTTTTGATAAGCTTATGGAAAGTGCAGCGGAAATTAACGTAGATAAGATAGTAATACATTCCACTGCAACAAAGCCTTCGCAAGTTGAAAGTATTAATAACTTTATTGCAAGTAAATTGGGCGACAGCAGAGTTGTGGGTTTCGGCACCTTACATCCTGATTATCCTGACATTGAAAATGAAATTGACAGAATAAAAAGCCTGGGTCTTAGGGGCATAAAATTTCACTCCGATTTTCAGGACTTTGATATAGACAGCAAGCGGATGCACAGAATTTACTCTTATGTGGACAAGTCTCTTCCTATATTAATGCATTTGGGCGACGAGGTAAGGGACAGTTCATCTCCCATACGTCTTGCCAACGTAATGGACGAATTTCCCAATATCACTTTTATCGGAGCACATCTTGGGGGTTATCTCCGCTGGCATGAAGCGGAAAAGTGTTTGTTTGGCAGAGATGTTTATTTGGATACCTCCAGTGCCGTTCGTTGTATGGACAAAAAATTGGCGGAACATATAATAAAAAGTCACGGTGTAGATAGGATATTGTTCGGAACGGACTACCCCTTGGCAGGTCACAAAGAAGAACTGGAGCTGTTCCTCAGTCTTGATTTAACACCGGAGGAACAAGAAAAAATACTTTGGAAAAATGCCTATAAATTATTGTTTCCGGAACAATTAGTTGATTAAGAAATTCATTATAAGATAATTGCAAAAGACCGGGGTAGCTATTCAAGAAAAGTTACCCTCGGTCTTTTTGATTAAGAAGAGTTATACTGATTCCTTTTTAAACAGAGGACAAAAATAATTGAATTTTTTCCAACGGTTCAAGGAAAAAACAATTATTATTGTCCTTCAACTTAAAAGGAATTAGTATATATCTTTTTAAATTATGAAATCTGCAATATTTCTATATTTTTTATTGCAGTTTCAACCAGTTCATCAATATCCTCCAGCTGACTGTGAATACTTTGAATTATTGAAGCCTTTGGTTTGGTTTCCGGGTGTTTCGGAATAAAGTTGGTACAGCAATCCTCATACGGTCTTATTGAAATTTCATATGTATCGATAGATTTTGCTATGTTTACTATTTCCAATTTATCCAATCCGCAGAGGGGTCTCATGACCGGAATGGTTACTGCTGTATCTATGGCATAAATTCCCGGAACTGTCTGACTTGCAACCTGCCCTATGGAGTCACCGGTAATCAGGCATTGGCAATTTTCCTTTTCGGCTATCTTTTCAGCTATAGTTAGCATAACTCTCTTTTGCAAAATTACATACTTTTCCGGCGGAACGCTTTTGTTTAAATAGAGCTGTATGTCCGTAAAAGGAACTATACTAAGGGAAATATTTCCCGTAAACGCGGAAAGTCGTTTAGCCAAATCTATTGCCTTTTCTTTGGCACGCTCCGATGTATAGGGCGGTGAATGAAAATAAACAGCCGAAACGGCAACCCCGCGTTTTGCCATAAGATAACCGGCAACAGGACTGTCCAATCCTCCGGATAACAACAATAACCCCTTACCGCTGCATCCCTCAGGTAAGCCTCCGGGTCCTTTAAAACTTTCCGTATATATGTAGGCATTGTTTCGCAATTCCACTTGCAGCAATAAAGTTGGGTTATGTAAATCCACCTTGCCGTTATCAACCCCGTGGATTATGTATCCTCCAACCAAAGCCGAAACTTCATTAGAAGTCAAGGGATAGCGTTTGTCTGCACGCCGAGTTTCCACTCTTATAGTAAAGGGCGAATTACCCAATTGTTTTTTTACCAGATCCAATGCAACAACTTGCAAATTAGATATATTTAAATCTTCAGTCATTATGCAAGGGCAAATTCCCACTATACCCAAAACCGTCTGCAACTTTGGGACAACCCGGTCATAATCAAATTTTTCATTGTAGCACTCGATTAATAATCTGCCCTGCTCTCTGGTTACCTTATAACCGTCACCTATCTTTGTTAAAATCCTGTCCATCAGTCTGCGTTCAAAAAGATGACGATTTTTTCCACGCAATGCAATTTCTCCGTACTTCACCAATAATACTTCTTTCAAAATTCCGTCTCCTTCTGTATATGATTGTTCTATATATGATTACTCTATATTTAATTGCTCTATATCCGATACGGTAAGTATAATACTATACCCAAAAACTAAGATTCTGTCAATCCGAATGAAATAAGGATGTTTTTCGGATGCCTGTGTGATTAAATAGATTAAACTTAATCTTAGGAATGTATTATTAATACAATTCCATTGAATCTCACAGAGGCTCATTGTTTTGAGGTACGCAGTAATTATTTATGTACATTATAGACTCTTTTATCTTATTTGATATGGAAATTTTTGAACGGAAGAACTACACATAAATATGGAGTAGAAGATATTTTGCAAATGCAAATAGTTTTGGAATAGGATAACGATTTAGCAATCCGGAAAGTTATATTTTTATAATTATTCACAAAAGATTACTTTAACGAATAGTATTATAAGGTTTTTTACTAATAAAACACTGTATTTATAGGCTTTTTTATAATGTTATCAAAATACAGGAAAATACACCTAACCGGGTAAATTAGTCTTCTGTTTTACACAAATAATTCTGATCCAACTTATATCTAAATTGTTTCGGCAACTATATTTACATAATAATATTATGGTTAACTAACGGAGGATTATATTCAAGAACTTAATTTTTAATATTCTAATTTAAAAAGGCCGCATTGGCGGCCCGGAATTTATTTTTCGCTATTAGCCCTTTCGGGTTGTATCAAACCACCGTAATCTCGGTAGTTGTTTAAACTTAATCTACCTTGTAAAAATACAAGGCGAAAACCTTTGCAAATCAATTATTTAGGTTCCACTTTTTCAGCAATTATTCTGTTACTACTCTGCTGCATAGCAAGCATTATAATTTTCAAGTGCTTTATCAAAGTCCACGACGTTGAACCAATCATCTATATAATCCGCACGTTTGTTGTAATGCTTTAGATAATAAGCATGTTCCCAAACGTCTATGGTCATTACGGGACAAGCATCCAGGGTTAAGGGAGTGTCTTGGTTGGCGGTAGTTATTATTCTTAATTGATTATCCTTATCTACAACAAGCCAAGCATAACCTGAACCGAAAACGGCCAAGGCTTGTTTCTTGAAGGCTTCCTTGAAATTTTCAAAATTTCCGAACACGGAATTTATGACATCGGCCAGAGCACCCGTAGGTTGGGAAGCTTTGTTTGGAGACAGGTTATTAAAATAAAAATTATGATTATAAACGCCTCCGGCATTGTTTTTGACCTTTGTCCGAATCTCGTCCGGCAACCAGTTGGAATGGCGTATGAGTTTTTCCAAAGTCCAGCTTTGGTATTCGGGATAACCCGACAGAGCTGCGTTAAGATTGTCCACATAAGTTTGAAGATGGCGGTCGTGGTGGATTTGCATGGTTTTTGTATCTATATACGGCTCCAACGCCGAGTAATCATATGGCAATGGCATTAACTCAAATTTGTACATATCGTAACTCATCGCTTTTCACTCCTATAACTCTTTCTATATTATATTAATTGACAGTAAAATAATTGCAAACTCCGGTAAAAAAAGTAAGATAAAGTTGATGGTTTTATTATACCGTAAAAGAAGTAAAATTATTAAGGTTTTATTGCAGTTACCGGAAAATGTAAAGTAATATATTGGTTATGACGATATACATTTAAGTGTACGAAGATTAGTAAAAGAGGTGAGTTAGATGGAAGTAAACAATATTAACAATACCGTGCAAACCGGCGGCACCGTTTCAGCCAACAATACCACAGCTGCGGACAAAAGTACCACTCAAGCACAAACCCAACAAAATACCGGAACAACCGGTACAATAAAGAACAATGCGGCTGTATATGAGTCCGGGGAAACCAAAAAGCCAAAAGATAATTATCCCGTGGACAGAAAAGAAGTTGAACGGCTAATTAAAGAAAGCGAAAATCAAGCATCGTCCTTCAGAAGATTACTGGAAGGATTGCTTCAAAAACAAGCAAAGCGAAATGCAGTGGCCTCCGGTAGGGACGCCGCAGTTGAATACGATGACCTTCTCAACAAAGTATATAACGGTAAAGACGTTATGGTAGAAATCGACGAGGAAACTCGTTTACAAGCCAAAAAGGATATTGCTGAGGACGGTTATTACGGAGTTAAAAAGACCTCCGAGCGAATTTTGGGATTTGCCAAAGCTATCTCCGGTGGTGACCCAAAAAAAATCGAGACTTTGCGTAATGCTGTAGAAAAGGGATTTAAAGAAGTAGAAGATATGTGGGGCGGTAAAGACAAATTGCCAAAGATCAGTTACGATACTTATGATGCTGTTATGAAGGGCTTCGATGAATGGGAAAATGCAAGTAAGCCTACCGAGCCTATTAGATAGTCTGTGCAAAAATTTTTAAGGGACACTTTTTAGAAAGTGTCCCTTAAATTTTAAAGATATATTTAACTAAAAATAACGAAACAAAGTCTCGTTATTCCTCAAAAGTATTCAGTACTCTCCACATTATTATAGCATCTTCTTTAGTATCCGAATAGTAATTCTTTCTTAACCCTTCTACTTTAAAGTCGTGTTTTGTATAAAGCCGAATTGCGGCTTGATTGTTTACACGTACTTCCAGGGTTATTCCTATCATTTCTTTTTCTAAGCCTATTTTGATTAGTTCCTGAAGGATTGCTGTACCTACGCCTTTTTTGCGATATTCTTCTGAGACAGCTATGTTAGTAATATGCCCTTCGGTTACAACATGCCACATACCGCCGTATCCCACTACTTTATCATTATCCACAGCAACCACATATATAGCCAATTTATTCGTTGTTACTTCTTTAATTAAGTCGTCTTTTGTCCATGGTATGGAAAATGAGTCCAGCTCTATATTATAGACCTCTTCAATATGGCTTTCGTCCATGGGCAGAATTTTCATAAGGACTCCCTTTCGCTTTCTTGTAATAAGCGTTCCGCTTGAGACAATCTCAAATAGAAGGGCTTAAAATCATGATAGCTTACAGCTTTATCTGTCATTTTCAAAGCCAATGAAGCTACGCTTGCCGCACGTTGCATGTTCATATGATTTGGAGCAACTTTAAACCCGTATTCCTCCAACACCGATTTGTATGGAAAAATTGCATCACCCAAAAACACAGCCGGTTTATTGTATGCTTTAACCATTTCTGCCAACTTTACAATATCCTCTGCCAAATAATCGGTCAGGCGAACTTGCTCTCCGTTTTCATAGCTGTAAATTGCTGTATATACTTGATTACGTCTTGCATCCATTATGGGTATAACCAATCCCTCTGTCAAACAAAGGTTGTAAGCAAGGGCATCCAAGGTAGGTACCGGGATAATTTGTTTACCGCATCCGTGTGCCAGACCTTTTGCGGTAGCACAACCTATTCTTAGTCCCGTAAAAGACCCGGGACCGCTTGCGACAGCTATATAATCCACTTCGTCCAAGCCGGTTTCAACGCTTTTCAACAAGCTTTCAATTAGTGGCATTAATGTAACGGAGTGATTCTGTTTGAAATTGGTTGAAAATTCGGCAATGGTAAGGTTATCGTCCAATAGAGCCACTCCGGCTACGGAACCTGTTGTATCAACGGCTAATATTTTCAACGTTCTTTACCTCTATTCTACGATAGTCCTCGCCTTTTGACAGGTCTTTGGAAATATAGATGCAAATGGCATGATCCGGGATAACTTCTTGTATCAATTCTGCCCATTCGATTACTGCTATGGAATCGGAGCGAATTATTTCGAAATATCCGGTTTCCTCAAGTTCGTCTACCGAATTAATTCTGTAAACATCAAAATGATAAAAGGAAAGGTTATCCCTATAATATTCGTTAACTATGGTAAAGGTTGGGCTGACTATCATTTGCTCTATGCCCAAGCCGGCGGCAAAACCCTTTACAAACGCGGTTTTACCGCTGCCCAAGTCACCGTAAAGGCAAAAAATGCTGCCTTTTTTTGCGACACGACCCATTTCAAAGGCAATACTATAGGTATTTTCGGGAGAGTGACTATCGTAATTCATATTAACCTCTTGTTAAGAATGAAATTTTTAAACACAAAGATTTAGGAAACTATTTTCCGGAGAAGAAGTTTCCTTAAAATCACTAAAAAAACTATTTATAATTTATTATATAATGTTTTTATGACAATTCATAGTTCTTTATAATTTCATCAAGTTTTAATGCATTGGTATAAAGTGCTTTTCCCACTATGGCACCGTGGACTTTTATAGTCTTTAAAGCATCCAGATCAGCGGTTGAAGAAACTCCGCCGGAGGCTATAATATTTGTCTTGTCTCCGATTGCCTTGACAAGTTCTTCTGTGGCTTCCACATTAGGTCCGCTCATCATACCGTCTTTGGAAATATCGGTGTAAATTATGGTTTTTATACCCATTGCGGACATTTCTTTGCAAATGTCCAAGGCTGAACAACTGCTGGTTTCTTCCCAGCCGGAAATAGCAACTTTTCCGTTTACGGCATCAACACCCACGGCAATTTTATCACCGAATTTTTCAACAGCTTCCTTAACCGTTTCGGGAGATTTAATTGCGGTTGTTCCCAAGATAACTCGGCTTACACCCAAGTTCAGCATACGTTCTATATCCTGCATGGTGCGTATGCCGCCGCCAACTTGTATGGGAACGGAGACGGACTTTAATATTTCTTCTATAGTAGAAATATTATGACCGCAGCCTTTTCTTGCTCCGTCCAAATCCACTATATGTATGAACGTTGCACCCATTCTTTCCCAGTCGGCCGCTACTTTTGCCGGGTTGTCTCCGTATACGGTTTTTGCATCGAATTTGCCTTGAACAAGCCTAACGCATTTTCCGTCTATAATATCAATTGCAGGATAAATCTGCATGACCTATTCCTCCGAAATTATCCAGTATTTTTAATCCGATTTTACCGCTTTTCTCGGGATGAAATTGACAGGCAAAAATATTGTTTTTCTCAACGGCTACCTGTATATTATTGCCATAAAAAGTGGTTGCGGTAACTATGGGTGCCGAAGTTTTTAAAAAATAAGAATGCACAAAATAGGTATAGGACGGCTGGGGCAGACCTTTAAACAAAACGGATTCATTAACGAAATCCAAGGAGTTCCAACCTATATGCGGAATTTTTTCATTGGGTGCGACTTCTTTTAAGCTGCGAATTTCCCCGGGCAAAATTCCCAGACCTTCGTATTCGCCGTTTTCAAAACTAACGTCAAAGAGCAACTGCATTCCCAGACAGATTCCCAAAAAAGGCTTGTCCCGTTCCAAGGCTTCTTTTATAGCCTTGTCAAGTTCTATAGCTCTTATTACCTCTATGGCATCGGCAAAGGCACCCACGCCCGGTAAGACCAATTTCTCTGAGGAGAGTATTTCTTTGGCAGAGGTAATAATTTCCGCCTTGTATCCCAAAAACTCAAAGGCCTTTTGCACGGAACGTAAATTTCCCATACCGTAATCTATTATTCCTACAGACATTATTCCAACATTCCTTTTGTAGATAGTACCCCGGTTATCCTAGGGTCTATGGTGCAAGCTTGGGACAGAGAATGTCCAAAGGCTTTGAATATGGACTCGGCAATATGGTGATTGTTTGAACCGTAACTTGTAAAGATATGTATGGTCAGTCCGGCGTGTACACTTATAGCCCTGAAAAATTCCTCTATCATCTCCGTATCCAACTCGCCTATACGAGGCACGGAAAATTTAACGTCAAAATTTAGAAAGGGACGTCCCGAAATATCCAAAACACAGGTGGAAAGTGCTTCGTCTATGGGAATTGAGGCGTTTCCGTAGCGTTTTATGCCTGCCTTATCGCCCAAAGCCTTTGCTATAGCCTTTCCCAAAACTATACCCACGTCTTCAACGGTATGATGAGTGTCTACATACAAATCGCCTTTTACTTCCAAATCCAAGTCAAAGAAGCCGTGTTTTGCAAACAAGACCAGCATATGATTAAAAAATCCTATGCCTGTTTCGACTTTGCTTTTTCCTGTACCGTCAATATTCAAATCCAGCTTTATTTTGGTTTCTTCAGTATTTCTTTCAAAAAAGGCACTGCGGCTTATGGTCATAGGTTACAGCTCCCGGAAAATTTTTAATATTTCTTCGTTTTGTTCTGCCGTTCCCACCGTAATTCTTAAGGTTTCCGAATACTCTTGAGTTTTGGGGAATCTTCTTATAAGTATACCCTTTTCCTCTAAAATATGAGAAACTTCTTTCTCGGATTTTATAAATAAAAAGTTTGCCTTTGAGGGATATACTTTTAACCAAGAAATTTCCTTTAAGTTTTCAAATAATATATCTCTCTGCTTATTCAGATAATCTATGCGGTGTCTATATTCTTTGTTGTCCTTTAAGGCAAGGATTGCGATTTTTTCCGAAAAAGAGGGTAGGTTATATGGGGTTTTAACTATATTTACAGCATTTATTATATTTTTTCCGCCTACCCCGTAACCCACACGTATTCCGGCAAGGCTGTAAGCCTTTGAAAAGGTTCGCAGGACTATGAGGTTTTCGTAATTATTTACCAAGGGAATTAAGCTAAAATCAGAAAATTCACCGTATGCCTCGTCCAAAACCACCGTACAATCCACATTATGGAGAATTTCCATAATGGCATCCCGAGAAATTTCCGTGCCTGTTGGGTTATTGGGATTGCATAGGAAAAGAATTTTTGCATTGTTTTGCTTAACCGTATCTATTAATTCCCTTGGATTAATATTATAATCACAGTCCACCTTGACTATTTTCGCTCGGTTAATAATTCCCGTCAAGGCATACATGGAAAAAGTAGGCGTAGGTATTACTATTATGTCATCGTTTTCTATAAATACCTTCGTAATAAAATCAATTACTTGGTCAGAGCCTACACCGCAAATAAAATTTTCTGCAGAAAGACCCCAAAATTCTGCAAGAGACTCACGTAATTGGGTACTGTCCGAATCGGGATAGATATTAAAGGATGACTCCTTTTCTAACCAGTTCAACATTTCCTTCTTTACAAAATCCGTAACGTTATAAGGACTTTCATTTGCATTTAATTTATATTTACAAGGCATAAACTGCTCATTGTAAGGTTCAAAACCCAGCAAATCCTTGCGTATTAAATCTTTTACCGACCTCAATGCTATCACCTCTTAAATTATAACCGGAATAGATTACATAATATATTTATGGTAAACTTATTCCGTTCTGATTCGCACGGCATTTGCATGAGCGGTTAAGCCCTCAGCGTTTGCAAAATCTATAACATCAGCCGCAAGAGCCTGCAAGGCTTGTTTGTTAAAGGAAATAACGGAGGTTTTCTTTACAAAGTCGTCTAAGCCCAAGGCGGAAAAGAATCTTGCCGTTCCGGATGTGGGTAAAACGTGATTTGGCCCTGCCATGTAATCGCCCAGCGGTTCGGGAGTGTAATGTCCCAAAAATACTGCACCGGCATTTTTAATCATAGGAAGCAGGTCAAAAGGTGCTTGAGTGCAAATTTCCAGGTGTTCCGGGGCTATTTTGTTTGCGGCTTCAACAGCTTCTTCTATATTGTTTACCAATAAAATTAAACCGAAATTACGCAGAGATTGCTCGATAATTTCTTTCCGTTCCAGCTTGGCTGTCTGATTGATTAATTCCTGTTTTACAGCTAAAGCCAGTTTTTTGTCAGGGGTTATCAATATGGAACTGGCTTGAGGATCATGCTCTGCTTGAGAAAGCATATCCGCCGCCACAAACCCGGGATTTGCAGTTTCATCAGCTATAATGGTAATTTCGCTTGGTCCCGCAACGGAGTCTATGCTTACCTGACCGAAAACTGCTTGTTTTGCCAAAGCAACATAAATATTTCCCGGGCCTACGATTTTATCTACCTTGGGTACCGATTCCGTGCCGTATGCCAAAGCCGCAATCGCTTGGGCTCCGCCTACTTTATAGATTTCCGTAATACCCAGTACTGATGCCGTTGCCAAGGTATAGGGATTTATTTTACCTTCCGAATTTGCCGGGGTAGTCATTATAATTCTGGATACCCCTGCAATTTGGGCAGGCACTGCATTCATAAGCACTGTTGAAGGATATGCCGCCTTACCGCCCGGCACATAAAGCCCCACGTTTTCCATGGGTAATATCAATTGTCCCAAAATTTCGCCTTGGTTTTTAACGTCAATCCAGGAGTTGTTTTTTTGTTGCTCGTGGAATTGACGTATGCGTTGAGAGGCTCGTTTTATTATTTCGATTTCACGGGCTGAAACTTGTTTTAAAGCCTCTTCTGTTTCTTCCGGCGTTACTTTTATATTGGAAGCGTCTATGGCGAAGCCGTCAAAACGTTGCGTATATTCGAACAAGGCTTGGTCTTTACGTGTTTTTACGTCATTGACTATAGCCTTAACCTCTTGAAATGTAGTTTCGTTTGTTTCAGCGGAACGTTGTTTTATTTTTGCTAAGTCCTGTTCATTGTATTGGGTTGTATCAATCATTGGATTTCTCCATTTCTGCTTTAAGATTTCGAATGATTTTGGAAATTTGCTCGTGTTTTAATTTCATGCTGACCCGGTTAACCACCAATCGAGCGGAAATTTGGCAAATTTCTTCCAATACCACCAAGCCGTTTTCTTTTAGGGTAACGCCGGATTCCACTATATCCACGATTACATCCGCCAAGCCTACCATGGGAGCCAATTCCACAGAGCCGTTTAATTTAATAATTTCAACAGTCTGCTTCTTTTGTTGGAAAAAATAATCCGAGGCGATGTTTGGGTATTTTGTAGCTACACGGAGGTTGTGTTGGTTGGTATTGGTTTCCGGCATACCTGCCACAACCATTCTGCATTTGCCTATGCCCAAATCTACCAATTCGCATAAATTTCGGCGTTCCTCAAGCAAGGTATCCTTACCTACTATTCCTATATCAGCCGCACCGTATTCCACAAAAGTAGGAACATCGCTGGCTTTGGGTAAGAAGAATTTGTAACCCTCATCGTGATTGGCAAAAATCAACTTTCTTGAACCGTCTTCATATAGGCATTTGACCCCTATGTTTGCCAAGATAGCCATTGAATCCTTGGCCAAGCGGCCTTTTGCCAGTGCAAAAGTTAAATAATTCAAGTTAAATACCTCCTATAACCGTACCCGTTGCCGAATCTATACGTTGGACGGTGGCGGCATCTTTGAAATAAAGGACTTCAAGCCCTTTTGATTTTGCGTAAGCTAAATTTTCGGTCAAATCTTCGCCGAACAAGCTGTTTTCTATAATTTCACCACTTTTACGCATTCTGTCCGCATAAGACAAGGCCTGTTTTGCGGTATCCTCTGTATAAATCAGTAAAAGCTTGGTTTTTTGCTCTTGGTGAAGTTGTTGGTGATATGCCAGGGCTGACATTAAATCGTTGATTTCTATTGCAAAACCCACAGATGGCAAATCCGTTCCGAATTGTGACAATACAGTATCATAACGTCCACCGTCCACAACCCAAAAACCGGTTCCGTAGGTATAACCTCTGAAAATAATGCCTGTATAATAATCCAAATTACCAACCATGCTTAAATCAAATTGTATGTATTGTTCCAAACCGTAATTTTTAATTAATTCGTACAGTTTTTTAAGGCTTTCCAGAGCCTCTCGAGATTTTTGGTTTAAATTGCCGGTCATGGCTTCGTCCAAAATAGTTTCGTTTCCTATAAGAAGAGGTAATTCTCGGAACAGTCTTAAAGTGCTGTAGGGTAAATTGGAATCGTTGACTATTTCCTCTATGGCAACAAAATCCCTGGCTATAAGGTGATTTTTAATAGTGAGTTGCTTTTCGGCGTCAAAACCGGTTTCTTCCAAAAGCCCGGTGATAAATTGAACCTGTCCTATATCTATGCGAAAATCCGATAACCCACTTGCCAAAAGGCTTTTTATTGCCACAGCAATAACTTCCGCATTGGCTTCTTGGGAATTTACGCCTATAAGTTCTATGCCGGCTTGTGTAAACTCGCAAAGCTTACCTTGATAATCCAAGTTATGCCTAAAAGCATTACCCAAATAGCTAAAACGCAGGGGTATATCGGTATCGCTGTAATTTGTAGCGGCTATACGCCCTATGGGTAAGGTCATATCCGAACGCAGAGCCATAATGGCACCGTTTCTGTCCATAAATTTATACATTTGCTTTTCGCTGATACTGCCTTTGCCGTCAAATACTTCCATGTACTCGAAAGTAGGCGTGGAAACGGTTTCGTAGCCGTAGCTTCTGTATACTTCCATAATACGGCTTTCGATTTCCGCCTTTTGGCTGTATTCCAAGGGTAAATAGTCCGTTACGCCGCAAGGGCTGTGAAGTTTGTTGTTTTTCATGATACACTACCTTCTTTATTTAGTACCGGCACTGCGGTGATTTAGTGTATTAAAGTATGAATTATAAACCGGAAATTAAACCTTGTCAAATAATCTTGAAAAAACATTATTTTAACGTGTGTTGGAAGAAGCGGAGCAACTTGAGCAGTAAGTTATTTCCATTAAATTGGGAACAATTTTATATGGTTTTTATGCCGTAAATACGGGAAAATTATTTCAAAATATCTGATTTATGGGTTCACTTTTAATTATATGTAGAGTTTAATACATATAAGATAGGAAGTCAAATTTTTAACAACAAAATCTGACTTCCTATAATTTATACTGCATTAAAAGCGGTTCAGTTAAATTTCATGCCTATCTTCTACAACTTCGTCATGTATACGTCCGTACAGGCTCAAGCAGTATAAGCCGGCCAAACCAACCAGAGCATACACAACCCTACTTACCCATGATTCCATACCACCGAAGATGGTAGCGACCAAATCGAATTGGAAAAATCCGATAAGTCCCCAGTTGATGGCACCGATTATAACCAGCGTTAAAGCTGTCCAATCAAGTGGTCTTGATCTCATGTATTTTCCTCCTTCAGCATTTAACTCGGCAGTTTGCGGCAATCATTGATTTCCGTAAACCGTCGAAATTACTTTTGAATGTCACTATGTTTAATAAACATAGGATACCTTTATTATTGCTCAAAAAGAAATTTTTATTAAATGCTGTAGTTTTCTTTTTACATAAAACAATCAAGAAGGAATAAAAAGACAAATAAATAACTTTAGCATGGCTTATATAATCAACATAATATTACCGGTCAAAAGAATTTTTTATCAGATGTTGTGCAATCACTTTTGCGGCGGCTGACTGTGCCATTAAAAGTACAGTTATAAAATAAAGAGCCGGGATTGATTGTACTTGTTTTTCTATTTCGTTATTGCACTCAGAGGCAATTTCCGGCAAGTCGGCTTTCCATTGACTTATGGCTTGGTTATGTAAACTTAAATACATGGACAATATTTGATCCAAAAGGTTGGTGTCATTATAAATGGGTAAAAATGTTTGTTTAATTTCATCCAAGGAAAAATGGTTTTTTAAAGCATCTATGATTACAAGCATAGCAAGGTGGGTTTTGGTATAAAACCGCTTGTCTGCCGGCGGCGGAAGTACATTTATTCTCACGTAATTTTGTATCATAGTCTTGGTAAAATATATACCCTTACGCTCAAAATATTTAATTACCTGTGAGATAGTCATTTCACTGGAGTAATTTTCCAATCCTATAAGCGGATTGTTATAGGGGTTTATTTCTGTTACTGTTGATAATATATTTTGCATTTCCGCATGGAAATTATTCTGTTGCATAGGATTTATGTTAACCTCCGACCGGTATATTTATACTTAATTGCATAAGGAATATTTACAAGCAATTAAGTATAACCGGATATTTTTATAATATAAAGCCCGGAAGGAAACCAAAGTTCCATCCGGCTTTTTTAAATCAAATTTTTGTATGACCGAAACCACCGTCGTTTCGTTGGGTTTCGTCCAGTTCATTTACTTCTGTGAGTTCAAGTTGATATACTTTGGATATTACCATCTGAGCAATTCGCATACCACGCTCCACGATAAAGGTTTCTTTTCCCAAATTAATGAGTATGACTTTGATTTCTCCTCGATAATCCGCGTCTATAGTACCGGGAGAATTAAGCATGGTAAGCCCATGTTTTAATGCCAAACCGCTTCTGGGGCGAATTTGTCCTTCGTAGTTTTCAGGCAATGCGATTTTTATACCTGTGGGTATGAGCTTATATTCACCGGGCAGAATGGGCGTAGGTTCATGAACATTGGCATATAGGTCCATTCCTGCGGCTTGTTTGGTCATATATTGAGGTAGGGGTAAATCAGCCGCATCCTCGCAACGTACTATTCTTAAAGTGTCACACATTTAAAACCATATCCTTAAAATTAATTCCGTCTAGGTTGCCTACTGCCGTAAGGCTTAGATTATCGAAATTAAATATTTTTTCTGCCAAAATGTAAATTCTATCCAAAGAAACAGAGTCTATTTTTTCGATTAGCTCTTCCGGGCTAATAATTCTGTTTAACATCAGCATATTTTTTCCGATGGAATTCATTCTTGAAGCCGAGCTTTCCAGACTTAGGAGATAATTGCTTTTTATTTGTTCTTTAGTATTAACCAGTTGGGAACTTGTAATTTTATTTGTAAATAATCCTTTTATTTCTTTTGTAATCAGTCCGAATACATTTTGAGTTTGATTTGGATTCAGTCCGGCGTATATTGAAAAGAGACCTGTGTCCGAATAACTTGAATTATAAGAATAAATGGAGTATACCAGTCCGTGTTCTTCCCTTATGGATTGAAACAAGCGTGAACTCATACCGCCGCCCAAAACTGTATTTAAAATAACCATGGCATAAGTATCGTCAGAACCCAGAGGAATACTTGGGAAACCCATAACCATGTGGATTTGCTCTATGTCTTTTTCTTTTGTGGCTACGGATGCATGATATTTTGGAGGAGAAATAATTTGTTTTTCATTGTCTTGACTTGTATAGCTTCCGAAATATTTTTCTATGAGTTCAATTGTTTCCGCTTCGGAGAAGTTGCCGGCTATTGAAATAACTGTATTTTCGGGAGAATAGGCTTCTTTATGATATTTTTTAAAGGTTTTGTTATCAAAGGATTTTATGCTGTTTTCTGTACCCAAAATAGAAAATCCCAAAGTATCGTCAGACCAGATATTATAATGCATCAAATCATGAACCAGTTCTTCGGGAGTATCTTCATACATATTGATTTCTTCAAGGATAACGTTCAATTCCTTTTCAATTTCCGTACTCTCAAACAAAGAATTAAAAAACATATCCGCCAAAACGTCAATTGCTATGGGCATATGAGTGTCTAAAGTTCTTGTGTAATAGCAGGTATATTCTTTTGAGGTATAGGCATTAATTTGACCGCCTATGGCGTCCATTTCGTCAGCTATATCTTTTGCACTTCGCTTTTTCGTGCCTTTAAACAACATGTGCTCTATAAAGTGGGAAATCCCGTTATTATGTTTATTTTCGTTTCTTGAACCGCTTTTGACCCATAAGCCGAAGGCTATGGAGCGTAAATAAGGTATTTTTTCCATAACGACTCTTACGCCGTTAGACAGTTGTATTATTTTATACATAGCTTCCTTCTTTCTGATACAAATTGTTTGAATATAGAGAGTGATTTTCTTATGTAAAGCATGTGAAGCTAAATCAATTCTATATCATTTGTCCGGGTAATAAAAGCTATAATATTTGTAAACTTATTTTGAATTATATACTTAATTTCGAGTTAAGTAGTAACAAAAGCGTATATTCGTAGTGGTGAGCGACCGGTTTTATATCATAAAAACGCAAAAGAGAACCGTTTGCGAAAAATAGCTTTTGTTACTATTCCTTATGCAATTAAGTATAAATGGGTTTTCGTCCCTTACAATATTGTATGCAAAAAAATATCCCCGTGATTTAAGAAACCCACAACTGTGGGTTTCCGGAAATAAAATTTTGGGGTTATTTAAAACATCAATTTATTTTTTTTCATTTAATAAAGCCTTGCGAGAGAGATTGACTCTGCCTTGAGCATCCACTTCAAGAACCTTAACGGTTATAACATCGCCGACTTTTACAACGTCCTCAACCTGTTTAATACGTTCGTTAGCCAATTGAGAAATGCGAACAAGTCCTTCTTTTTCCGGGGCTATTTCAACAAAGGCACCGAAAGTCATTATTCTGGTAACTCTGCCGGAATAAATTGCACCGGGTTGAGGATCATGAGCGATGGCATTAATCATATCTACGGCTTTTTGAACTTTTTTCTCATCGGCAGCAGATACAAATATCTTACCGTCGTCCTCGGTATCGATTTTATCAACGCCGGATTCTTCCATAATACGTTTGATAACCTTACCTCTGGCACCGATAACTTCAGACATCTTTTCGGGATGAATAATAACAAGGGAAATTTTCGGAGCATAAACAGATATTTGCTCTTTGGGAGCATCAATGGTTTTAGCCATTATCTCTTGTAATATATGCATTCTGGCAGTATATGTTTGATCAAGAGATTGTTGGATAATCTCGGAAGTTAAGCCGTCGATTTTAATGTCCATTTGAATGGCGGTTATACCTTGCTCTGTTCCTGCCACCTTAAAGTCCATATCGCCGAAGAAGTCCTCAAGACCTTGAATATCTGTTAATAATACGAAATCTTTATCGGATTCTCCCGTAACAAGACCAACGGAAATTCCAGCAACATGACGTTTAATGGGTACGCCGGCAGCCATCAAGGAAAGAGAGCTGGCACAAACGCTGGCTTGGGAAGTAGAGCCGTTGGAGCTTAATACTTCGGAAACCAAGCGGATAGCATAGGGAAATTCTTCTTCTGAAGGAATAACCGGCAACAAGGCACGTTCTGCCAAGGCACCGTGACCGATTTCACGACGACCGGGACCCCTTGAAGGTTTGGTTTCGCCTACGGAATAGCTTGGGAAGTTGTAGTGGTGCATATAGCGTTTGGTTTCTTCCAGTACGTCCAAGCCGTCCAATTTTTGTACTTCGCCCATGGAGCCTAAAGTTGTAACTGTAAGAACTTGAGTTTGACCTCTTTTAAACAAAGCAGAACCGTGAGTTCTGGGCAAAATATCTATTTCGGATTGAAGCTGACGTATTTCGTCCATGCCTCTGCCGTCCGGTCTCTTGCGATCACGCAAAATCATTTTACGAACGGTTTCTTTTTCGAATTTATAAATTGCATCGTTGATTAATTGTTCGTAATCGGCTTCTCCGTTTTGTGCTAATTTGGGAAGAAGGTTATTCATTACATCATCGGTAAGCTCACGCATTTTTAAGTCACGTTCTTGTTTTCTGTCGGTGAATACTGCTTCTTCCATACGGGGTTGAGTAATATATTCAGTTACTTCATTATATAAGTCATAGGGTACGGCGGCTTCTTCGTAACCGGATTTTTCAAGACCGACTTCCGCTACTATTTTATTGATAAATTCAATAATTTTTTTGTTTTGCTCATGAGCAAACATAATGGCGTTAAACATTTGTTCATTGGTAAGTTCATCTGCACCGGCTTCTATCATCATAACTTTTTCTGATGTTGAGGCTACAGTCAAGCTTAACTTTGATTTTTCACGTTCGTCCGCAGTAGGGTTGATGATGAAATTATCGCCTATCATACCTACGTTTACAGCGGCTGTTGGTCCTTTAAAGGGTATGTCGGAGATTGAGAGAACCAAAGAAGAACCTATCATTGCCGCAACTTCCGGGCTGCAATCTTGATCCACGGAAAGAACGGTAGCAACCACAGAAACATCATTGCGATAATCTTTCGGGAATAAGGGTCTGATAGGTCTGTCTATCAATCTTGAAGTAAGTATGGCTTTTTCGGTTGGTTTACCTTCTCTGCGTATAAAACCGCCGGGTATTTTGCCCACCGCATATAATTTTTCTTCATAATCTACGCTCAAGGGAAAATAATCTATTCCCGTACGGGGTTTTGAAGAAGCTGTTGCCGTTACCAACACCACCGTGTCACAGTAACGAACAATAGCAGCACCGTTTGCCAGCTCTGCAACACGACCGATTTCCACGGTGAAGTTGCGACCTGCCAAATCCATTGTATAGGTTTTAAACATATACTGCTCCTTTGCCTGTATATTCTTTTGTAGACTGTCAAAAAATTAAGACGGGTTAATTCTTAATATTTTGAATTATGCTTTTGTATTATTACTAGTATTTACCTTTTTTCATATATTTAAAAATTATACATAAATCTAACGCACCACAGCTAGGCAATGGTGCGTTTTGACACGGTTTATGGATTATTTTCTGATTCCCAATTCGGCTATCAGTTCACGGTATTTTACAACGTCTTTGGCTTTGATGTAGTTGATTAAGCCTTTACGTTGACCTACCATCATTAAAAGTCCTCTTCTTGAGTGGTGGTCTTTCTTGTGGATTTTAAGATGTTCTGTAAGGTGATTGATACGTTCTGTTAAGAGTGCAACTTGCACTTCCGGTGAACCTGTGTCATGTTCATTGCGGCCATATTTAGCAATGATAGCTTTTTTGTCCATTCTGATGATACTCCTTTAAAATAATTATTCTCCTAATACTAAGAAACGGTCGGAGACTCCTGTTTCCGGGTATTGGAATTGATTTTGATAATTTCATATTTAAGATTATTGAGCAAAAATTTGCCGGTGTCTTAAAATTACCGATTTGATTATAATATAAAGGACTGTTTCTTATATAGAAGAAAAAACTCCCACAACTATAACTATTGTTAATTTAACCGCTCGGTATGCATGAAATTATTTTCATACAGAATATTACCATATTATTATTTTGATTTCAACCAAAACTTTTAAAAAAAAATTTAAAAAAACCTTGACATTCGATATGTTATATATTATAATTCATTTTGTCGCTCGGGAGTACCAATATCCGACAATCGACAAACAAGCCCAGATAGCTCAGTTGGTAGAGCAGAGGACTGAAAATCCTCGTGTCGGCGG